>DATFPF010000074.1:0-30678 GCA_035264945.1 Rubrobacter sp.
GTGGGGGAGAGGGGATCCGGAAAATTCGTCGAGCGCTCGCTGAACCTGCCGAGCATCGGGCCGGTCGCGGTTTGAGGCCGGAGGAACGCCCGGGGACCGGGCCGGAGAACCGCGCCCGCCCGGGTCCGACGCCCGGGGGGACCTGGATCTTACGGGCCGTTGGCCGCGGGGACTCTACGGGTCCGGGGGCTTCGGCGCCGAGGGCGTCTTTAAGGATTCCCTCCGGACGGGGGAGGAGCACGAATCCCTCGTCGTCATGACTACATAGGAAAGCGAGTACAGAGCATGAGCCACGACGAGCTACTCAAGAGGCACAAGAGCGTTATGCCTGGGTGGGTCGCGCTCTACTACGACGAGCCCATAGAGCTCTCCCAAGGAGAGGGCTTCAAGGTATGGGACTCGGAGGGCAACGAGTACCTGGACTTCTTCGGTGGGATCGTCACCACCATAAGCGGGCACAACATACCAGAGATCGTCGAGGCCGTGCGCGAGCAGGCGGGCAAGATCCTGCACTCCTCCACGCTCTACCTCATAGAGAACCAGGTGAAGCTCGCCGAGAAGCTGATAGAGCTCTCCCCGATCTCGGGCGACCAGAAGGTCTTTTTCGTGAGCAGCGGCTCGGAGGCGAACGAGGCGGCGCTCCTCTTCGCGACGCAGTACCGTCGCTCGAGCGAGGTCCTCGCGATGCGCGGCTCCTACCACGGCGGCTCCTTCGGCACGATGGGCATCACGGGCCAGAGCACCTGGCGCCCGACGAGCCGCTCGGCGCTTGACGTAACCTACGCGATGCCGCCGCACCACTCCTACTCCTCGCTCTACGGCCGCTACGAGAAGGACGACCCAGAGTTCGCCAAAGCCTGCGCAGACGACATGCGCAACCTTGTACGGACGGCGACCACGGGCCACGTCGCGGCCCTCATAGCGGAGCCCGTGCAGGGCGTGGGCGGCTTTATAGAGCTGCCGCCCGAGTACATAAGGGGGGTAAAGGAGGTGCTCGACGAGACCGGCATCCTGTACATCTCGGATGAAGTACAGACGGCGTTCGGGCGGACCGGCAGCCACTTCTGGGGGATCGAGGAGTCAGGCATCGAGCCCGACATGATCACGATGGCCAAGGGCCTCGGCAACGGCCTCGCCATCGGCGCGGTGATGGGCCGCGCCGACATCATCGACTCCATGTCGGGCAAGCTCCACCTCGCCACCTTCGGCGGCAACCACGTCTCAACGGCGGGGGCCCTCGCCAACCTGAACTACATCCTGGACAACGACCTCCAGAAGAACGCAGACGAGGTCGGCGGCTACCTGAAGGACCGCCTGGCGAACATGGCCAAGGAGAGCCCCGTCGTGGGCGAGGTGCGCGGGCGCGGCCTGATGCTCGCCCTTGAGATGGTCGGCCCGGACGGCTCGCCGAACCCTCCCGCCGCCGTCCGCTTCCTGCAGGCCTGCAAGGAGCGCGGGGTCCTCGTCGGCAAGGGCGGCATCGGCGCGAACGCCGTCCGCATCTCCCCGCCCCTCACCGTCACCCGTGAGGCAGCCGAAGAGGCGGCCAACGCCTTCGAGGAGGCCCTTGCCGTCGCCGGCGAAGCGGCGAAGGTCGGCTAGTGCAGGCCGGGGGCGTGGACGCCCGCCGCGCCGTCGATGAGCTCAAGGAGCTAGCCGAACTGACGGGTGGCCCCGACGGCGCCCGCCGCGTCGCCTGGACAGACGAGTGGACGAAGGCCCGCGAGTGGTTCAGGGGCAAGCTCGAGGAGATAGAGGGCATCACCCGGATAGAGACGGACGAGGCGGGCAACGTCTGGGCGACGGCCCCCGGCGACTCCGAGCGGGCGGTGGTCCTCGGGGGCCACATAGACTCCGTCCCGAACGGCGGCTGGCTCGACGGCGCCCTGAACGTGGTGGCCGCCCTCGAGGTCATGCGGGCCCTCGCCCCGCAACGACGCCCCCTGACCCTACGCCTAGTCGACTGGGCGGACGAGGAGGGCGCCCGCTTCGGGCGGAGCCTCTTCGGCTCGGGCTCCGCCGCCGGCGCCCTGAAGCCCGACGACGTACGCAACCTCAAAGACAGGGAAGGCGTGGCGCTTCCCGACGCGCTGCGCGAGCACGGGGTCGACCTCGACAGGGCCAACGAGGCCGGAAAGCAGCTGGAGAACGCCGCGGCCTACCTGGAGCTCCACATAGAGCAGGGTCCCGTCCTCGAAAGGATGGGCCTGCCTTTGGGCGTCGTGCTCGGGACCTTCGGCGTCGAGCGTCACGCCGTCCGCTTCACGGGCCAGCACGCCCACTCGGGCTCGACGCCCATGGACGTGAGGCGCGACGCCTTCGTCGCCGCAGCCCGGTCCGCCATCGAGTTCAGGGACGACGCCGCCAGCCGCGACGACGTGCGGGCGACCACGGGCTTCGTGAACGTCAACCCTGCCATAGTTACGGCGTTCAACGGCTGGTGCGAGATGTCCCTGGACCAGCGCGCCCTCGACGCGGGCGTGCTCGCCGACATGCTCGACACCGCGCAGGGCGCCACCGAGCGCATCTCCTTCGAAGAGGGCGTATCGGTGGAGTGGGAGCGCCTCTGGCGGATAGAGCCGATCCCCTTCGACGATCAACTGATAGAGCTCGCCGAGGAGGCCGTAAACGAGGTGGCCGGCACCTCCCACCGCCTGCCGAGCGGGCCGCTCCACGACGCCGCCGAGATGGCCCGCCTCATGCCTACCGTTATGCTCTTCGTGAAGAGCCTCCGCGGCCTAAGCCACACAAAGGACGAGGACACGCCCGAGGAGGACCTGGAGCTCTCGGTGCGGGCGTTGCACAGGTTGACGGAGAAGACGATTGAGAAGCTGGTCAGCTAGTCAGCACGCCGTCTCCGACGGCTCTCGGCCCGTCAGCAAAAAGCCGAAATGCTGACGGGCTGAGGCGCCGACAAGCCGGCGACGACCAAAGGGAGGAGCGGCACGTGGAACGTGAGCGTTACGGGGATTTCGGATTCCACGATCCGGCGGAGCTGTCCAGGATCAAGGCCGGGGTGAGCTCGTCGAGCCTCTACAACGAGGACCTGGCGCCGACGGGGCCGGAAGATAGGACGTGGACGACGTACAACATCGCGGCGCTCTGGATCGGGATGGCGATAGTCATCACTACGTACACCCTCGCCTCTGGCCTGATGGCGGCGGGGATGCTCTGGTGGCAGGCGCTACTGACCATATCTCTGGGGAACCTGCTCGTCCTCATACCGATGCTCCTCAACGCCCACGCGGGGACGAAGTGGGGGGTGCCCTTCCCCGTCTTCGTGCGGGCGTCTTTCGGGGTGCGGGGGGCCAACTTCGCCGCGATAGCCCGGGCGCTCGTGGCCTGCGGCTGGTTCGGGATACAGACCTGGATCGGGGGGCTCGCGCTCAGCTCGCTGATAGGCGCCGTCTGGGGCGGCTGGGGCGAGGTGCCGGGGAACACGGCAATAACCTTCATGGTGTTCTGGGCGATACAGGTCGTGATCATCTGGTTCGGCGTCGAGGGCGTCAAGTGGTTCGAGTCCCTCTCGGCGCCGCTCCTGATCGTCGGCAGCCTGGCGCTCCTGGTCTGGGGCATATCGGCCGGCGGCGGGCTCGGCAACGTGCTCTCGACCTCCTCGGAGCTCCGGACGGGCAACGCGCCGTTCTGGGCGCTTTTCTGGCCCTCCCTGGCCGCGAACGTGGGGTACTGGATCACGGTGTCCCTGAACATCCCGGACTTTACCCGCTACGCCAAGAGCCAGCGCTCGCAGGTCGTCGGACAGGCCATAGGCCTGCCGCTGACGATGACCGCGTTCTCGTTTGTAGGGATAGCCGTAACGGCCGCTACCATCGTCGTCTTCGACGAGGCGATCTGGGACCCGGTCGCCCTCGTCACCGGGCTCCTCACCGACCTCCCCATACTCCTGATAATCGCGATGTTCGTCATAGCGATAGCCCAGATCTCGACGAACATGGCGGCGAATGTTGTCTCCCCATCGTTCGACTTCTCAAACCTGGCGCCGAAGCACATCTCTTTCCGCACGGGTGGCATCATAACGGCGCTGCTGGGCGTCGTCTCTTTCCCGTGGATGCTCTTCAACAACGTGGGGGCCTACATCTTCACGTGGCTGGTGGGCTACGGGAGCCTGCTCGGGGCGATAGGGGCCGTGATGATCGTGGACTACTGGATACTGCGCAAGAGGCACCTCGACCTGGCGGACCTCTACAAGCACGACGGCCGCTACGCCTACTCGGGCGGCTGGAACTGGCGCGCCATAGCCGCGATCGTCATCGGCGTCGGCCCCGTCCTGCCAGGCTTCATAAAGGCCGCCACGACCTCAGGCTTCGCCGGCGTCTTCGAGAACCCGACGTTCGTCGAGAGCCTCTACAACTACGGTCTGTTCTTCACCTTCCTGGTCGCGGGCCTCGCGTACCTGATCCTCACCGTCGCCACGGGCGGCGCCACCGAACGGACCAGGGAGGCTGGCGGGGAGCCGGAGACGGCGTAAGGAGGGAGGGATGCCCGACGCCACCACCTACGGCTTCTTCGTCGCCGCCTCGCTGGCGCTGACCCTCGTGCCTGGCCCGGCCGTCCTCTACATCGTCGCCCGCAGCGTCGAGGGGGGACGCCCGGCCGGCCTGGTCTCCGTGCTGGGCATAGGCGCAGGCGGCTTCGTGCACGTGCTCTTCGCCGCGCTCGGGCTCTCCGCGGTTCTGGTCTCGTCGGCCGCCGCCTTCGCCGTCGTCAAGTGGCTCGGCGCGGCGTACCTGATCTACCTAGGCATCGCCCGCTTCCTCGCCCGCGACGAAGAAGAGACCGCCGTGACCGTCGGCAGCGAGCCGCTGTCGCGCGTCTTCTCGCAGGGCGTGATCGTCAACGTCCTGAACCCCAAGACCGCGCTCTTCTTCCTGGCCTTCTTGCCCCAGTTCGTCGACCCGTCGCGCGGCGGGGTCACCGCGCAGATAGCCCTGCTCGGCACCACGTTCGTCGGCATCGCCCTCTTCACCGACGGCCTCTACGCCCTGCTCTCCGGCATCGCCGCCGACCGGCTGAGGCGCAAGAACGAGGACCCGGGCTTCAGGCGCGCCGGTCGCTACGCCTCCGGGAGCGTCTACCTCGCCCTGGGCGCCGCCACCGCCATCTCGGGCTCGGGAAAGGACTGAAGCGTTGGACTTCGGCGTAACACTACAGACGAACCCACCAGCCTCGCGTGTCATTGAGTTAACACAAAAAGCTGAACGGCTCGGGTTCACCCACGCATGGACATTCGACTCGCACATCCTCTGGCAGGAGCCGTACGTCATCCACTCCCGGATGCTCTCCGCGACGGAGAGGATAGTGGTCGGCCCCTTCGTCACCAACCCGGTGAGCCGCGACCCTTCGGTCACGGCGTCTACCTTCGCGACGCTCAACGACATGTTCGGCAACCGGACCATCTGCGGCATCGGGCGCGGCGACTCCGTCGTGCGCGTCCTCGGCCGCAAGCCGACCACGCTGCGCCAGCTCGAGGAGGCGATGCGCGTAATAAAGGACCTGGCCGAGGGCCGGGAGGCGGATTACGGCGGCGTGAACGTCAGGATCCCTTGGGTAAGAGACGGCAGCCTCGACGTCTGGATGGCAGGCTACGGCCCGAAGGCGCTGAGCCTCGTCGGGCGCAAGGCCGACGGCTTTATCCTCCAGCTCGCCGACCCCGTCATCCTCGAGTGGACCATGAAGCACGTCCACGACGCGGCCAGGGAGGCGGGCCGCGACCCGAAAGAAGTGAAGATCTGCGTCGCGGCCCCGGCCTACGTCGGCGACGACCTCGCCCACCAGCGCGACCAGTGCAGGTGGTTCGGGGGGATGGTCGGCAACCACGTGGCCGACCTCGTCTCACGGTATGGCGAGGACGGCGGGGTCCCGCACGCCCTTACCGACTACATAAAGGCCCGCCAGGGCTACGACTACAGCCACCACGGCCAGGCCGGAAACCCCACCACAGACTTCGTCCCGGACAACATAGTGGACCGCTTCTGCGTCCTCGGCACCGCCGATGACCACGTGAAGAAGCTCACGGAGCTGAAGGACCTCGGCGTGGACCAGTTCAACGTCTACCTCATGCACGACGCGATGGAGGAGACGCTCGACGCCTACGGGCGGGAGGTCTTGCCGGCATTGGCCGCCGGGGCATCAAGAGCGTAGGAGCGCCCGAGGTCCTGACGACTGCTTCGGTTTAAGGCCGCAGGGACCCGCGGCCACGTTTCGTCCTACCCGTCCCAGGCCTCGACGCCCACATGCCGGACGATCTTGCCGTCGCGCACCTCCAGCGTCTCGGCACCGAGGACCTTCACCCCGTCCGGGTACTCGCAGGCCTCCTGGAAGGCGACGCGGCCCGCGCCCAGGACCTCGTTCTCGACCCGGTGGGTCATCTCCCGGCCGCACACGTCGCGCAGGTAGCCGCCGATCTCCTCCTTGCCGCGCAGTATTTGCGGGGAACTCGGCGTGCTGTTGCGGTTGACGGTGATCACCTCCGCGTCATCCGCGTAGAGGCCCACGAGCGTCTCGGCGTCGCGGTCCTCGATCGCCCGGCGCAAGACCTCGAAATCGAGCCCCCCGAGGGTTTGCGTGGCCATGGCTGCTCCTTCCTCCCGCCTCCTCAGGCGGGACCGCCCACCCCTATAATGATACATTCTGCACAAACAACGCGCCTCCCCCGAACGGGTGTTTTTAGCCGTTGCACGGGCCCCACTTGCGGTTGCGAACAGCCTAGAAGGCGCGCTCGGGTGGAAGAGTGTCTCTAGGTAGGGTCGGCGGATCGCCGTGCCGGGCCCACGGGGCGCTTGACGCGCCGACGACCGGCGTTGCGCAGCATCAATACGGCCATGACGAAAGCCCACACCGCCAGCAGGAGTATGCCCACCGGTTTGACGATCGAGGGTCCGAAGCCCTCGTAGGCCACCTCCACCACGCCGTTGTACGCGAACGCGCCGCCAGAGACCGCAGCCACCCACCCTGTCCAGCGCGGATAGGCCCCGCCCAGGGCGATGGCAACCCCGTACAGGAGGAGGGTCAGCCCCGTGAGGAAGTTCGAGAGGCTGTTCATGCCTATCTCTGTCCACCGGACCGCCTCTGCGGCCGCGAAGGCGGCCGCCTCCTGTCCGGCCGGGGCGACCGCCCAGGCGTCCACCGCGCGCTTGAGGGTTATACCGTCTACTGCCTGCAGCACCGTGTAGGAGGCCGCCGTCGTCACCGCGGCCGCGAGGCCGAAGGGCGCAAGACCCGAGCCCGGGCCCGGTCGGGAGGTTATGGAGTAGTAGAGGGCGACAAGGCCGCCAAGCACGAGCAGGAACCCGAAGTACTGGACGAGGTGTACCGCGGTCCAGCTGTCGCTCTGGGCGTACTCCATAAAGACGGCCGGGTTGTTCATGGGGTCTTCCCTCTGGGGATGGAAGACCTCGGAGACCGCGATCAGCACCACCCCCAAGGGCAGGGCCGCCGCCCCGACGCGGGTGGTGGTAGCGACCTGCCTCTCGACCGCCCGGCCGGCGGCTGCCCGTGCTTCCATCGCCTCCTCCTTCCCGAGAGGGCCTTCCCGGATCTCCGCGCCCGGTACGCTCCTTCACACCGGCCCCACGATACGTCCCCGGTGGCACCGGGCGCATCCCCCAAATAGACCAATCTCGCGGTCGCTACGGCGTTGCCGGCGGTTCCAGGCCTCCGAGCATCCGCGCCTCCGGGGTTCGCGGAGAGGCCCCTTGCGAAGTCGCGCCCTGGCGATCTCTGCGGACCCCGGTTTCGCCGTTGGTACCGGCGGTTCCTTCGGCGAAGACGCCGTAGTCGCGCCTGTCCAGGTATCGCGCGTACCCCTGGACGCGTCTGGGGTCGTGCCCGAAGATGGTGAAAGCCGTGAGGGGCTCCGTTTCGTGGGCGGCCAGGATGTGCGCTGCCTGCTCCCTGGAATCCTCGATCTCGCGCCCGGCCTCCATGCCCGCCGGGTAAGAGCGGACGGCGCCCGTCAGCATCGCCGCGGCGAGCAGGGCAAGCAAACCGGCGGCCGCGCGGGAGCCCGCGTTCAGGGTGAGGTTCGCGAGCAGGCAGTAGAGCGCCACCACCCCGGGGATGGAGAAGGCCGCGTACCTGGAGACCACCGCCTGCGCGAAGGCCTCATCCCCGAACCCCGAGCGGCCCGCCGCGATAAGCGCGAGCGAAAGCAAGGAGAACGCCCCAAGGGAGACCCAGAAGGCGTTCTCTCCGGCCTTCCCGGAGGCGAGGATCAGAACCAGGGTCGCGGCGGCGAGGAGTACCAGCAGCGTGCCGGCGGTCAGGACCGCGCCTTCGCTCCAGAAGAGCGAGCCGCCCGACAGGGTGAGCAGGTACTCGGCCCAGGCCGCGGGGTGGCCGAGCGCAGAAAACGGTGGCGGCTCGGCCCCGGGCCCCCCGCGGCCCGCGAGGTAGAAGATCCAGACCACCCCGCCGAGCAGGCCCCACGCGACCGCGTAGAGTTTGCCCGCCGGCTTGCCGCCGGTGGGGGAGATCAGCAGCAGCACCAACCCGGCGGGCCACGCGAGCAGGCCCGGGGCCGCCGAGCAGGAGGCAACCGTGGCGCAGAGCGCGGAGGCCGGAAAGGCAAGCTTCCTGTGCCGCCCGTCCGAAGTCGCAAAGAGCACGAACAGGGCGAGCACGGAGAACGTCTGGGCGAACGCGAAGGTGATCTGGTTTCCCCACAGCAGGTTCTCGTGCTGCCTGAGGCTGAACAGCAGGAGCGGGACGGGCAGGAAGAGGAGGCACGCGAGCGGGGAGCGCCCGACGCTTCTGGCGTAGGCGTAGAAGACGGCCAGGGAGGTGGCGAGCAGGCAGGCCGCCACCAGGTACATGAGCGGCACGGTGTCGTACCCGGTGAGCCTGCCCAGGAGCAGCATCAGGCTCCATGGGAAGAGGTAGACGTGCCCGTTGTGGTGGGCGAGGAGGTCGGCGAGGCCCAGCGTGCCGCGGGCCGAATCCCTCATGAGCGGCACGAGGTCCCACTCGTCGGCGTAGAAGACGTCAACCCCGTAGGAGCGCACGTAGAGCAGCGTGGCGACGAAGGACGCGAGGATGGCGAGGTATGGGAGTAGCCCGGCCACCCGAACGGGCGACCCTTCCAGATCCCTCTTCCTTGCCTTGTCCTGGGTGCTCTCTTCGGCGTGCCGTTTCCGGGTACGGGAAGGCGCGCGATGGCCCGATCGCGTCACGTCGTCAGGCTAGCCGCGTCCATGGAGCGGCGTGACGGGCATCGGCGGGATCTGGGGCCACCCCCCATCGTGGCGGGGCATGACGGACGCGTCGGCGAAGGTCGGGGCTGCCGCCAGCGTGAGCACCTTTCGCGCCATCGGGGCAGTCTACGCCAGGCCGGCCGCGGACGGAAGCCGGCAGACCCCTCGCGATGCCGCAACCCCTCCAAAACGGGCAAGGCCCGGGCCCCGCGCAAGCCCCGGTCGGGTACCCCTTCGTGGCGGGGCGCTTCCCCTTTGGTAACGAATCGCTTCGGGGGGTAGCGTAACGGGCCGTGGTTGGCCTATTCTTGCGAGATGGAGAGGGCCAGGACATAGCGGGGACGGCGATCAGCATAAGGGGGCTCGCCTACCGTTACAGGGGCCAGGAGAAGCCCGCGCTCGACGGGGTGGACCTGGAGGTCGACGAGGGCGAGTTCGTGGTGGTGATGGGTCCTTCCGGGGCGGGGAAGAGCACGCTCTGCACGGCCCTGAACGGCCTCGTACCCCACTTCTTCCGGGGGCGGATGGAGGGGGAGGTGGAGGTCCGCGGCCGTTCGACGCGCGGGGGGAAGGTCGGGGAGTTCGCCCGCGAGGTCGGGCTGGTCTTCCAGGACTTCGAGGCGCAGCTCTTCTCTACGAACGTGGCGCTAGAGGTCGCCTTCGGGCCCGAGAACTTCTCCGTGGAGCGCGAGGAGATGGGACGGCGCGTGGAGAACGTGCTCGGGCGGGTGCGGCTCGAGGGGTTCGAGGGGCGGCAGCCCGCGACGCTCTCGGGCGGGCAGAAGCAGAGGCTCGCCATAGCCTCGGTGCTGGCCATCGAGCCGCGTATTTTGTGCCTTGACGAGCCCACGACGGACCTGGACCCGATAGGGAAGCTCGGGGTGTTCGAGATCGCCTCGGAGCTCAAGGAGCGGGACGACGTTACGCTCATCGTGGTGGAGCACGAGACCGAGGAGACGCTGGAGGCCGACAGGATCGTGATCCTGCGCGAAGGCCGCGTCGTCACGGACGGCCCGGCCCGAGAGATCCTGCGCGACGTGGAGCTTCTGGAAGAGTGCCGCATCATGCCGCTCGGCGTCACCCGCTTCTTCCACGAGATGGGCCTCTGGCAGGGACAGCTACCCCTCACGCCCGCCGAGGGGCTCAGGGAGTTCCGGCAGCGCGGCTGGCGGATAGACGCAGGCAAACACGGGGAGCTGGTGGCCGAAGACGAGAGGCGGGAGGCGGGCTACGGGGAGGCCCTGATCGAGGTGGAGGGGCTTACGCACCGCTACCCGAACGGCGTGGTGGCGCTAGAGGGCGTGGACCTCGCGGTTCGCCGGGGCGAGTTCCTGGCAGTTCTCGGGCAGAACGGCTCGGGAAAGACTACGCTCGTCAAGCACTTCAACGGGCTACTGGAGCCGACGGAGGGCTCGGTGCGGGTCGAGGGGAAGACGACCACCGAGCAGGGGATAAGGAAGCTCGGGCAGACCGTCGGGTACGTCTTCCAGAACCCGGACCACCAGATCTTCTCGGACACCGTCGCCGACGAGGTGGCGTTCGGGCCGAAGATCCGGGGCCTCGAAGAGGCCGAGGTCGAGGAGCGCGTCAAGGAGGCGCTCGCGGCCGTCGGGCTTACCGGCTTCGAGGAGGAAGACCCGTTCGGGCTGACCAAGGGCGAGCGCCAGCGGGTGGCGGTGGCCAGCGTGCTGGCGGTGCGCCCCGAGGTCCTGATCCTTGACGAGCCGACCACGGGCCTCGACTACGCCGAGCAGCGCTCCATGATGGACCTCGTCAGGCGGCTCAACGAGTCGGGCTCGACCATCATCGTCGTGACGCACACGATGTGGGTGGTGGCCGAGTACGCCCACAGGGCCGCGGTCGTCCGCGACGGGCGGGTAGTCCTCTCGGGGACCGTGCGTGAGGTCTTCGCCGAGGAGGAGAGGCTGCGCGACGCCTCGCTCCGGCCGCCGCACATAGTCTCTTTGGGCAACTCACTCGGGCACACGGTCCTCTCCGTGGCGGAGATGCTGCGGGTCACGGAGAAGGGGGGAGGGTAGGTGGACCCGTTTCTCTACCTGGACAGGGACACCTTCGTGCACCGGCTCGACCCGCGGACGAAGATGTTCCTGCTCGTCGGGGCGTTCGTGCTCGCTTTCCTCTTTCTAAACCCGCTCTATGGGCTCGTCGTGCTCGCGCTCGTGGTGGCGTTCGGGGCGCTGGCGAGGTCGCTCGTCAACCTCAAGCGCATACGCTTTATCCTGGTCATGATCGGGCTGGTCACGGTGGTTATGTGGTCCGTGTTCAGCCAGGGCGAGACGCCCCTCTTCCTGTTCGTCGAGTGGGAGGCGCTGCTGTACGGGATCGGGGTGGCGCTCAAGATAGACGCGACGATCATCGCGGGCATGATCTTCCTCTCGACCACCCGCAACGAGGAGATAGCGACAGGGCTCGTGAAGCTCGGCGTCCCATACCGCTTCGCCTTCGCCGTCTCGACGGCGCTCAGGCTCGTCCCGACGATAGCGGCCACCGGCTCGACCATAAGCCAGGCGCAGCGCTCGCGCGGCCTCGACCTCGAATCCGGCAACCTTTTCCAGAGGATCCGCAAGAACACGCCGCTCCTCATCCCGGTCTTCGTCTCGACCATCCGCTCGACGAACGTGTTCAGCATGGCGCTCGAGTCGAAGGGGTTCGGGGCAAGCCCCGAGAGGACGTACTTCCTGCGCCTTGCCATGGGCCGCCGGGACGCCATCGTCCTGGCGGTGCTGGCCTTGCTGCTGCTCGTCGCGCTCTTCTTGCGCTTCGCCGGTTACGGGGGCCTCGAAGGCGTGACAAGGTAGCTCTCGGGCCTCGGCCATCAGCTTTCAGCCAAAGGATGGTATTCGGCGCGTCCGGATGAGAAGATCCGGACCGGCAAACGACGGGAGGCCGGCCACCGGCAGAAAAAGCCGACCGCTGAAAGTCGAAAGCTGACGGCGGTCCGACCAGAGGGAGGACCATGAAAGAGATCTTCACGATGTGGCGGCACACGCAGATGGTGGTGCTGGTCGCCTTGAGCGCCGCGATCTACGCCGCGGTTCTCATACCGTTCAAGGGGTTCACGATCATTCCGGGCTTTACCGAGGTCAGGCCGGCCAACGTCTTCCCGTTCGTCTTCGGGCTGCTCTTCGGCCCGGCTGGCGCGTGGGGGTCGGCCATAGGGAACCTTATAGGGGACTTTTTCGGGACCCTGGGGATAGGGAGCATCTTCGGCTTCGTCGGCAACTTTTTCCTCGGTTTCCTGCCGTACAAGCTGTGGGGCTCGTTCTTCAGGCGCGGGGAGAACATGGAGCCGAACGTGAACTCGGGCAAGAAGATCGGGGTCTACGCGGCCGTGACGATCATCGCCTCGGTGGTCTGCGCGGTCTGGATCGCCTGGTTCAACGACCTTATCGGGCTCGTTCCCTTCGCGGCCCTGGGCTCGATCATCACGGTCAACAACGCCATCGTCGGCCTCATACTCGGGCCCGTCTTGCTCCTGGTCCTGTACCCGCGGGTCAAGCGGTGGGGCCTACTGTGGACCGAGATCATGCTCCCCGACGAGGTGCCCGCAGCCCGCGCCGCGCGGCTGGGCAACATCCTCGTGTGGGTCGGGGGGCTCGGCGGCCTGATCGTCGGCCTCGTCATCGGCCTCGGCTTCTACGACCAGGGGCTGGCCGCCGCGGGCTTCGCGACAGGTGCCGCGGGCCCGGCCCTCGGCCTGATCCTGCTGCCCTTCCTCGCCCTGATCGTGGTGGGCAGCCTTATGCTCGGCGGGCGCGAACAGGTGGAGGCCGCCGAGGAAGACGCAGGCCACTCGCGCGTGCGCTAGACCGCGTGCGCTAGACCGCGTACGCATAGAAGGAGAACGCCATGCAGAGCGAATCCGTCGTCAGGGACCCGTCCCTCGCCCCCGACGGGCACAGGAAGATCGACTGGGCCGCCGAGCACTCGCCGGTCCTCAACCGCGTGCGCGACGAGTACCTCAAGGACGGCACCTTCGAGGGCATTGGCGTCGGCGTCACCCTCCCCATCGAGGCGAAGACGGCCTACCTTACCGTCGTGCTGGCCGAGGCCGGCGCCGACGTCTCCGTGGCGAGCCCAGGCCCCTTCTTCGTGCAGGACGACGTGGCCGCCGCCCTCGCCGAGCGCGGCGTGACGGTCTACGCCTCCTCCGAGGCCGACCCCATCGAGGCCGACCGGGAGCTCGAGCGGGTACTAGACCGGGTCGCCGACGGCCGCGACGCCGTCCTCATAGACGACAGGGCGGGCCTGACCCGGCTGGCGCACACCACGCGCCGCGAACTGCTGCCGCGCATCAGGGGGGCCTCGGAGGAGACGACGAGCGGGGTGGCGAAGTTCAGGGCGATGGAGCGGGAGGGGGTCCTCGAGTTTCCGACCCTCGCCGCCAACGACGCCCGCTGCAAGTACCTCTTCGACAACCGCTACGGCACGGGCCAGTCGGCCATCACCGCCATCATGCAGAACACGAACCTCATGATGGGCGGAAAGCGCCTCGTCGTGCTCGGCTACGGCTGGTGCGGCAAGGGTATCGCCCGGTACGCGATGGGCCTCGGTGCGCGCGTGACCGTCTGCGAGATAGACCCCGTGCGCGGCCTGGAGGCCTACGCCGACGGCTTCGACGTGAGGTCCGCGCTCGAGGCGTGCGAAGAGGGCGAGATCTTCATAACCGCCACGGGCAGCACCGACGTCCTGACCACCGAGCACTTCGAGAGGATGCGCGAGGGCGCGATCCTGGCTAACGCCGGCGGGGTGGACGTGGAGATCGACGTTGGCGGCCTTAGGGAGTCCGCGTCCGGCTCCCGCGAGGTCCGGCGCAACGTCGAGGAGTTTGCCCTGGCGGACGGTCGCAAGGTCTACCTCGTGGGCCGGGGGATGGTCGTCAACCTTACGGCCGGGGACGGGCACCCCATCGAGATCATGGACCTCACCTTCGCCATACAGGCCCTCTGCGCCCACCACCTCGCCCTGAGCGGCCACTCGTTGGAGAACCGCGTCCACCTGCTCCCCAAGGAGATTGACGACGAGGTAGCCCGCATAAAGCTCGAAGCCGTCGGCATGGGCGTGGATTCTCTGACGCCCGAACAGGAGGAGTTCCTCGCCGGCTGGCGGGAGTAAGCCGGGGCCCGAACCGGCAGTCCAAAGCGGAGCGTTTTCAGGTTCCGGCAAGCACCGGAGGCCGACGGCCTGAAATGCTTACGGCGCGAAGCATCGCGCGGTCACCGTGCCGGCGGGCTTCGGAACGCGCGCCGGTAGTCGCGCGGGCTTGTGCCGACGAGGCTCTTGAACAGATCCCGAAAGCTCGTCGGGGAGCCGAACCCGACCTCGACGGCGATCCGCTCGACGGGATGGCCCGTGGTCTCCAACAGACGCTGGGCGTGGCGGATGCGGGTCCGCTGCAGCCACTTGAACGGCGTCGTGCCGGTCTGCTCCCGGAAGCGTCGGTTCAGGGTGCGGGTGCTCGTGGCCGCCCGAGCGGAGATCTCGCCGAGCGTCAACCCCCGGTGGGCGTTCTCCTCCATCCACCGCAGGAGCGGCTCTAGGCTGGAACCGTCCGCGCCGGGCTGCTCGCGCACGATAAACTGGGCCTGCCCGCCGTCGCGCTCCAGCGGCATCACGGCCACCCTGGCGGTGTCGGCGGCCACCGCGGAGCCGTAGTCCCGCCGGATCATGTGCAGGCACAGGTCGAGCCCGGCGGCGGCACCGGCCGACGTGAGGATTTGGCCGTTGTCCACGAACAGAACGTCCGCGTCCACCTCGACGTCCGGGTACAGGCGGGAGAGCTCCCCCGCCGCCGCCCAGTGCGTCGTCGCCCGCCTCCCGGCCAGCAGCCCGGCGGCGGCCAGCGTGAACGCGCCCACGCAGATGGAGGCGACCCGCGTGCCGTCCTCCGCGGCCTCCCGCAACGCCCGTAGTACCTTCTCTGGCACCGGTTTCGCGGGGTCGGCGAGGCCCGGCACGACGATCGTGTCTGCCCCGCGCAGGGCGTCCATGCCCCAGGGCGCGCGGATGGAGAGAACGCCCGCGTCGACCTCTTCCGCAGGGGCGCAGACGCGCACCCGGTACGCCGCGCGCCCGTCCGGCAGCCGCGCGCGGCCGAAGACCTCGACCGGGGTCGAGAGGTCGAAGGCCAGAACCCCGTCCAGCGCCAGGACGACGACCGTGTGCACGACGCTACTCTACACCCTCGCGCCCGCCCCGAAGGACGAAGACCGCGACGCTCCAAACCCTGTGGCTAGAATCCGTTGGTACTTGGCGATCGCGCCACCTACCCCCGTGCGGCCCGTCGCCTAGCATCCACCTTGGCGGATGGAATCGTCCTCGCCGCGAAGGCTCGTCGGAGGGAGTACGTAGATGGGCATCATGGATGTGCTCGGACCTGTGATCGTCGCGCTCGTCTTTATCTTGCTCGTCTCCTTGTTCGGGGAGCCGAACAGGCGGGGCTTCAACGCCATCTTCGTCGCGGGGGCGGGGGCCGCGTACCTTAGCGGGGGCTTCGGCGTCTGGGAGTTCGTCTTTCTGGCGGTGGTCACCTTCTGCGCCTACAGGGGGCTGAGTTCCTACAACTTTATAGGCATCGGGTGGCTCCTGCACACCGGCTGGGACGTCATGCACCACCTCTACGGGAACCCCATCGTCCCGTTCGTCCCGGGCTCGTCGCTCGGATGCGCCATCTGCGACCCCCTGATCGCGCTCTGGTGCTTCGCCGGTGCGCCGTCCGTTTACCACCTGTTCTGCGGGGGCAGAGGTCGTGCCGGCGGCGACGAGGCGCCCCGGACGGAGGCCCGGCGATGGACGCCGGGCGCGGAAGACCTCCGCTAGCAACTTCTACCGGCGCGCCTCGCGGTCAAGTACCTCGACGGTGTCGCGGTAGAACTGCTGCGCCTTCTCGTGGCTGTCGCCGATGCAGACGGTGCCGAGCTTGCCGTACTGGGAGAGGGCGCCTATGAGGTGGAAGATGACGCCCTGCTGGCTCGCGGAGTCGAAGTGGAGGCCGTTGTTGACGGCGATGTCTATTAGGTCGTCGGGGGTCAGGCCCCTGTAGTCGGGGCTCTGGAGGTTGTCCGAGGCGTAGTAGTAGCAGGGCTTGTCGGTTGGGGTGCAGTAGAGGCCCTCGTCCGGGTCGTAGGCGCCGTCGGTGAGGAAGCGCAGGATCAGGTAAGGGTGCGTCGTCCCGCCCTTCCTGAGGTTGATCTCGATTGCCGCGTGCTCCCACCCGTCCCCCCGCCTCATGGAGATAAAGTCGATGGCGAACCGGCCCAGCGCTCCCCGCTCTTTCAGCACCTCCCCGACCCTCTCCCCCGCCTCCTTCAGGTCCCGGCTGTAGGCGGCATCGGCCGGGAAGGTGCTCCCGAGGAAGATCTGGCCGGAAGGACCGCCGAGCACCTGGTCGTGGGTCGAGACGACGGAGGCCTCGCCAACGGGGTTTATGCGGCACTGCACGGACGGGGAGCGGACCTCCTCGCCCTCCATCCAGCACTCAACGATCCCGCCCATCTCCCTGAACTTGCGCTCGTAGCGCTCCCAATCCGTCCCTTCGGCCTCGAACCGCGTGCGCGCCGGCAGCTCCTGCTCGACCCAGCGGGCGAGGGCCTCGCCCTCGGGGGCGCCCTCGAAGGAGAAGACGGCGTTGCCCTCGCCGGAGAAGCCCTCGTCGAGCTTTATCGCGACGCGCCTCAGCGCCGGGTCCTTGCGCTTGAGCTCGACGATAGCCTCGCAGATGTCCCCGCCGTCGCGCAGGTTCTCGAAGCCGTCCGGGAGCGGCACGCCGGCCTCCCGGAAGAGCTCGCGGCTGCCGCTCTTGGTGCCCAGAAAGTTCAGGGCTGGGTCGTTGCCGTAGAGGGGGATGCCGAGCCGGACGGCCAGGGTGCGTTCGAGGGGGGTGCTGTTGAAGCAGGTGACGTGGGCCG
Organism: Rubrobacter sp.; assembly: GCA_035264945.1. Taxonomy (GTDB): domain Bacteria; phylum Actinomycetota; class Rubrobacteria; order Rubrobacterales; family Rubrobacteraceae; genus Rubrobacter_D. Next base: position 17,141 of record DATFPF010000074.1, read on the forward strand.
CGCGTGGGTCAGGGATGGCCTCGCGGATGCGGTCCATAAGGCGGGGGCGGTCCAGGATCTTCTGCGTCAGCGGCACCTCGGAGGCGTCGTGGCAGGCGAGGAGGGTGAGCCGGCTGCGGGCGTGGCGCAGGGGGACGCCTGGCAAAAGGTGCAGGTAGTAGTCGATGACGGCCGTCGCCACGTGCTGGCTGGTGACGAAGACTACGTTGGTCTGCGGCCTGCGGAGCAGCATCAGCATGCAGAGCAGCCGCTCCTCGTAGTGGTGGACGCCGGAAATCTTGGCGAGCTCGTCAGCGTCGAGCGAGAGGCTCGGCACCACAACCACGGTCTGGGGGGCCCTCGGGTCGGCGGCCAGCTTCAGGGAGAGCGGCCTGAGCCTCTCCTGCAGCCGCGCGAAGCGCCGGAGCTCTGCCTCGGAACCCGGCTCGGCCCACGACTCCAACCTGGCGCGTTCCTCAGTCAGGCTCACTATGCAACCTCCGGCTCGGTCCGTCGCGGACGGCACATGTCAGGGGCCTCCCGCCCACCTTCCCAACCTATCTCCCGCCATGTTACATCTTTTCCGGGCGCGAGAGATTCGCCTGGGATGGTGCGTATACTGGCCGGAAAGAGCCGGGGAGGACGATGGAAGAGATAGAGATGCCGGAACCTCTGGTTGGCGTGGTGATGGGCAGCGCCTCCGACTGGGAGACTATGCGCCACGCGGCCGAGACCCTGGAGCGCTTCGGGGTGCCGCACGAGCGCAGGGTGGTCTCGGCCCACCGGACGCCCGACCTGATGGCCTCCTACGCGAAGGAGGCCGAGGGCCGCGGGCTCGAGGTGATCGTCGCCGGGGCCGGGGGCGCTGCGCACCTGCCTGGCATGATCGCAGCCCACACCACCGTCCCCGTGCTTGGCGTGCCCGTGGAGAGCCGGGCCCTCAAGGGCGTTGACTCCCTACTCTCCATCGCCCAGATGCCGGCGGGCGTGCCGGTCGGCACCCTCGCCATAGGGAAGGCCGGCGCCACGAACGCCGCCCTCCTCGCCGTCGCCATCCTCGCCAACACGCGACCGGGCTTACGCGAAGGGCTCCGGGCCTTCCGCCGGGAGCAGGCCGAGAAGGCCGTGGGCTCCGAGCTTCCTGGGCCCGCTTGAGCGGCACGTTGCCGCCCGGCGCCACCGTCGGCGTGCTCGGAAGCGGCCAGCTCGGGCGGATGCTGGCCCTCGCGGCCCGCAGGATGGGCTACGGGGTCCACGTCTTCTCCCCGGAGCGGGACAGCCCGGCGGGCCGGGTCGCCAACAGGGAGTGGAGCGCCCCGTACGAAGACTTCGACGCCGCGCGCGGGTTCGCCGGCGGCGTGGACGTCGTTACCCTGGAGTTCGAGAACATCCCGGCCGGGACGGTAGAGGAGATCTCCTCCCTAGCGCCCGTCAGGCCGGGCCTGCGGGCGCTAGGGACGACGCAGAACCGGCTCAGGGAGAAGGAGTTCCTGAGGGGCGCCGGCTTCCCCGTGGCGCCGTTCCGGGCGGTGCCTGACCGGGCCTCGCTTGACGGCGCCATAGAAGAGGTCGGCGTCCCGGCCGTGCTCAAGACGGCCGGCTTCGGCTACGACGGCAAGGGCCAGACGAGGATCTCGGCCCCAGAAGACGCAGACGCCGCGTGGAGCGCCCTGGGCGGTGAGGCCGTGCTCGAGGCCTGGGTGGGCTTCGAGATGGAGCTCTCCGTCGTCGCAGCCCGCGGCACCGACGGCTCCTTCGCCCACTACGGGGCCGTGCGCAACACCCACGACCGGCACATCCTGGACCTCACCGTGGCGCCCGCCGGGGTCCCGCCGGGGGTTGAGGAGGAGGCCGTCGAGATAGCCGCAGGCGTCTTCGAGGAGTTGGGGATCGTCGGGACGGCGTGCGTGGAGTTCTTCCTGGCGGCCGGGGGTGATCTGCTCGTCAACGAGGTAGCGCCCAGGCCCCACAACTCGGGCCACTGGACGATCGAGGGCGCGGCCACCTCCCAGTTCGAGCAGCAGCTGCGCGCCGTCTGCGGCCTCCCGCTCGGGAGCACCCACCGCCCCGAGCCCGCCGCGATGGCGAACCTCCTCGGCGACCTGTGGGCCACCGGCGAGCCGGACTGGCCCGCAGCCCTCGCCGTCCCAGGCGTCTCCCTGCACCTCTACGGCAAAAAGGAACCCCGCCCCGGCCGCAAGATGGGCCACCTTACCGCCCGCGCCCCCACCCCCGAAAGGGCCGCCGGCAGGGCCCTGGACGCGAGGGAATCCTTATCCCGCAATAGGAAGCCGACCGCCGAAAGCTGATGGCTGACGGCTCCCGATTGTGAACATTTGACGCATGCGGTTTGCAAGATGTACTAGAATTACGACGGTTGGAGATCTCATACCCGAGGAGCGTGCAAAGTGCCGGAGAAGACATACGACGTCGCGATAATCGGTTCTGGCCCGGCCGGGTACACGGCCGCGCTGTACGCCGCGCGGGCGAACCTCCGGACGGTCGTCTTCCAGGGCTTCGAGAGCGGCGGGCAGCTCATGCTCACCTCAGACGTCGAGAACTACCCGGGCTACAAGGACGGCGTGCAGGGGCCCGAGATGATGGACGAGTTCGAGGAGCAGGCCGCCCGGTTCGGGGCCGAGATGCGCCCGGACAACGTGGAGAAGGTCGACTTCTCCGGCCGCCCGTTCCGGCTGTGGGCCGAAGGCGAGGATGAGCCGGAGCTCGCCAAGACGGTCGTCATCGCCACGGGCGCCCAGGCCAAGTGGCTCGGCCTCGAGAGCGAGGAGCGGCTCTTCGGCAAGGGCGTGAGCGGGTGCGCTACGTGCGACGCGTTCTTCTTCAGGGGCAAGAAGGTGGCCGTCGTCGGCGGCGGGGACACCGCGATGGAGGAGGCCGGCGTGCTCGCCAAGTTCGCCGACGAGGTCTTCCTAATCCACCGGCGCGAAGAGTTCAGGGCCTCCAAGATCATGCTGGACAGGGCAGAGAAGAACGAGAAGATCACCTTCATAACCGACACTACGGTGGAGGAGATCCTCGGCGAGACGACCGTCGAGGGCGTCCGCATCAAGAACGCGAAGACCGGCGAGGAGAAGACGCTCGCCGTGGACGGCTTCTTCGCGGCCATCGGCCACACGCCGGCCACGGGACTGTTCGCGGGCCAGCTCGAGATGGATGGCTCCGGCTACCTGCTCCAGAAGGAGCATACGATGACGAGCGTCCCCGGCGTCTTCGCGGCTGGCGACGTCTCGGATACCCGCTACCGCCAGGCCATTACCGCCGCCGCCGACGGCTGCCGCGCGGCCATCGACGCGGAGAGGTGGCTGGAGGAGCAGGGCGAGGCGGAGCACGCCGAGGACCCCGGCGTCTGGACGGCCGAGAAGGACGTCGAAGAGAGCATCGCCTAGAGAGAGAAGCAGGGCGCGCGAGCCCCGAGGGCCCCCGGCGGAGACGCCGGGGGCCCTCTCGCTGCTGGCGGGGCCCCACCCCCGACCGCTATAATGCGCCGCCAGCGGTTGTACGAGGGGGGAGGAACAGGCGTGGGCGAGAAGACCATACTGCTCGTGGAGGACGACGAGGATCAGGTGATCCTGGCGATGCGCGCCCTCCGCAAACACGGCATAGCGGCCGAGGTGGACGACGTGATCGTCTCGGGGACCGGCGAGGAGGCCCTCGACTACATGTTCGGCACCGGCGCCTACGAGGGCCGCGACGCCAACTCAACCCCCGAGTTCGTCCTCCTCGACGTCAACCTGCCCAAACTGAACGGCCACCAGGTACTCGAAAAGTTGCGCGACGACGAGCGGACGCACCTGGTCCCCGTCATCCTGTTCTCCTCATCCAACGAGCACAAGGACGTGGTGAAGGGCTACGAGCTCGGCGCCAACTCCTACGTCACGAAACCGGCGAACTTCGACAAGTTCTCAGAAGCCATGCAGTACCTCGGGTGGTACTGGCTGAACTTCAACGAGTCGCCATAGGGAGTGGGCTGAGAGCCTCCGAAGGAGGCGTGCGGCCTGCGAAGCCGGCCTTCAGGCCAGGCGCAGCCCGACGACGCCGGCCACTATGAGCGCCAGCGAGGCCACCCTCAGGGGGCTTGCCGACTCGCCGAGCAGCAGGATGCCTACGATGGCCGTGCCCGCGGCGCCGATGCCTGTCCAGACCGCGTAGGCGGTGCCTGCCGGCAGGGCCTTCATGGCGTTGGAGAGCAGGTAGAAGCTGAGCCCGCCGGCGGCGATCATCCCGAGGGTGGGAAAGAGGCGGGAGAAGCCCTCGGAGTACTTGAGGCCAAGCGCGAAGCCGATCTCGAAGAGGCCGGCCACGAACAGCAGTATCCAGGTCATGCCGGATCTCTCCTCCTAATCGACGGGCCTCGGGCTTACTTGCCGTCCCTCATGTACTTCTCGAAGTCCCCCCAGGGCATGCAGTTGATGACCCTGTCTTTCTCCACCCAGGCGCGTCTCGCCTGGGAGACGCCGTACTTTATGAGGGAGAGGGCGCTCTCGTCGTGGGCGTCGGTGTCTATGGAGATCTTTACGCCGGCCTCCATCGCCTCGCGCACGTAGGGGGCCGCCAGGTCGAGGCGGTCGGGGTAGGAGTTGAGCTCGAGGACCGTGTTGGTGGCGGCGGCCTCCCGGATCAGGCGCGAGACGTCCACCTCGTAGGGGTCGCGGCGCTCCAGGATGCGGCCGGTCGGGTGGCCTATGACCCTTACGTGGGGGTTGTTCATGGCGCGCACGATGCGCCCGGTCATCGCCTCCTCGCCGATGTTGAAGGAGGTGTGGACCGAGGCCACCACGAAGTCGAGCTCGGCCAGTAGGTCGTCCCCGTAGTCGAGGGCGCCGTCCTTGAGGATGTCCACCTCCGAACCGCAGAGGAGCCGGATCTCACCGTACTTGTCGTCCGCCTCCCTGACGGCAGCGAGCTTCCGCTTGAGCCGGTCGGGGGAGAGGCCGTTGGCGACGCGCAGGCTCTGGGAGTGGTCGCAGAAGACCAGGTACTCGTAGCCCAAAGAGATGGCGGCCTCGGCCATGCTCTCTATCGTGCCCTTGCCGTCGGAGTAGTTGGTGTGGACGTGCAGGTCGCCCCTGACGTCCCCCGTCTCGATGAGTTCGGGAAGCTCCCCCTTCTCGGCTGCCTCGATCTCGCCCGTGTCCTCCCTGAGCTCCGGCGGGATAAACGGCAGGCCGAGCCGCGAGTAAAGCTCCACTTCGGTGGCGATTGGCTCGTAGTGTCCGGTGCCCGCCTCCGCGAGGCCGTACTCGGAGATGTTGATGTCCATCTTGACCGCCCTCTCCCGCAGCACTATGTTGTGCGCCTGGCCGCCGGTGAAGTGGTGGAGCAGGGAGCCGTAGGCCTCGGGGGCCACGATGCGCAGGTCCACCTCGACCCCGCCCGTGACTATGTAGACCTTCTTCGGGCCGTGGGCCAGGACCTCCTCCGCGAAGGGCGCGTCGGCGAAGGCGTCCGCCAGGGCATCTGGGTCCGAGCTGGCGGCGACGATGTCAAGGTCGCCGATGGTCTCCTTCACGCGGCGCAGGGAGCCCGCGAGGTCGGCCCGCTCGGTGGCAGGGTGCGAGCGGACGAACTGGAGGACGCGGTCCCCGAGGGCGCTCGCCTCGTTGAGCAGCATCCTGCGCTCGTGGGCGTCGTACTTCTTGGCGGCCTCAAGGATGCGGCCCTCGCTCTTCTTGCCGAAGCCCTTGAGCGAGGCGAGGCTCCCCTCCTCGAGGGATGCTACCTCCTCGACGCTCGTTACGCCTAGCTCGCGCCACAGGCGGCCCGCCGTGCGCGGGCCGACGCCGGGCAGCCTCGTGACCTCGACGAGGCCCGTGGGCACCTCCTCGGAGAGCTCTGCCAGTATCTGGGGGGTCCGGTCCTCTGCGAGGTCCCGGATCACCGCAGCCGTCGTCCCGCCGACGTGCGGCAGCGTCTCCAGGTCCTCGACCTCGCGCACGGGGCGGCCTAAAGAGCCCACCGACTCGGCCGCCCGCTGGTAGGCCAGGACCCTGTAGTACGACTCGTCCTTGATCTCCATGAGCGCCACTATGGTCTCGAGCGCCCGTACCACCTCGTTGTTCTGCAACCCGCGGAGCCTCCTCTTGAGCCGTCTGACGGGGATTATACGTGGGGGAGGCGCGCGGACCCCGGGCGAATACTTCCCCCGACCCGGAGGCTGGAGCGTTGCCGGGGCCTAGCCGAAACCGGCTAGGAAAAGATCGCTTTTACTTGGGACGACGGGTCCACCGGTGGATCGTATTCTCATGGCATGGAGGACGCGCAAACAACAGGAGCAGCCACGAAGCCGGGGATCTTGCTGGCCAACGAGCCGCGGTCCTACCGGCAGGCCATAGCGGGTGTCCTGCGGGAGCTCCATCCTGGTCTGGAGGTGGCCGAGACGAAGCAGGCGACGCTCGACCGGGAGCTGCGCCGCGGCGTCCCCCAGCTCGTGATCTGCAGCCGCGCAACGCCCTCCGTGCAGGGGACCGCCCCTGCCTGGATCGAGCTCTACACCGACCACGGGCCGCTCTCCTCCGTCGCCGTAGGCGATGAGAGTTCGACGGTGCCGGGGATGGATCTCGACGATATCCTTCGCATCGTGGACCAGATCCTGTCCCGCTAGGGGCTCTCCGAAGTTCGCCAGTTCTTCTCCCGGCGGGTAATAGAATTTCCTCCGTGCTCGAGATCTCGACAAGGGTTCTGCGGGATTTGCGGCGGTTGACGGCTGACCGGCTCACGGTGGCCGCCGCCGTCTGGCTCGTGGTCGGTCTCGCCGTGTCGGCCTTCGTGGTGTGGGCCTTCGCGGAGATAACGGAGGAGGCGATCGGGGGGGAGAGCCGGGCGTTCGACCGGGCCGTGCTGCTCTGGATCGACACGAACGTCCCCGCCTGGCTGGACGGCCCTATGCGCGCGGTGACGGCCCTTGGCTACTACTACGTGGTCCTTCCGCTGCTCACCGCTACCTCCTTCGCCTTCTACCTAAAGGGTTGGAGGCTCTCGGCCGTGATGCTCGTGGTCTCGACCGCGGGCGGCATCTTCCTGACGACCGTGCTCAAGGCCGTCTTCCGGCGGGCGCGGCCCGAGGTCATAGACTCGGGATACACGGCGGGGTTCTACTCCTTCCCTAGCGGCCACGCCACCGTCGCGGTAGGCTTCTACGGGGCGCTCGCCCTGATCCTTGCCTACCACCTGCGCGGCGCCGCGCGCTGGGCCGTGTTGCTCGTCGGGGCTGTGGTGGTGCTCCTTATAGGCTTCTCGCGCCTGTACCTTGGCGTCCACTACCCGACGGACGTGCTCGCCGGCTTCCTCGCCGCCCCGCTGTGGCTGGTGAGCGTCGCGGGCGTCTACGTGCTGTGGCTCTCCGTGCGCGGGCTCAGGACCGCGGAACGGCGCAGGAGGGACGTCCGGTAGAAATCCCACCGGCGAGGTGTTAGCTTCTGCTGGTGCTCGAAGCCATCCTCGCGCCGCTGATACGTTTCGTCACGGAGACCATCGGGGCCTTCGGCGCGCCAGCCGTCTTCGTGCTGATGATGCTTGAGAGCATGGGCATCCTGATCCCGTCCGAGGCGATCTCGCCCTTCGCCGGCTACCTGGTCTCGGAGGGGAAGATGACGTTCCCGGCCGCGGTGACGGCCGGGGTCCTCGGGAACCTCATAGGATCCTGGGTCGCCTACTTCGTCGGGCTGTGGGGCGGGCGGGAGCTGTGGTTCCGCTACGGCAAGTACGTGGGCGTTCGGGCCCACCACCTGGACGTCGCCGAGAGGTGGTTCGACCGCTACGGGGAGTTCACGGTCTTCGTCTCCCGCTGCCTGCCCGTCGTGCGCACGTTCATCTCCTTCCCGGCTGGCGCGGCGAGGATGAACTTCGCCAAGTTCTCGATCTACACGCTGCTCGGTTGCGTCCCGTGGGTCTTCGCGCTTACGTACTTCGGGTACGTGCTCGGCGAGAACTGGGGGAGGATAGGGGACTATATCCACTACCTCGACTACGCGGTCGCGGCGGCGCTCCTGATCGGGGCCGTCTACCTCTTCTGGCGCTGGCGCTCCTCGCGGGCCCCCAAGGCCTGAGGGGTGGCGTGGGCCGGGTGGCGTTCGCCAGCTTTATAGGCACGGCCATCGAGTTCTACGACTTCTACATCTACGGGAGGGCCGCAGCGCTCGCGTCCGCCACGGTCTCCGTGCCGGAGGGGATTGCGGGGAGCGGGGTGGCCCAGCTTCTTACCTACGCGGGCTTCGCCGTCGCCTTCGTTGCCCGCCCCGTCGGGGGCGCGGTCTTCGGGCACTTCGGGGACAGGGTAGGACGGAAGACCATGCTCATCTTCTCCTTGCTCTTGATGGGGCTGGCGATGTTCCTGGGACATCTCCGGGATGCGGGAGGAGGAGCGGGACCTCCTCGCCGGGAAGGGCTTCGTCCCGAAATAGGGGGAACCGGGGGAGGCCGGAACTCGCGGGCGAACCTCCGCTAGAATGTGCCGATGGACATCTTCCAGCTACTGCTCCTGGGCGTCATCGGGCTCGTCGGCGGTGTGCTCTCCGGGCTCGTCGGGGTCGGGGGCGGCATCGTCTTCGTGCCCGGGCTCGTGTACGCCGGGGGTTGGGAGATCCAGGAGGCCGTCGCCGCGAGCCTGTTCATCATAGTCTTCAGCTCGCTCTCCGGCACCATCCGCAACGCCAGGAGCGACGACCCCGTGGACTGGAAGACGGCCGGCATACTCTCCCTCACCGTCGCGCCCTCGTCCCTGATCGGGGTCGCCATAAGCCGCGTCTCGCCCGAGACGGTGGTCGAGCTGGCCTTCGCCACCCTCCTTCTCGCCCTCGCCTACCCGACGGCCAAAGGCAGGGGGAACCTCGAGGCCGGAAAGAGGGTGGCGCTCCCGCTGGTCTTTCTGGCCGGAATATTTATAGGGGCGCTCTCCGGGCTCGTGGGGGTCGGCGGCGGGGTGATGATGGTCCCCCTTATGGTCCTTGGGATGGGCCTAGGGACCAAACAGGCCGTCTCGACGAGCCTCGCGGTCGTGATGTTCACCGGCATCGTCGGCGCCGCCGGCTACATCGTCACGGGTTTTCGCGACCCGGACCAGCTCCTTAGCCTGCCGCCGCTCATCGTCGGGTCGATGATCGGCGCCCCCCTGGGCGTGCGCCTGCGGGACTGGATGCCGGAGGGCAAGCTGAGAATCGGTTTCGGGGTGTTCATGGTGATCGTGGCGCTCCGCCTCTTCTCGGAGGCCCTTGGCCTCTTCTAGCCGCCGGCTAGGGCTTCGCCCTCAGCGGTCGGTTTTTTTGCCCGGCTGAGGGCCCATAGCTGACGGCTTTGCTTGCCGTGCGTTATCCTTTGTTCCCATGTCCGAGCGACCCTACTACGAAGACCAGCATTTTCGGACCTCCGAAGAGGAGCGCCCGACCCGCAAGAAGAAGGGCGGGGGCGTCATCGAGTACCTCGTCATACTCGTCGTCTCGTTCGCGCTCGTCTTCGGCTTCGTGCGGCCTTTCGTGGTCGAGGCGTTCTGGATCCCCTCGGGGAGCATGATCCCCACGCTCCAGATAGACGACCGCGTCCTGGTGAACAAGTTTATCTACCGCTTCACGGAACCGGAGCGGGGCGACATCGTCGTCTTCGAGAGCGTCGACGACCCGAACACCGACCTTATAAAGCGCGTCGTCGGGCTTCCGGGGGACAGGGTGGCGGTCCGCTCTGGGCGCCTGATCTTGAACGGGGAGACCCAGAAGGAGCCCTTCACCAACAAGAAGTTCCCCGACACGAGCTTCTTCGCCCCGACCACCGTCCCGAAGGACCACGTCTTCGTGATGGGCGACAACCGGGCCAACTCATCTGACTCCCGCGTCTTCGGCCCCCTGCCCAAGAAGAACATAGAGGGCGAGGCCTTCCTGCGCTTCTGGCCGCTGGACAGGATAGGCGGCCTCCTCTAGGGTGGACGGGCAAGACCGGGCCGGCCGGCGGAAGACCTTCCTGAAGGCGGTACTGGAGGTCCCCGTGATACTTCTGATCTCCTTCGCCCTCGTCTTCGGCTTCGTCCGCCCCGTGGTCGCCGCCCCCTTCCACATCCCGACGGAGAGCATGGTCCCGACCCTGAAGGTCAAGGACCGCCTCCTCGTCAACAAACTCGCCTACGACCTGAACGACCCCCAGCGCGGCGACATAGCCCTCTTCGAGAACCAGCAGGGCGGAAAAAACCCGCTGATAAAGCGCGTCGTCGGCCTACCCGGCGAAACTCTGGAGCTGCGCGAAGGGAAGGTCTACGTGGACGGCGACCACCTAGAAGAACCGTACATCAAGCGCGACCCCTGCAGGCCCGGCTACCCGAAGACCTGCGCCTTCGGCCCCGTTACCGTCCCAAGGAACCACTACTTCATGATGGGCGACAACAGGACGAACTCGCTCGATTCCCGCTTCTTCGGACCCGTCCCATACGACGACGTAATCGGCGAAGCCCTGGTCCGCTTCTGGCCTCCAGGCCGCGTCGGCGGTCCGAGCTAGTCAGCACCTCAGCCGCTCAGCCTGTCGGCGTTCTCTCTCGCAAGGCGCGCCCTACTATCCGCAAAACGGGGCTCACCCCCGCCAGCGCTGGACCACCGGCGCCGCACCCCCAACGGCCAGAAGCTGACGGCTGCTAGCGGGGTGCTGCGGAGCGGGCCCGAAGCGTGCTGAGAGGCTAACTAACTACCTGCTCGGTGACGGTACGTGGGTCGAAGTAGGCGCGGAATCGGCTCACCTTGCCGTCCTCTATCTCAAGCAGGCTCACGCCGTCGTAGGAGACGTCCTTGCCGTTGGCGTCGCCCGTGGTGGTCCACTCGAGGGCGGCGTGGCCGGCGTCATCAGCGAAGACGTTGCGGAACTCGCTCTTCATGCTGCCGAAGGTGTCGCGGTAGCTCGTCCAGAACTCGCGCAGGCCGTCGTGGCCCGAGAAGGTCCTCGGCACCGCCACGTTCCCCACATCGCAGTCCTCGGTGTGCATCCCGACGAGGGCCTCGACGTCCCTCTCTTCTTCGAGCTTCCACAGGGCTTCCACGAAGCTGTCGGCCACTTCTTTGGACACGGGGTCTCCATCGTTTTGGGTTTAGGTCTTGGGCGAGGGTAGAGGTTACCCCGGCGGGCGGGCTGTAAATCCGCACCCACCGGGGACGCGAAGGCTAGTCTTTGGGGACCTCCTCGATCTCGACGCGCTCGATAGTCTCGCCCGGCTCCCGGGCGCGCTGCGGGTCCCGCTCCTCTACGGCGTGGACCGCGTCCATGCCCTCGACCACCTCGCCGAAGACCGCGTGCCTGTCGTCCAGCCACGGCGTCGCCACGTGCGTTATGAAGAACTGCGAGCCGCCCGTGTTCGGGCCCGCGTTCGCCATCGAGAGCACGCCGGGCCTGTCGTGACGCAGGTCCGGGTGGAACTCGTCCGGGATCTGGTACCCGGGCCCGCCGGCGCCGGTCCCCGTCGGGTCCCCGCCCTGCACCATGAAGTCCTTTATTACCCTGTGGAAGGTGGTGCCGTCGTAGTACCCGTCCCTCGCGAGGGAGACGAAGTTGTTTACCGTCTCCGGCGCCTCTTCGGCGAAGAGCCGCACCCTCACGGTCCCCTTACCGGTGACGAAGGCCGCGTAGTATTCGTAGCCCGGCTTGAGCGCCATCTCCGGCGGCCGGTCGTAGCTTCCTTGGGTCATGCGTTTCCCCTCGTTCGCGTGTCGAAGCACCTATGCTACCGTATCGGTCGGTGGGCGTAGTGCGGACCTTCGGGGCCATCAGGCGGCGAGGCTACCCGGGGTCCCCGCCCGTTGGCCCCTCTTCGTACCACTCCGGTGAGGCTTCGGACTGCGGTGGCTCGCCGCCCAGGAGGCGCATGGTGAGCGTGCCGCCGGCGAGGAGCATCTCGTCCAGGGCCTCGGAGACGTGGGCGTCTGTCACGACGAGGCCGGTTCCCTCCTCCGCGGAGAAGAGCGTGGCGCGGCGGAGGAGTTCCTTTATGAAGGAGGCGCTCACGCCTTCGGTGCGGTCGACGACCGTCTCCGCGTCCTCCAGCTGGAGGTCGAGGCCCTTGGCGTAGAGCCCGATCAGGCGCCGCCGGCACCCGGCGTCCGGGAGCGGTATCTCGGTGGCCTGGTCTATGCGCCCCGGACGTGCGGCGAGGGCGGGTTCGAGCAGGTCGGGACGGTTGGTGGTGAGGGCGAAGATCACGTCCGCGTCCTCGGCGAGGCCGTCCATCTCGTTGAGCAGCTCGTAGAGGAGCGGGTTATCGCCCATCGGTCCCATGCCACGCTCTTCGGCGACGAGGTCCACGTCTTCGAGGATGACCATGGACGGCTGCAGGTTCCTGGCGAGCTCGCAGGTAGGGGAGACCAGACCGTAGCTGCCGCCCGAGAGCACGAGCGTCGTCCGGCCTGGCATCCGCCCGACGAGATACATGGCCGTCAGCGTCTTGCCGGTGCCGGGCGGGCCGTGCAGCAGCAGACCGCGCTTGAGGTGCCGGCCGGCGGCCAGGAGCCTCTCGGCGTGTGCGGCGAAGCCGGACGTGTGGCGCTCGACGCGTTCGAGCACCCCGTCGGGAAGCACGACCGCGTCCCGCTCTATCTCCGGGATCGCCAGAAACTCGACCATCGCCCCGCCCTCGCCGAAGGGTCCGTGCGGGTTTCCCAAGGAGAGCAACTGACCCCGGTAGACGTTGTGCAGGAGCATGCCGTCGCGAATCTCGGCCAGAAACGCCGACGCCGTATCCGGCTCGGCGGACATCACCTCGATGTGGATCTGGGGTACGGGGCCGTGGTGCTCTCCCGTGCTCCTCACGAGGGCGGCGAGCGGCGTGGTGCCATCGCGGAGCAGGTACAAACCGTGCTGCACGCAGGCCCGGACCCGGCCGTGGGCGACGGGCACGTTCACGTAGTCCACGGGGCCTGGCTGCGGGGCGCGGTCGCCCATGAGGCCGCCGCCTGGGGGCGTGATCAGGTCGGAGAACCCAAGCCCCTGATAGCGCTTCTGCTCCGCCGACATGCCGAGAAGTTCCGCCGAGCGTCCCTCCTCAGAGACCCAGGCGTCGAGCGCGGCCTACACGTTCGGGTGTTCTATGGCGGAGAAGTGCTCCGACAGGATCGGCAGCCCGCGGGGGTCCAGGCCAAGGTGCCCCGCGAGGCGCGCTACGAAGGGCGGTTCGTCGACCTCCTGTCCTCTTACTGCCGCCTCCAGAAAGGTCCGGAAAGACCGCCCGAAGGCGGCCGGAGATAGGTTGGGTTCGTCGCTCATCTCTCTCCTCGCGCGTCGCCGATCGGAGAAAACCCTACAGCGCGTAGTCGCCGGTGTGGGCCTCTTCGAGGTAGCGGGCGAGGAGCGTTGTGGCGGCCTGGACGTCGCCCTCGTTCACCATCTCGTTCGGGGTGTGGACGTAGCGGCAGGGGATGGAGAGGGTTATGGCCGGGATGCCACCGTGCAGGCGCTGGACGCCGCCCGCGTCGGTGCCGCCGAAGGGGAGTATCTCCATCTGGTGGGCGATGCCCTCCCGCTCGGCGATCGCCCGGAAGTGCTCGACGAGCTTCGGGTGGCTTATGGAGTAGCCGTCCATGATC
>DATFPF010000075.1:0-7665 GCA_035264945.1 Rubrobacter sp.
ACCTCACGGTAATCACCGGCGAGCTCACCGACCGCGAGGCGGTTCGGCGCGCCGTGCGCGGCGCCGAGGCCGTGGTCAGCGCGCTCGGCCCGTCGCTGGACCGCAAGGCGACCGGGATGCCGCTCGTCGACGGCACCCGCACCATTGTCGAGGCGATGCAAGCCGAAGGCGTCGAACGCTACATCGGCATGGCCACCCCCAGCCTGCGCGACCCGCGCGACGCCCGCAGCCTGCTCGGCCTCGTCGTACCCTTCATGGGCCGCACGTTCTTGCCGCGCGCCTACCGCGAGCTGCTGGCCATGTCGCGACTCGTCGCCGACAGCCCCCTCGACTGGACGATCGCGCGCTTCACCCGCCCCACCGACGGCGCCCGCACCGGCACCGTCCGCGCCGGCTACCTCGGCCGCGACCGCATTCGTGCCAGCATCACCCGTGCCGACATCGCAACCTTCCTGCTCGATCAGACCACCGACCCCCGCTTCCACCGCGCCGCGCCCGCCATCAGCAACTGAGCGATCGATATCGCCACGAAGGCGTCGCTGATCCCGGCCGGCGTCGCCCGCCCCGTCGAGGGCGTGCCCGAGCTGCTCGCCCCCAGCCCCCACCTGATGCTCGCGGGCCGCCGCAACTTCGAGGAAACTTGGACCCGAACCGGTGGCAGGAATACGGTCGCCCACGAGGCTATCTGAGCCCGACGTTGGGCTCTCCCGTCGCGTCGGCGACGATCCGGCGATGGTCGAATGCCAGTTCGACGGAGTCGGGGTCCAGGACGGCGACTTCTGCGGCGTCGGTGGCGGCGACGAGATCCCCGCCGACGACGCGGGCGAGAAAGGCGACGCTTACGTTGTGGCCGCGGGGGTCGCGGTCTGGTTCGGAGTAGACGCCGACGAGGCGGGCGAGCTCTACCGCGAGGCCCGTCTCCTCGGCCGCCTCGCGGGTGGCCGCCGCCTCGACCGTTTCGCCGACCTCGACGAAGCCGCCGGGGAGGGCCCACCGGCCCTCGAATGGGTCGCCCGCGCGACGGATCAGTACGACGCCATCCCCGGAGGGGATCACGACATCCACCATGAGCTTGGGCGTCTCCGGTTCGGCCAACGTCCTACCTCCAGCGTCTACGTTCTCGCGGGTTAGGTACCCCTCCCGGCTCGCGGGAGAACCACGCCGTCGTCGCTAGTACTTCGCGCCGAGGCCGAGGACGTCCCCGCGTCCCAGGGACCTCTCGGACATCTGGCACGTGCCGTTGATGGTCGTGCTCATTGTGAGGTTGCCGTGGCCCGCCTCCGGTACGTGACCGAGGCCGAAGGTGTGGCCGCGCTCGTGGGTCACGACGCTCTCGAGGTCCCACATCCCCTGGCACGACCCGGAACGTGGGGTCGTCGTCCAGCGAACGTCCCTTTTGTTGATCTTGATGTCCGAGGCGACGGTGTCGTCGTAGCCGGGCCTGACGATGCCCCAGTTGCAGGTCACGGCCAAAATACCGCTCGGGAGGTCGCCGAAGGCCACCACGCTGTTCCCGTCGTTGGCCCCGCAGTTGAGCCCGTCAATGTTTGCGCCCTTGCCGGTCTTCCCCTCGTAGACAAGTCCCGCGGGGACGCGGTCTCCCATGTGGCAGTTGCTCTTCGTGTTCGCGACGCGGGCCCCGGCCCGGCGTATGGCGACCACGGCGTCCCCTGGCCTCAGTTCGGATGGCGTGGAGCCTTTGTTGATCCCGTAATGGAGCGGCGAGCCCTCCGGCACCCGACGCTGGCCGTCCGTGTACTCCGGGTCCGAGCACTCGCCCGGGCCGTCGGCCTTCGCGAGGGACCCGCCGGCCTCGGCGTCTTCCCCGACGAACCCGAGCTCTATCGTGCCGTCCTCGCGGCGGCCCACCTGCAGCTCCTCGGCTCCCGTCGTAGTCAGGACCTCGGCGTGCACGCTCTCGCCGGGGGGAGGCACGACGCTGCCAACCTCGCCGTCCACTATAGTCCGGCCCGCGACCGGGCAACGGCCCGGGTCCACGACGGCGGCGGGCAGGGCGCGGGCTTTGATCTGCTGCTTCCCGGGCCCGCAGGCCTCCAGCACCCGGTCCGCGGTCTGCGCCTCCGGGATTCTTGCGAAGGTCGTCACGGCCAGGACCGCCAGCGCGAGCGCCAGGCCGGATGCGAGCAACCGTCTCATGGGTTCGTTCTTCCCCCTCCTTCAGCCTTCTCGGGCGCCGGCCCGGACCTCGCCGGGGCGACACGATAGGCATGATACAGTCTACATTTCCGACGCGATAGGGTAGGTACATACAACATGATGTGGTTTTCCGCCGCCCGATCCATCCCCGGGTGGCACGATCCGAGCCGGAAGCTGTATGCTCCCGCCGGGGGTGGTACGGACCGGGCATGAAGATATTGTGCATCAGCGACCAGGTGGAGCGGGTGCTCCACGGCCCGACCCTCAACTCCTACGCGGATGGTGTCGAGGCGGTCATCTCCTGCGGCGACCTCCCCTTCGATTACCTGGAGTACGTGCTCACCTTCCTCGGCGTCCCACTCTACTACGTGCTTGGCAACCACGACCCCGCCCCCGACGGCCCCGAGTACCCGGGCGGCTGCACCCCGCTGGACGGCAGGGTGGTGGAGGTGGGGACCGGGGAGGAGCAGGTAACCTTCGCAGGCCTCTCGGGCTCGCCGATGTATTCGGGAGGCCCGAACCAGTACACGGAGAGGCATATGGCCCTCAGGGCGTGGGAGCTGTCGGCCAGGATCTTCGGACGCCGGCTCCTCGGCCGCCCGAAACCTACAGTTTTCGTTACCCACTCCCCGCCTTTTGGGCTCGGGGACCGCAAGGACCCCGCCCACGTGGGCTTCGGGCCGTTCCTGAAGCTCATAGACCGCCACGAGCCGTCGCTGTGGCTCCACGGGCATGTCCACCTCTACGGCCCGGACCAGCAGAGGGTGACGAGCCGGGGAGGGACGAAGGTGGTGAACGTCTTCGGGCACCGTATCCTCGAGGTGTGAGGCATTTGGCTCCCGGGGCCCTTGTTGGCCGGGCCGGGCGGATGTAGGCTGGAAGTGTGGTAGGTCAGATGGATCTCAACGAGCAGTCGGACAGGGATTTTTCGCGGGCGCGCAGGAAGGCCTTCCTGCGGCGCGTCGGGGCGTACCTGCGGAGGGACCCGGCCTCCAACCAGCTCCTCTCCTTCGACGAGGTAAGGGACGCCCTCGGGATCATCCAGCAGGTCCACATAGGCCTCAGGGAGGTGCCGGTCTCCAAGATCGTCGGCAGCGTCGGGCGCCACAGGGACTTCGATAGGGCCTTCCTGCCGTCCAAGCCGGACCTCGGGACCCGCTGGAAGCGCATAGACCAGCTCATGCACAAAGCCGAGAGCCTGCCGCCGGTGAGCTTGTTCAAGATCGGGGACGCCTACTTCGTCAACGACGGCAACCACCGCGTCTCCGTCGCCCGCCAGCAGGGCGTGGAGACGCTCGACGCCGACGTAGTCGAGCTGCGCAGCCGGGTGCCGGTGGACTCGGCGCTCACGGCCGAGGGCCTCCTGCACAAGATGGAGCTCAGGCACCTCCTGGAGCGGCTCCCGTTCGACAGGGTGCTGCCGGAGATAAAGGTCCAGTTCTCCGACGTCGCGGACTACCGCAGGCTCGCGACGTTTATCGAATCGCACGGCTTCAGGCTCTCCCAGCTCTGGCGGCGGTACGTCTCCGTGGAGGAGACCTTGGGGGACTGGTACGAGTACGGCTACAGGCCCATAGCGGAGATGATCCGGGAGGAGCGCATCCTCGACGCCTTTCCCGGGCGGACCGAGATCGACCTCTACCTCTGGATCGTGAACCACCGCGAGCGGCTGGCCCTCGAAGCCCGCGACGAGAAGATCTCGCCCAGGGCCGCCAAGGACGACATCCTGAAGCGGGGCCGACGTCGCCGCGGTCGCGCGTGAGCGCGGGAGGCTCTCTAGGCAACTCCCCCCTCCTCGGCGCCGTAGCGGTGATCTGGAGCCCGGTCCGGACACTGCGGCGGGTTGCAGAAGGGCGCCGGGCGCTCCCCGGTTTGGTGGTGGTCTCCCTCTACGCGGCCCTGAGCCTCGTGGTGAGCGTGGCCTTCGTGCTCGGCGGCGTAACGCGCCGCTCCATAGAGCAGCAACCGCCCCAGCCAGGCCTCCCCCCGGGCTTCGAGGACACTTTAGCGAGGGTGGCTGAGTTCGCGGTCCCCGCCTTCGCCGTCCTCTCGCCGTTCGTCGTCTGGATCGTCGTCTCGCTGCTGATGCAGCTTGCTACGCGCTTTTTCGGCGGGACGGGCCCGCTCTCGGCGATGCTCGGGGTGGTTGGCGTCGCCCAGGCGCCGTTCTTGCTGAACGTCTTGATAACCGCCGTCCTGACGGGGCTGCAGTTCCTCGCGGGCGCGGGTACGCCGGCCGGGGCGGCGCTCGGCTACCTGGTCTCCATCGTGGGCCTCGCCTTCTTTCTCTGGTTTCTCGTGCTCGTGGTGGTCGGGGCCGCCCTCGCCCGCGGTGTAGGCTACGGGGAGTCTGCGGGCTCGTGCGCCCTGTCGTGCGTCGGGCTCGGCGTCCTTATAATCCTGGTGGTGATCGTGGCGGCCGTCGGCATCTTTACTACCGTCAACGCCGCGGCGCCGTAGGGCGAACCGTCGAGATAGGAAGGGCCTACCTTGGACTCGGAGAGCAACACGCGCAGGGAACCGAACGGGCAACCGGCCGGCGGGGACGGCGAAGGCCGCCGCCGGCGGAGACGGTGGCCATGGGTGGTGGGCGGGCTCGCGGCGCTGGGCCTACTCGGGCTCGCCGTGGTCTCCGTTGTGCTGCTCGTCGCCCTCGGGGCGGGCGGCGGGGTGACGGGCACCTCCCCCGCCGTCTACGAGGAGGAGTACCTCTCCGGCGAGGGGACGGACAAGGTCGCCGTCATCCCGGTGCAGGGGGCCATAGCGTCCGCTGACAGCGCCCTGGGGGGCGCCCAGCCGACCGTCACGCCGGAGGGCCTCGCCGACGCCCTCGGGCAGGCCGCGGACGACGCTAGCGTCCGGGCCGTGGTGCTAGAGGTCAACTCGCCCGGCGGCGGGGTAACGGCGAGCGACGAGATGCACCAGAGCATACTCGACTTCAAGAAGAACACGGGCAAGCCCGTGGTCGTCTCGATGGGAGACACTGCGGCCTCCGGCGGCTACTACATCTCGACCGCCGCGGACGAGATCGTGGCGAACGAGACCACGCTCACGGGCTCCCTCGGCGTCATCTTCCAGCTCAACAACTTCGAGGAGCTGGCCGACAAGTACGGCTACAAGCAGGTAGTCATAAAGAGCGGCGAGTTCAAGGACATCGGCAACGCCTTCCGCCAGATCACGCCCGAAGAGCGCGAGATCTTCCAGTCCCTCGTCGACGAGTCCTACGCCAAGTTCGTGGGCGTGATCTCCTCCGGCCGCGGCATCCCGGAGGACCGGGTGCGCGAGATCGCCGACGGCCGCATCTACTCGGGCCAGCGGGCGAAGGAGCTTGGCCTCGTTGACTCCTTCGGCGGCCTCGACGAGGCCTCGGCCGAGGCCCGCAAGCTCGCGAATGTCGGGCAGGCTACGGTGGTCCGCTACGTCCAGACCCCCTCCTTCACCGACGCCCTCCTCTCCAGCCTCGGCCCCCAGCCGTCCGAGGCAGAGCGCCTCGCCCAGGAGGCGGGCCTTACCCTCGAACCCATACCCTACTACCTCTACATGCCCGGCGCGTAACGCGCGCCGGCCCCTCCGGGGTACCGTCCGCGACACCGGGCGCCTGTGGGTGCCCACAGGCGCCCGGTGTCGCGCGTCGGGATCACAGGGAAAGACGGTTGTGTTCTCCGGTTCCACGCGATGCGACCCATCCTAAGGAAAGATCCCCCGGGCGCGCGAACCCCGTCCTGCGTGTGATGCCGGGGTCACGCCACCGGGCGTCAGCTACGGGCAAGCCGACCGGGGCGAACCTTCTTCGAGGACCGTGAAAGTCAGACGGGTCCGATGCGTCCCCGAACGCGAAAGAGGGAGGCCCGTGGGGACCTCCCTCTACTCTAGATCTTGGCACGGATGCTGCCCTAGCGCGACTTGAACCGCTTCGCGCCGAAGTAGCCGTTTATGTACTTCATCTCCTTCTCCACGACCTTGCCCCAGTAGCTGGAGGCGTGGACGATCCTGCCGTTACCCGAGTAGATACCGACGTGGGTAATAGGACCGCTCGGACCGTTCTCCTTGAAGAAGACCTCGTCGCCAGGACGCAGGTTGGACTTCGGGATCTTCCTCGAGCGGCTGTACTTCCACTGCCCGTTCTCGGTCATTCCCATGCGATGCCCGAAAGGACGCACGGCCATCTTGGTAAGGCATGTGCAACTCTTTAGCTTCTTGGTGCATGTGCCGAAACGGTACCTGTCGCCCAGATGCCTGCGCGCCTGGCGCACGACGTCCCGGCCACTGAACCGCTTGAGGCTCTTGGAGTCTACGACGCGCTCCCCGGAGGCGGTTACCGTCTGGTCCTCGGGCGGTGCGGCTTCGCCGCGGACCAGGGCAACGGCGTCCGCGAAGACTTGGCCCCCGTCAGTGGACTTCGCGGCCACCTGCACGGCGCCCTGCCCCTCTTCCATGGCGTAGGTGCCGAGCTTGACCCACATGCCGCTGCTGTCGGCCCTCTGATCTACCTCGCTCCACTTCGTCCCAGAAGCCGTCTGCACGCCGTACCTGGCGGTGCCGCCGTCCGCGACCTTGGGCCACCACGCGTAGACGGAGTAGTCGTTGCTTGAGGGGATCTTCACCTCGAAACGCGCCGCCTTCGTTCCTTCGGCGGCAACGAAGCTGCCCTCGTGACTGAGCGAGCCGCGCTCGACCTTCCAGCCCGGCGCCCGGAAGGCGCCCTTGGTGGTGTTGTCGACGACCTGGGAGTAGGCAGGAAGGCTCTCCTCTTCGGCAAGGTCCTCCCGCGCCGCGATGGCCTCGGGGGAGTTCGGATCGGCCACGGAACCCTGCGAGACGGAACTCTGCGTGACCAGGGCCTCCGAAGACGACGAAGCCCCGGAAGAGGCATCTTCCGGGGCCGTCTTCTCTTCTTGCTGGACCTGCGGCGCCTCCGAGCCGTCGGAGGACCCGTACTGGTCCACGGGCTGGTCACCAGATTGCGCCTCGGCGGCCAGGGTAGATAGAGACACGACCGATGCGGCCGCAAAAACAGCACAGACAATGAACAACCAGCGACGCATGTGGTCCCCCCTCCCGAGTTCTCGTTGCGTCGTCGCACATTGTAACCGCCACGCGAAAGAAAAGCACCGTTTGGGAGAAAGTTTTTTGAGAACTGTTGTCCCGGGTTTCGTTGGCGTTACGGCGCGAGGCGGGGCCGCCCGAAAGAGCGGCCCCGCCTCGGGGGGTCCGTACGGCTTCCTCTGGCTAGGCCCCGGCCTCCTCGGGCATCCTGACGGCGGGGCCGGACTCCGGCTCGGAGAGGTAGCGGGTTATCTCCACCTTGTTCTCGGTGAAGAACCTCACCCCGTCCTTGCCCGTGGCGTGCAAATCCCCGTAGAAGGAGTTCTTCACCCCGTTGAACGGGAAGAACGCCATGGGTGCTGCCACCCCGACGTTCACCCCCAGCATCCCCGCCTCCACGTTCTCCCGCCACCACCTCACCGCCGCCCCGTCCTCCGTGTAGATCGAGCAGGCGTTGCCGAA
>DATFPF010000076.1:0-1696 GCA_035264945.1 Rubrobacter sp.
AGGAGATCAGGGCCGGACGGAGTTCGGTATCGGCGTGGAAGGAGACGACCTGTCCGCTGGCGTGCACCCCGGCGTCGGTGCGGCCCGCGACGCTCATCTTGATCTGCTGGCGCAGAACGGTAGAGAGCGCCCCGGAGAGCACGCCCTCGACCGTCCGCCTTCCTGGTTGGGCGGCCCACCCCGCGAATGCGGTGCCTTCGTACTCGACGAGCCCGGCGAGGTTCAAAGCAGGACTCCGACCAGCAGGATCAGTACGGTTACGGCCAGCGCGAGCGCGTCTCCCTTGCCGAAGCGCAGCTCGCGGTAGCGGGTCCTGCCTTCGCCGCCCCTGTAGCCGCGGCTCTCCATAGCCTCGGCTAGCTCGTCGGCGCGCCGAAAGGCGCCGACGGTCAGCGGCACGAGCAGGGGGACGAGGGAGCGCGCCCTGCGGAGCGGCCCTCCCTCCGAGAAGTCGGCGCCGCGGGCGGCCTGGGCCCCTCTTATCTTCTCGGCCTCCTCCCCGAGCGTCGGGATGAAACGGAGCGCTATGGTCATCATCATCGCCACCTCGTGCGCCGGGAACCGCACCCTCTTCAGGGGAGAGAGGAGGTCTTCGATCCCGTCGGCGAGGGCCACGGGGGCGGTCGTCGCGGTGAGCAACCCTGCAGAGGAGACGAGCAAGAGTATCCGCAAAGCCAGGAACAACCCGAGCCTCAACCCGCCCGTATGAACCTCGAGAAAGCCCCACGCGACGAGGGTGGGGCCTTCCCGCGAGAAGAGGACCTGGAACACGATTGTGAGCGCGATGATGAACAACACGGGCCGCATGAACCGCACGAACGTGCCTGCCGGAATGCGGCTCACACCCACGAGCGCCACGAGCGCCGCGGCGACGAAGAGCAGCCCGACCGTCGAGTCTACGAGGAAAAGCCCGACCACGAACACGGCGGTGGCCAGGATCTTGGCCCTCGGGTCGAGCGCGTGTACGGGCGAAGCCACGGGATAGAACTGTCCGAGGGCCCTGCTCGTCATCTCAGCCCCCCTGTAGAGCCCTGAGCGCTTGGAGCGTCTCTTCGAAACGCACGGGGGTCCCGATCCCCGGTTTCGACGCCCTCAGGAGGGAGGCCACCCGTACCGTCGCCGGGGCCCGTGTGGGTTCTGTGTAGAACACCTCGACCGGGGTCCCCACGGCGCGCACCCCGCCTTCGTGCAACGCGCATACCCGGTCGGCCACTTCGGCGACCTCGTCCAGATCGTGGGAGACGAGCACGACGGAGATGCCCGCCTCGCGCAGGCCGAGGATCAAGGCGAGCAACTCCTCCCTGGTGGCCGGGTCGAGACCGGCGGTCGGCTCGTCGAGGACGAGGATCTCTGGTTTCATCGCGAGCACCCCGGCGATGGCGGCCCGCCGTTTCTCGCCACCCGAGAGCGCGAACGGCGAACGCGCGGCGAGTTCCCCAGCCCCTACCGCCCGCAGCGACTCATGTACCCGCTCCCTTACCTCTTCTTCGTCCAGCCCGAGCTGCCTGGGGGCGAAGGCTACATCCTCCTCCACGGTCGGGGCGAAGAGCGCCGACTCCGGGAACTGGAAGACGAGACCGACCCTGCGCCTGAGCTCGCTCTTCTTCAGCGTCCTCGCGTCCACGCCGTCGACGAGCACCTCGCCGCTTGTCGGGGTGAGAAGCAGGTTCATGTGCTGTACGAGCGTGCTCTTGCC
>DATFPF010000077.1:0-14971 GCA_035264945.1 Rubrobacter sp.
GTACTTCCTCGGTCGCGAGGACGCGATGATCAAGAACCAGGGCTACCGCCTGAGCCCCGAGGAGGTCGAGAACCTGCTTCTCGGTTCCGGGCTCGTGCACGAGGCCTGCGCCTTCGGGGTCGAGAACCCGGCCGTCGGCCACGACGTCATAGCCGTGGTCTCCTTGAAGGACGGCGGCGACGGGGCGATAGACTCCGTAAGGGAGTACGCCATAAAGAACGGCCCGCCTTACATGATCCCGAAAGAGATCATCGTCAGGGACGAGCTCCCGAAGAACGCGAACGGCAAGATCGACCGCAAGGGGATCAGCAGTGCTTACACAAACGGATAAGGCCCGCGGCCTGGCGGCCCGCTTCGGCGGCGCAGCCTCTGTGGGCGGGGAGTTCGCCCCGGAAGGCGTCCCGGTCTCGGAGATAGCCGAGCGCTTCGGCTCGCCGTTCTACCTCTACCACGCGGGGATGATCTCGGAGCGCGTCCGCCGCGTCAGGGAGACTTTAGGCACGGAGGTCGCCTACTCCCTGAAGGCGAACCCCAACCTCGCCGTGTGCTCGCTCATAGCAAGGGCGGGCGCCGGCGGCGAGGTCGCCTCATCTGGGGAGCTTATAGTGGCCCGCGCCGCCGGCTTCGCGCCCGAGGACATCGTCTTCGCCGGGCCCGCCAAGACGGACGAGGAGCTCAAGATGGCCGTCGACGAGGGCATCCACGCCGTCAACGTCGAGTCGCTCGGCGAGATAGAGCGCCTGGCCGCCATAGCCCAAGAGGCCGGGGTCAGGATGGGCGTTGGCCTCAGGATCAACCCGGCGGCCCAGCTCATGGGGAGCGGGATGCGCATGGGCGGCACGGTCGGCCAGTTCGGCATCGACCAGGCGGACCTCGCCGAGGCTGTGGAGAAGGTACTCTCCCACGAGAGCCTCCTCCTCCGGGGCGTCCACGTCTACACGGCGACGCAGGTCTTCGAGGTCGACCCCCTGCTCGAACACTGCCGCAACATCTTCGACATCGCGCTCGAAGCCGCCGACCACGCGGGCCACGCTTTAGAGATGATCGACTTCGGCGGCGGCTTCGGCGTCCCCTACTTCGAGAAGACCAGCGAGTTCGACCTCGAGCGCTTCGGCGAGGGCCTGCAGGAGATAGTCTCGGGCTACAGATCCGACCCGCGCCTCGAAGGGTGCCGCTTCCTCTTCGAGCTCGGCCGCTACCTCGTCGCCGACGCCGGCCTCTACGTCACGCGCGTCGTGGACGTGAAGGAGACCCGCGGCAAGACCTTCGCCGTCACCGACGGCGGCATGAACCACCACCTGACCGCCACCGGCAACATGGGCCAGGTCTTCCGCAAGGCCTACCCGCTCCTGAACCTCACCCGCATGGACGGGGAGGTCCCCGAGGAGGGCGTCGCCGTAGCGGGCCCGTGCTGCACCCCGCTCGACTCGTTCGGCAACAACATACCGCTCGCCGCCCCCGAGGTAGGCGACCTAATAGGCGTCTTCTACAGCGGCGCCTACGGCTACTCCGCCTCCAACTTGGGCTTCCTCAGCCACCCCTCCCCCGCCGAGGTGCTCCTCCTCGACGGCGAGGCCCTCCTGCTGCGCGCCGGGGGCAGGCCCGAGGACGTGCTGAACGGGCAGAAGGCGCTTACGGGCTTCACGAGCTAGTTCGGCAAGAAGCTCCGGCAACAAAGAAAGGCCCCCGGTCAGAGAACCGGGGGCCTTTTGCTGACCGGCTAAAGCGCCGAACGGTTACTGCTCTAGGCTGGCGAAATCCACCCCGTAGTAGCTTCCGTTGACCTCCGCTATCGGGACCCTTGGCGTCGGGATCTTCTTGCCCTTGTCGTCGTAGAGGGCGCTGTACTGGCTCTTCCAGCTGTCCTTGTATTCGACCTTGCCGTCCTTGTACCTCGTGTAGTACGTGACCCACTCGGAGGCGTCTTCGGTCATCCAGACCTTCTCGGAGGACATCTTCACCTCTATGTTGTTAGGCACGCCGTAGACGCTGGCGTACATGTAGCCGTCGCTTGAGACGTTCTCCTGGAGGAGCACGTAGCCGTCCGTGTTGTTCTTGAACTTCATGTCCGTGTCGTCCGCCGTCGTCGTCTTGTCGCCGTACCAGACCGTCGAGTCCATCCCCGGCCTGATGTAGGGCAACTGCGAGTCGTGCGGCTGGCGCTCTATCACCGGCAGGCCGGCGTAGAGAACCGCGTTGTAGAGCGTGGAGGTGACCTGGCAGAGACCGCCGCCCTCGGCGACTTCCTCTGCGCTATCCACGATGACGTGCGCCTCGTTGTAGTCCAGGTCCTGGACGTGCTCGACCATGGAGAAGACCTCGCCCGGCGCCACGAACGTGCCGCTCACGGCGCCAGAGGCGATCTTCAGGTTCTCCGCCCGCTCCGCGCCCTGGTCGGTGGTCGCCGTGTAGTTGGTCTTGTAGGTGCCGAGAAGCTCGGTCGGCTTCTTGGCCTCGAGGCCCGCGGTGGTGTACTTGGGCTCCTCGACGGTGGTCTTTACCTGGTACTCGCGCTTGCCCTCGAATAGGTTGTTCTCCACGGAGTCGAGCAGGTTCTGCCACTGAATGGACCGTCCCTCGTGGCCGGGGATGACGACGACGTTGCCGTTGTCGTCAAAGTCGTAGGACGCGTTCTTTGGCTTGATCGTCAGGTCGGAGTAGACGGCGGCCAGGCGGTCGCTAAGGCGGTCGCGGTTGAGGCTTACGGAGATCTTGCCATCGTTCGTCGCGACGTCGAGGCTCGATCCCACGTCCGCCGGGGAGACGGTCCAGTTCTTGTCCTCGTGCTCGAAGACTACCTGCTGGGCGACGGCGCTATGGGCCTTCTCCGCCGCCGTCTCGGCATCGGCGGTCGTGATCTGGGGCCCAAGCACCTCGCCGCGGAGCTTCGCCTCGCCGGTCATCCCGTCTATGGCCTCGTCCACGCTCGCCATCGTCTGGTCGATGTTCAATTTATAGCCCTCGCGGGACTCGCCGACCTCGACCTCGGAGCCGACGACGTCGACCGTGGCGTCCTTGGGCGGGGCGTCCACCTGGCCGGCCATCTCCTCGACCTCTGCCCTTACCCTCTCGGAGCGGTAGTCGATGTTCGGGTCTATGGTGATGCCCGGGAAGGCGGCCCTGAGGCGCTCCCCGAGACGCTCGAGCACGTTGCCCTCGCGGCCCACGGCGTAGGCCTTATCGACGGTCGCGTCCACGTGGAAGTTGACGCCGAGCTCCTCGGCGGAGCGGGAGAAGCGCTCTGGGCCGGTGAACTCTATCTCCTGCAGCGGGCCCATCGCCCGCTCCCTGACGACCTGCCTGGCCTCGGCCGGGTCCATGCCGCCCAGAGAGACGTTGCCGACCGTGACGCCGCGGTGGATGTTGCCCGAGTTCATCCAGTAGTCAGCCGCCACGAGCACGGCCACGAGGGCGCAGATAATTATGATCGGGCCGACAAAACCGCGACGCCGCGAACGGCGGCTGCCCGTGCTCCCGTAGCCGGGGCGGTAGTCCCCGGGGCCGCCCCCGCGGTCGGCCCGTCTGTCTCTCTTCTTCCGATTTATGAGGCTCAAGATCCAGTACCCTCCGCGTGATGTTCTCCGGCACATCCCGGCGACGCCGACTTTGCGCGTTCCTGGAGAGGTCCCCCCTCTCGTCCGCGGCGACGCCCCGCCGGGGGCGGACGGCTATCGCCAGAAGAGCCTATCACGGGCGAGGGGGCTACGCCACCTCGCCGCCGGCCCCCGACACCACCTGAAGTGCGTCTCCGAAGCCGAAAACACCACATCTGGACGCCGACCCCCCGCGGACCGCATTCCGCGAGACGGCCCCGGGCTACTCGGCCCCTTCGGCTTCCTCGTCCTCCCCATCCCCCAAGGCGACGGCCGGGGTACCCAGGACGCCGCCCTGGCTCCGGATAAAGCGGCGCTCGGAGTCGTAGGCCTGGACCATCATCGCGAGCTCAAGCTTCCCGCGCTCGGCGGGTAGGGTGCCGGCCTCCTCCTGCTTCGCCAGCTCCTCCCCCTCGACGCCCAAAGCCTTCTCGAGCTCGCCGATCCGGCGCCGCACCTTCAGCCGGCCGCCGGGGGTGAGGCGCAGGTAGTTGCGCCCGTCGGGCCCCTCGAACGGGTAGACCCAGGCGCTGCGCAGCCAGGTCTGCAGGATCTCGTTCCGGATATCGTCCTTGTTCTGTAGCTCCATGGGACTCCAAGCTCCTCGTCGGTACCTGGGTAATCTAATCACTTCGGGGGAGCGGCTGTCAGCTTGTCTGCCTCCGGCGCTCAGCTTTTCGTGATGCCAGGGGAACCCGACGCCCCGGCCGTCGTATGATCTTGTGCGTGGACCATTCGGCACAGAGAGCGGCTTCGTGGGACGAGCTGACCCGGGCGCTCGGCGGCTCCTTCGCCGCCAGGGCCCGTGGCGTGGTCTCCCCGGAGTTGGTCCTGCTTACCGGAACCGGCTACCCCTTCGGGCGGCTCGCGGCGGGCGAGGCCGACAGGACGCACCTGCAGGCGGGCGAACTGACGGCCTGGATCGAACCTCTGACCGGCGGCGCCCACGCGATGACGACCGGAGACGAGGAGACACTGATAGCCGAGACCGCGGGCCCCGCCTCAGCCCTGACCCTGCGCTCCGGCGGCCGCACCTACGAGGCAAGCATCTCCCTGTTCCGCAACAGCGCCACGGCGCGCGCCTCCGACGGGGGTGAGGCCGCCCGCGTCTCGGGCGGCCTCACCAACCGCCGCTACAGGGCCGTCTTCGACCCCCAAGACCCCGCCTCGCTCCCCATCGCCGTCTTCCTCCTCCACCGCACCTTCGCCCTGAGAAGCATGGCTTACAGGGCAAGCCCGTAGGGCAACTTCGCCCCGAAGACAAGGCCCATTCCGGGCCAAAAGCCGAAAGCTGGAAAGCGCGGCCCGCGGAGCGGGCCGCTAGAACACCGGCCGCGGCGGCAGGTCCTGCGGGGTGGCGTAGACCGTGACGGTCGAGCCCTCTGGCGCCAGGGTGCCGGCGGCGGGCTCCGTGGCCCAGGTAACGCCGCGGGCGGCGAACCCCTCCCGGTAGTCCCTCACGTAGACGACCTCGAAGCCGCTCGCGGCCAGGGCGTCCGCCGCGAAGTAGTCGTAGTAGGCCGTGACGTCGGGAACCGGGATCAGGGCCGTCCTCTCCTCGCGGGCGGGCCTCTCGGCCACCGCGGCCACCGGCTGGGGGTCCTCCGGGACGGCGGCCTCGTCGGTAGCGCCGGTCGCCGCCTGCGCCTCTTCCTCTGTCTGCTGGGCGGGTTCCGGGGGTGCGGGTGCCTGCGCCTCGACGGGGGTCACGCGGTTCAAGACCGTTTCGACGCCGTCCTGCGGCGAGCCCACGTAGCCTGAGGCGAGGGCGGCGCCCCCGAGCAGGAGCAGGAGGGCCAGGACCGAGGCCAGGACGAGGCCGGCGCGCCGGCGGGTCGCGGGTTTCGCGGTGGCGGCCGCGCGGGGGGCGGGCGGCGGCTCTTCGGCCTCCACGTCGTCGAGCATCGCGGCGGCGGATGGGTAGCGCTTCTGGGGGTCCTTCTCAAGGGCCTTGAGGACAACCGCCTCCATGCCCGGCGTTATGTTCCTGTTGATCAGGGAAGGCGGGGTTGGCTCCCCGTGCATGTGCTGGCGGGCGAGGCTCTTGACGTCGCCGGAGAAGGGCGGCCTGCCGGTCAGGCAGTGGTAGAGCAGGACCCCCGCAGAGTAGATGTCGCTCTCAGGCGTGGCGTCGTCGCCCCTGAGCTGCTCCGGGGACATGTAGCGGGCGCTGCCCACGATCTCGCCCGGCTCCCCGCCCGCGAGGTCGTCCTCCTCGATGATGCGCGCGATCCCGAAGTCGGCCACCTTGACGGTGCCCTCCCCGGTGAGCAGGATGTTCGACGGCTTTATGTCCCTGTGGATGATCCCGCGCCGGTGGGCGTAGGAGAGCGCCCTCAAGAGCTGCCCTGCCATCCTCCTGACTACGGGCTCCTCCAGGCGTCCCGAGTCCTGGCCTTCGAGGAGGCTGCCGAGGTCCTTACCCCCCACGCACTCGACCACGATGAACGGCACCTCGCCGTCCTGGCTTATGTCGTAGACCTTGACGATGTTCTCGTGGTCGAGGGAGGCCATCGCCCGCGCCTCCTGCCTGAAACGGGCCTGGAAGGAGGGCACCTCAGCGTAGTGGCGGTGGAGGGTCTTGAGCGCGACCGAGCGCCCGAGGATGGCGTCCTGCGCCTTGTAGACGACCGCCATCCCGCCCGAGCCGAGCGTGCTCTGCACCCTGTAGCGTCCCGAAAGGACAGTTCCTACCGTGGTCTCCAGCGCCTTACCACCTCTTACCGTAACCAAGCCATAATGCAACGATTATATAGCCCGCGATGCTCTCCAGAAACGGCATCGCGAGGCCGATGACGACGTTACCCAACATGAGGGAGCATGTCAAACCCTGGCGCCACATCTTGGGGGCTCGGAAGGGGTAATTACTCTTTCCGAGCCGCTTTCAGCGGTCTGCTATCGGCCTTCAGCAGCGGTGGCGGGCCGGTGCCCCGGGCGGACGCGCCCCGTTCGGGGGCCGCCGAAAGCCAGGTCTGAGCCACGGCGGTGCTCCTACCAGGCGAAGCTGGCCGCTGACAGCCGATAGCCGAAAGCTTTAACATGCCCTCTTTTGGCCCCGAACCTCAGAGGAGATATGAAGACGAGCTTCGACGGGTACCTGCGCTACGAGGACCTCACGCGGACCCTGCACGCCCTCGCAAAAGAGCACCCGGCCCTGTGCCGGGTCGGGTCGGTCGGCAGGAGCGTGGAGGGGCGTGAGATCTGGCTCGTCGAGCTCACCAACGCCCGGACCGGACCGGCCGCCGAGAAGCCGGCCTTCTGGGTGGACGGCAACACCCACGCCGGCGAGGTCACAGGCTCGATGGCCGCGCTGTACCTGATCGAGCACCTGCTTGAGAATTACGGCTCGGACGACCTCGTCACCCGCCTCCTCGACGGGCAGGCCTTCTACGTCCTGCCCCGCCTCTCCCCCGACGGCGCCGAGCGCTACCTGTCCACGGCCCACACCTTGCGCTCGAACCCCCGACCCTGGCCGGAGCCCGAGCCAGAGCCGGGCCTCCAGCCCGAGGACATAGACGGCGACGGCGAAATCCTACAGATGCGCGTCGAGGACCCGAACGGCGAGTGGCGCGTCTCGGACGGGGACGCGCGCCTCATGGTCCCGCGCGCCCCCGACGAGGCGGAGCCCGGGGCAACCTACTTCCGGCTCTACAAAGAGGGCGTCTTCAAGGACTACGACGGCTTCGAGAAGAAGATAGCCAGGCCCCTCCACGGCCTAGACATGAACCGCCAGTACCCGTACCGCTGGCGGGAGGACGCCGACCAGGGCGGCGCCGGGCCTTACCCGCTCTCTGAGCCCGAGTCCAGGGCGCACGTGGACGCCCTGCTCGGCCGGAGGAACGTCTTCTCCATCCACAGCCACCACACCTTCTGCGGCGCCATCTTGAGGCCCTACTCGGACAGGGACGACAAGGAGATGCCGGACCACGACCTCGCCGTCTACAAGGCCATCGGGCAGAGGGGCACGGAGATCACCGGCTACCCCAACATCTCCGTCTACCACGACTTCCGCTACGAGGAGGACAAGTTCATAACCGGCGCCTTCGACGACTGGGCCTTCGACTACTACGGCGTCTTCGCCTTCACCATCGAATTCTGGTCCCTGCCAGCCGCCGCCGGCGTCGAGGTAAAGGACTTCATAGAGTTCTTCCGCGACCCGCCGGAGGGGGCCTCCCTGAAGATGCTCTCCTGGAACGACCGCGAGCTGGGCGGGGAAGGCTTCTCCCCCTGGACCCCCTTCGACCACCCCCAGCTCGGGCGCGTGGAGGTCGGCGGCTGGAAGACCAAGTTCACCCACCAGAACCCGCCCCCGAAGTTCCTCGAAGGTGAGTGCGAGAAGCTCGCCCGCTTCGCCCTGGCCCACGCCTCCGCGGCCCCGCGCCTCGCGGCCGAGCTCCGAACCGAACAACCCTCTCCAGGCGTGAGGCGCCTGGAGCTGCGCGTCGAGAACACGGGCTACCTGCCGACGAACGTCACCCGCGTCGCGGCCGACAAGAAGCTCGTCAAGCCCGTAAGAGCAACCCTGACACTTCCCGAAGGCGCGGACCTCGTCTCCGGCGAGCCCGAAGCGGATCTAGGCCACCTAGCCGGTCGCTCCGCCCTAGTGGGCGGCGGCTGGAAGGGCCCGGCTTTCTTCCAGGGCCTGCCCCCGGACAACGCCGCGCGGTACGTCTGGGTCGTGCGCGGGGAAGGCCCTGCGGAGATCGAGGTGCGGAGCGAGAAGGCAGGGGTGGTGAGGCTGGAAGGGTAGGTTTGAGGCTTCAGGTTCTAGGTTTTGGGGATGGTTGTTGCGCGGTTCTCTGTCTGCGCGAGGAGAGGGTTGTGTTGCGGTTGAGGATCGGGGGTGGGTTCGAAACCCGTCCCTACGGGGGGGTGTGAGGCGGTGGGTCGGCCGCCGCCGAATCTTCTGAAAGGTCGGGGCGGACGCCGGATCATCGGCCTGGCGCCTCGCCAAGACAACTCGAGCCTGATGCCTGGAACCTCAGAACCTAATTGATCTCCTCCACCCAGGCGGCGGTCCAGCCCGTCTCCGAGCGGACGTAATTCCCCCTCCACGAGACGCCCTTGAGGCGGTCGAAGAGGCGGGCGGCTTCGGTCGGGTCTTCCAGGCCTATCTCGGCACCAAGTTCCTCAACCTCGCTGCGCGGCACGTGGACCGGGATAGTCTCGAAACGTTCCCTGAGGGCTTCGCGCATCCGGATCTGCTGCCGCCTGTCCGGGGTCCGGTGCCTTCCCTCTCTGGTGGTCATTTCCGACCTCCTGTGCCGGGTGCTACTCTGGCAAGTCTGTAGCTTCCGTCGCTAGACGGCTGTCGTACAAAACACGTTAGCCGTTTTCGAGCGCCCCGAGCACCGCCTCGACGGGGCGCTCTCCCTGGTACGAGACGGTCACGTTCGAGTCCTCGTCCACGGCGACGATGGCGGCGGCCCGGCCCGTGTTGCGGACGCCGTAGTCGCGGCTGATGCGCCCGCCCCAGTCGGGCAGGATCACGAGGTAGTCCGCGGGGTCCACGTCCGGGGGCAGCTCCCTCGTCGCCTGCTCGTAGGCGCCGCCGAGGACCAGCCCGACCGTCATCCAGTAGACCGGCGGGACGATGGAGAGGTCTATGACGCTCGCGATAAGGACCTCCTCGGGGTCTGGGAAGCGCTCGCGGACGGCGCGGTTGATCTCGCGCGCCGTCGGCGCCGTGCCCTGCAGGTGGAAGACGAGCACCACCTTGCGGCCGGCCATCTCCCGCAGCCGCACGCGC
Source organism: Rubrobacter sp. (assembly GCA_035264945.1). Taxonomy (GTDB): domain Bacteria; phylum Actinomycetota; class Rubrobacteria; order Rubrobacterales; family Rubrobacteraceae; genus Rubrobacter_D. Next base: position 9,343 of record DATFPF010000077.1, read on the forward strand.
CTCCCCGAGCCCGCCGCGAGCAGGTCGAAGCCCGGCGCCAGGTCGCCGGTGTCGGGCCTCGCCTCCAAGCTAGCCCTTCTTCCTTCTCAGGCCGCCCCTGACCAGCGAGTAGCCGACGGGGACGACGAGGAGGGTAAGGAACGTCGAGGTGACGAGACCGCCTATCACGGGGATGGCCAGGCTGCTCGAGATCAGGGCGCTCCCCCCGCCGCCGAACCCGAAGGCGAGCGGCGTGAGGGCGAAGATGGTCGCGAGCGCGGTCATAAGAATCGGCCGCAGGCGCGCCCGCCCTGCCTCGTAGACGGCCCCGTCCACGGTGTCGTGCCGCCCGCGGGCGTTCTGTGCGAAGTCGACGAGCAGGATCGCGTTCGAGACGACGATGCCGATAAGTAGCAGCACCCCGAGCAGCGCCGGAAGGCTCAAGGCGGTGCCCGTCACGAGCAGCGCGCCGAAGGCCCCGGCCGTCGTGAGGGGCACGGCGAGCAGGATGATGAGCGGCGTCACGAGGGAGCCGAAGAAGACGACCAGTATCAGGTACACCAGAACGAGCGCCACGGCGATTGAGAGGAGCAGGTTCCTGAAGCTCTCCTCGATGTCCTCGCTCTCGCCACCCACGGACGCGGTAACGCCGTCGGGGAGGTCGAGCGTCGGCAGCGCGGCGTTTACCTCGTTCGACACAGAGCTCGTGTCCTCCGACGTGAGCGTGCCGGTAACGGTAACGGCCCGATCCCCATCGGCCCGGCTGATGGCCGAAGGCGCCTGGACCTCCCGCACCTCCGCCACGTCGCCCACGGTCTGCCCGGGTCCCAGGGGCAGCCCCCTCACCTCTTCGATGGAGTCGACCGAGCCCTCGGGCAGGCCGATGGCGACGGGCTCGTCCCCGAGCGTGACCTGGGAGCCCGTGCCGCCGAGCAGGGTCCCGAGCGAGGTGGTGACGGCGCTCGGGGAGAGGCCGGCCCTCGCGGCCTTCGCGTCGTCGACGGACACCTCTATCTCCGGGCTGACCTCCGAGAGGTCGCTCTGTACGTTGGTTACGTCGTCGTTCTTTTCGAGCTCGTCGACGACGGTATCGGAGGCCAGCCTGAGCTTGTCCTCGTCGCCGCCCGTTATGGTGATCTCGATCCCGCCCGTCGGCGGCCCCTGCTGCAGGACCTGCACCTGGAAGCCCTGGCCGTATAGGTCGCGCCCCTCGTCTGCCAGCCTGCCAAGGGTCTTCTGCACGTTGGCGTTCTCGGCCACGACTATGAAGGCCTGCGCCTGGTTCCCGGTGCGCAAAGGGGAGTCCGGGCTGAAGTTGTCCTCGCCGCCGATGGAGAGCTGGTACCCTTCGACCCCCCGGTCCCCGTCAACAAAATTCTCGAAGGGCCGCAGCTTCTCGCTGGTCTCGTCTATGGCGGTCCCGGCCGGAAGCTCGACGGTAGCCTGCAGGAGCCGCTCCTCGCTCGGCGGGAAGAAGCTTACCGCCAGGAACGGTATGGCCGCGAGCCCGCCCACGAAAGCCAGCAGCGCCAGGAGCAGGACCGCCAGCCTGTGCCTTAGGCTCCAGCGCAAGAGCGGCGCGTAGAGTTCGACGAGCATCCCGTCCCCGGAGCCGCCGCCGCGGGCCGCCGAACGCCGCGCGGCCCGCGCGGCGAGGAGCGCCAGCACGACGATCAGGACCGCCGCAGCCGCCCCCGCCGTCGCAAGAAAGACCGGCGAACCCGTGTCCACCCCGGCGACCGCGCCGCGGACCCCGTCCGCGATGCCCGCAAGCGCTTCGACCGCGCCCGTCGGTACGCCCGGCACCCCGCCGAGCAGCCCGGCCCCAGCCGCCACCACGGCCCCGGCAAAGAGGACGCCGAGGCCCAGGGCCGAGACCAGCAGAACCCGGGGCACCCTGGAGCCGCGCTGGTTCCGGCGCGAGCGACGACTCTCGTACTCGACGAACTCCTCGTCCTCGTGGCCCTCGTCGAGCGCCCCGCGATCGTTCGTCTCCTCGACCCTCGCGTCGCGCTTCACGCGGCGCTTGATAAAGACGCTGGTGAGGACCGGGATGATGGTTATGGAGACGATGAGGGACGCCAGCAGGGCGAAGGCCACCGTCAGGGAGAGCGGCAGGAAGAACTTGCTCACGATGCCGCCGACGAGCCCGAGCGGCAGGAAGACGGCGGTCGTCGTGAGGGTCGATGAGGTGATGGCGCTCGCGACCTCCGTCGCCCCCTTCAGGGCGGCCTCCTCTGGCTCGTAGCCGTCCTGGACGTAGCGGTAGGAGTTCTCGAGCACCACTATCGCGTCGTCCACGACGCGTCCGATGGCTATGGTGAGCCCCGCAAGGGTGATGATGTTGAGCGTCAGGTTGTCCGCCCACGAGAAGAGCAGGGCCGCCAGGATGGAGGTAGGCAGCGAGACCGCCGTCACGAGCGTGGCCCGCGGGCTGCGCAGGAAGAGGAAGATGATCCCGACCGCCAGAAGCCCGCCCACGAGCGCCTTCTCGACTAGCCCGTTCACGGATTCCTCGACGTCCTCGGCCGAGTTGAACACCACGAGGACCTCGTCGTCGCCGAGGTCGTCCCGCACCTGCTCCAACGCCGCCGTGACGCCGTTCGCCACCTCGACGGTGTTCGCCTCCGGCTCCTTGACGACGTTTAGGCCGAGGCTCGGCTCGCCGTTGGTTCTAGAGATCCCGGAGATGTCCGAGCTTACCTCCCGCACCTCCGCCACGTCCGAGAGCAGCACGGGCTCGGGCGCCTCTGCCGCAGGCGCGGGGCTCGCCGCCGCGGAGGCGGCCGAAGGGGGTGCCGACGCGGACGGGGGTGCGGACGCACCGGCAGGCGCACCGGTCGGAGCTCCAGTCGGGGCGCCGGCGGCGCCTACGGGCAGGTCGCGCAGCTCTTCGACCGTGGTAAGTTCGCTGGTGGTGCGGACCGGGGTGGCGAGGCCCTTCACGCTCACCTCCCCGACGGGCGCGTTCACGTTCGAGCCGGAGATCGCGCCGACGATGGCCTCCGCCGGGATGCCGCGCTCCTCGAGCTCGGCGGGCTTGAGGTCGACCTCGATCTGGCGCTCGGAGCCCCCGACGAGGTCGGCGTTCGCGACGCCATCGACGTCCTCTATGAGCGGTATTGCCTCGTCCTCGGCGTACTCCGTCACGCGGGCGAGGTCCCCGTCTTTGGCCGACAGGGAGACGTTCAGGATGGGGAACTGCGAGGCCGACTGGCGGGCGACCTCGGGCGAAGCGGCCTGCTCCGGCAGCGAGACGCCTGCGATGGCGCTGTTGATCTCGTCCTCCGCCTGCTCCGTGTCGACGTCGAGCCCGAACTCGACGACGAGCACGGAGAACCCGGGCGAGCTCGTCGCCTGCACGCCCTCTATGCCCTCTATGCCCTCCACGGCCCCCTGCAATGGCTGCGTCACCTGCTCGTCCACCAAGTCGGGCCCGGCCCCCGCCACAGGCGTCGAGACGGTGATGAGCGGGAACTCGATGTCGGGCAAAAGCTCCTGGTTGAGGCGCGTCGTCGCGTAGGCGCCCGCCGCTATCAGGATAAAGCCCGCCAGAAGGACGACGGACTTGTTCTTCAGACACCAGCGAACGACTGCCTGCACTAGTTTTCCTCCCCCGGCACCCGGCCGAGCGCCGCCGTTATCTCCTTCAAACCCTTGAAGAAGGCCTCGGCCTCCTCCTCCGTCAAGGTGTCGAGGGCCTCGTTTAGCTGCCGCCGACGGACGTCCATGATCCTGCCCGCCACCTCGTGCATGCCCGGCGCGTAGTCGACCAGCACCACCCTCCTGTCGGCCGGGTCGTGGCGGCGCTCTATCATGCCGTGCTCGACGAGCCTGTCCACGAGCTGGCTCGCCGCCGGCCGCGAAACGCCTAATGCCTCAGCGATACGCCCGACCGAACGCGGCCCCCTCGCGAGCGCTATGAGAACCTGGATGTGCCCAGGCGAGACGTGGGCCTCCGACGGAAACGCGTGCTCCGGCGCCCCGGCACGTACCGAGGCCTCCATCTCCAACGGGACAGGACGCCCCAACTCGCGCCCCAACACCGGCAACAACAACACGATCTCGTCTACCAGCCTCTCCCGATCCACGCCCGTCCTGTCCGTTACGATCATGTGAAGCCGTTTACTTAACCGGCTTAATTGTTCAATTGTCAAGGTACATGTGGGGTTTGTCAAGAAGATTTTTTCGTGGGCGGAGGAGATCGGGTACGATCCGCCCCGCCGAACGTTTCGGGAGACGGGGGGTTTGATGGCAAGGCTGAAGGCGGCCGTGGCGGCGGGGTCCGTGGGCGGGCTCTGGCTGCTCAACAGGAGGCTCGAGGGGGGCGGGCGTCCGCCCGATGGGCTTGGCGGGGCGGCGCGGCGTTTCCGGTGGCGCGGCGGGGAGCTCGCCTACTCCGTGGCCGGGGAGGGGGAGCCGCTGCTGCTCGTCCACGGCGTCTACGCCGGCGCGTCGTCGCTGGAGTTCCGCCAGAACTTCGAGGATCTCTCGAGGAGCTTCAGGGTCTACGCGCTGGACCTGCTTGGGTGCGGCCTCTCGGAGAAGCCCCGCAGGCGCTACGGGCCGGAGGACGTGGCCTCGCAAGTGGAAGACTTCGCGCGCGAGGAGATCGGGGGGGGCGCCCACCTCGTCGCGAGCTCGCTGGCCGCGGCCCTCGCCGTGCCCGCCGCCGTGCGGAGCCCCAGGCTCTTCAAGAAGCTCGTCCTAGTCTGCCCGACGGGCCAGGGGACCCTGGACAGGCCCTCCGGTGCCCTCGGGGAGGCGGTTCTCGGGCTCTTCGAGGCCCCTATCCTCGGCGACTCCCTCTACCACCTTCTCGTCTCGCGGGCTGGCATCCGCTACTACCTCAAAGGGATGGCCTACCACGACCCCGCGCTCGTCACCGACGGGGTCGTCGAGGACTACTACCGGGCGGGCCACGGGCCTGGGGCCAGGCACTTCCCCGCGTCCTTCGTCGCCGGCAAGCTCAACATCGGCATCCGGGACCTCTGGCCGAGGGTCCCGCACAAGAGCCTCGTCTGCTGGGGCCAGGAGGCGAAGACCGTACCCCTCTCGGACCTGAACGACTTTACCCGGAACAACCCCCGGGCGGAGCCCCGCGTTTTCAGGGACGCAGCGCTTCTCCCCCACGTCGAGCGGGCCGCGACGTTCAACGAAGAGGCGCGGAAGTTCCTCTCGACCTGAAAGTGCCGAACGTCAGGTTGCGGGCACAAGGTGTTCGTTTCGTGGAACGGCAATCAGTATGTTACGTCGCCACGCCTGTTCAACGCCGGTGGCCCAACAAAGCGAAGAAGGTTGCCCGGAGGCCCGGACGGCCTTCTTCAACCGCAGGATGCGCGGGGTGATCGGATCGAGCTTTCGCGCGGGGGAGTCCTCTTCCGTTTGCACCGGTTGGGGGTACTCGGAGGCCCGCCGTAAAGAGAGGAGCCGGGCCACCTTTGAGAATTAGCCCAGGTCGTAGTCCAAAGAGAAGGTATGTTCGCCGTCGGGGCCGAGGGAGATCTCGGCCTCGCCGCGCAGGCCCGAAAGGTCGCCGGTCCCAGTGTCCGGCACTACGCTCCACGTCGCCGACCGTCCGTCGGAGGAACTCGTCGCCGTGTGGTGCAGGACGAAGCTGCCGGCCCGGCCTTTGATGCTGCCCACCAGC
>DATFPF010000078.1:0-16274 GCA_035264945.1 Rubrobacter sp.
CCGAGCTTCACATCGGCATCACTCTTTGTCGGCCTTGTGCTCCCCATGCTCCCGCCCATCGCGCCGTCTCTCGGGACCACTTTCTTCGGCATCATCACCATTCCCATATCCATATAGAGTGATTGGGATGGTGATGCTGCCGAAGAAGGGGGTCCCGAGAGACGGCGCGATGGGCGGGAGCATGAGGAGCACAAGCGCGACAATGAGCGATGACGATGTGAAGCTTGAGGCTGTCTACCTCTTCCCGAACATCTCTCCCTGCTCGTATAGTTCGCCGGGTGACCACGGCGCTCCAGCCGTACCCTACGCTGCGGCCGGCCCGACCAAACTCTGGCACCACGCGAGCAAGGCTTCCCTGTCCTCCTCGCGATCTCCCTCGACCCTGAGCGCTCCCGATTGCACCGCCTCCTCGGGGCTAAGCCTTCCGGAGGCCACCGCGAGGAAGGTCTCGGCGTCGCCTATGACGACCAGGTCGGGATCCGGAACCGAGCCTTGTCTCACCTCCACTCTCTCCCCTTCCTCGCCGTCTCTAACTCGCACGTGGAACGCCTCACCGTCGATACGGAACTCGTAGGTAGAAGGACGCTCGTCCGCGACCCTCCGTCCGATGGCCGACCGCATTGCCACCGCGGCCCAGCCCGCCCTCAGGTCGTCCTCTTCACGCGGGGCGCCCAAGAGCCTCGCCCCCCACCGCGAGAGGGCCACGAGCACCGGCTCGAGCGACCCCCCAAGCTCCGTTAGCTCGTAGACGTTCGACCCCGCGGGCGGCGGCAAGGTAGCGCGCCGGACGATCCCCTCCCCCTCAAGCGTCTTGAGCCTGGCCGCAAGGAGGTTGGTTCCGATGCCAGGCAGCCCCTCCAGGAGATCTTTGAACCGCTTGGGCCCAGTCGAGAGCTCGCGCACCAACAAGAGCGTCCACCGCTCCCCAAGTACATCGAGCGCCCTGGCCACCGTGCAGTACTGCCCGTAGCTCCTCTTCTGGCCCATCTTCGATCCGTCCTTCTTGACACATTACTACTTTTTGCTGTATACACTTGACAATTATATAATAGATACTGTACAATGCAACTGTGCTTAATACAAGAGAAGGAGACACAGAAATCTCTAAGGAAAGAGAAGTTAATATGCCTGCAAAGACGGTGACGAACAACAAGACTTTAAGGACGCGCACATCGGAGCGACCCTCCGAGACCCCGGATCTCATCCCCGGCTACTTCGCCCACATCGACAAGGGCAAGCTGCTCACGCACGCCGAGGAGATAGACCTCTCAAGAGGGCCAAGTCCGGAGATAAGGGTGCCAGGCAGAGGCTCGTCGAGAAGAACCTCAGGCTCGTGGTGAGCGTCGCCAAGAAGTACCGCGGGATGGGGCTGCCATTCGAGGACCTCATCCAGGAGGGCAACATAGGCCTGATGCGCGCGGTCGAGAAGTTCGACCCCGAGAGGGGATGGCGATTCTCAACGTACGCTACGTGGTGGGTTAGGCAGGCGGTGCAGCGCGCCGTCGCCGACAAGGGCCGCACCATAAGGGTGCCGGTTCACAGGGGCGACAAGGTGCGCAAGATGGCCCGCGCCTACAACGAGCTCTCCGCCGAGCTCGAGCGGGAGCCCACAGACGATGAGGTCGCGGGGAAGCTCGAGTGGCCCGTAGACCAGGTGCGCGACCTGAAGAGCTCGCTGTGGGACGCCACCAGTCTGAACCAGACCGTGGGCTCCGAGGCCGACGGCTCCGAGATCGGGGAGCTCGTCCCCGACGAGCGGACCTCGGACACGGCCGGGGAGGTAATAGGCGAGATCGAGAGCGCGGGTCTCGAGGAGGCCATCGGCCGTCTGCCCGAGCGTCACAGGCTCGTCTTGATCCGGCGCTACGGCCTCGGCGACGAGGGCGCCGCGACCCTGGCCCAGCTAAGCGACGAGCTCGGGATCTCCCGCGAGCGGGTCCGCCAGGTCCAGCGCGAGGCCGAGCGGATGCTCTCCATGAGCGAGTACGGTCGGACCGCCGCCTGATAACCACGTAGCCCCGAATAAGGGACGCGCCCACCGTGGCGCGTCCCTTCTTTTTTGGCCTCGTAGGCGGCGGCAGCCGCGCGGGGCCTGCTCGGCAAGACGTCTGAAGGGCAGGCCCGGGGGCGTGCAAGCTCCGTTGCGAGGCCGCATGAGGCGCCCATTGTCACGTTGGGGGCGCCTGGGGTACTCGGGCCCAACCTCCGGGCCGACTCCTATGCCTGGACGTTAACTGGTCCTTCACCGATTCGGGCACGTACCGTTGCCGCCAGTCCGTCTTCCGGGGCCCGTTCGCCGAAGCCCGTAGAATGCGGGACCCGCGGCCGGGGCTCCGCGGTACTCTATACTGATCCACGCGCCGGCCCGCGGGAGGAGACCCAGTGGAAGACAGGATCGACTACTTCGAGCGGATGCTCGCTGACAACCCCGACAACCCGACTGGGCTTTTGGCCCTCGCCAACGAGTACAAAAAGGCGGGGCGCGAGGAGGACGAGGCGGCGGTGCTCAAGAGGTACGTCGAGGCCCACGAGGACGAGGGCAACGGGTACCTCCGTCTCGGGGAGGTGCTGACGAAGCTCGGGCGGGAAGACGAGGCGAGGGAGGCCTACGGGAAGGGCATCGGGCAGGCCGAGAAGTTCGGGCACAGCGGGATGGCCGAGGACCTCAGGCTCGCGCAGGTACAGCTCGGCGGGTAGGTCTAGGTGGGGCCCTTCGGGGGTAAGAATTCAGGCAGCCATGTGGGGTATCATAGAGAAGATCGAGTTGTCTTATAGCCTTGCCAAGAGCGCGGCGTGGGGGAGACGGGGCGCGTTGCCCCGCCTCCCCTCGTGGACGCTTGGGCTACTTCAAGACCGCAACGTGAGGGTGTGATCCGGTTGGAAAAGCAGACGGAGTACCAGTTCTACGGGCCCAACCTGGGCTACGTGCTGGAGTTGTACGAGAGGTACCGCGAAGACCCCGGCTCGGTGGACGAGGGCGCGCGGAAGTTCTTCGAGTCCTGGAGCCCGCCCCGGCCCAACGGGGCCAACGGCAGCGCCGCGGTGACCTCGGAGGACATCGAGCTCGACGTCGAGAAGGCCGTCGGGGCCTCCAAGCACGTAAGGCACATAAGGGACTTCGGGCACCGGGCCGCGAAGCTCGACCCACTTGGCAGCGAGCCCCCCGGCGACCCGACGCTCGACCCCACGTTCTACAGGATCACGGACGAGGACCTGGAGACGTTGCCGCCCCTGATCATCGGCGGGCCCATAGCCGAGAAGAGCGCGACGGCGCGGGAGGCCGTGGAGGAGCTCAGGAACCTCTACTGCAACACCACGGGCTACGACTTCGGGCACGTCCACGACCCCGACGAGCGGTTCTGGCTCAGGGAGGCCGTGGAGTCCGGGCGCTTCTACAAGCGCATGGAGGGCGAGGCCGCCAAACGCTTGCTCATGCGCCTCACGCGCATAGACACCTTCGAGAAGTTCCTCCACAAGTCGTTTCTCGGCCAGAAGCGTTTCTCCGTCGAGGGCAACGACATGGTCGTCCCGATGCTCAACCTGCTCGCCCGCCGGGCGACGGAGGGCGGGACGCCGGAGATGGTGCTCGGCATGGCCCACCGCGGGCGCCTCAACGTGCTCGCGCACGTGCTGGACAAGTCCTACTCTAGGATCTTCGGCGAGTTCCAGCAGCCGGAGAAGGGGGAGTCGGCCTCCGCGGCGAGCAGGCCGGGCGAGGCCTGGGTGGGCGACGTCAAGTACCACCTCGGCGTCCGGGGCTACCACCTCAGCGACGCCGAGGCCGACGAGCAGGTGCTCGTCAACCTCGCCCCGAACCCGAGCCACCTGGAGCACGTCAACCCCGTGGTCGAGGGGATGGCGCGCGCCGCCCAGGAGCGGCGCGACGCGGCCGGTCCTCCTGTCCGGGACGAGGAGAAGTCGCTGCCTGTGGTGCTGCACGGCGACGCGGCGTTCCCGGGCGAGGGCGTCTCGGCGGAGACGCTCAACCTCAGCCGGCTGCCCGGTTACAGGACCGGCGGGACCATCCACATAATCACCAACAACCAGCTCGGGTTCACCACAGAGCGTCAGGACGCGCGCTCTACCACCTACGCCAGCGACCTGGCCAAGGGGTTCGAGATCCCGGTGGTCCACGTCAACGCCGACGACCCGGAGGCGTGCCTGGCGGCCACGAGGCTGGCCTACGCATACAGGGAGAGGTTCCACAAGGACTTCCTCATAGACCTGATCGGCTACAGGAGGTTCGGGCACAACGAGGGCGACGAGCCCGCCTACACCCAGCCCGTCATGTACCAGAAGATCAAGGACCACCCGACGGTGCGCGAGCTGTGGGCCAGAGAGATAGAAGCTAGGGGCATCATCACGGCCGAGGAGGCCGAGAAGATGGTGGAAGACCTCCAGGCCGACATGGAGGGGATCCGCAAGAAGCCCAAGGACGAGGTGGGGGACGACGACCTCGAGACCGAGCAGCCCCGCACGCCCGTCGTCGAGGTCCCCGAGACGGCCGTACCGGCTGAGAAGCTCGTCGAGCTGAACGCGGCGCTCCTCGAACGCCCCGAGGGGTTCACCCCCAACGCCAAGCTCGAACGGCTCTTCCAGAAGACGCGGGCCAACCTCGGCAACGAGGGGGAGGACAAGATCGACTGGGCCCACGCCGAGACGCTCGCGTTCGCCTCGCTGCTGGCGGACGGGGTGCCCATCCGGCTGACCGGCCAGGACTCCGAGCGCGGCACCTTCTCCCAGCGCCACCTCGTCCTGCACGACGAGGAGGTCGGCGGGGACTACGTGCCGATGCAGAACATCCCGCAGGCGAGGGCCTCATTCGCGGTCCACAACAGCCCGCTCTCCGAGATAGCGGTGATGGGCTTCGAGTACGGCTACACCATGAACGCCCACGACGCGCTCGTCCTGTGGGAGGCCCAGTACGGGGACTTCGCCAACGTGGGGCAGCCCATGATCGACCAGTTCATAGTCTCGGGCCAGGCCAAGTGGGGCCAGACCTCGGGGCTCGTGATGCTCCTGCCGCACGGCTACGAGGGGCAGGGCCCAGAGCACTCGAGCGCCAGGCTTGAGCGGTTCCTGCAGCTCGCGGCGATGGAGAACGTGCGCATCGCGAACCTGACGACGGCCGCCCAGTACTTCCACCTGCTCCGGGCGCAGGCGCATCTCAAGGAGAACAAGCGCCCGCTCATCATCATGGCGCCCAAGAGCCTGCTGCGGCACCCGATGGCCGGCTCTGGCCTCGCGGAGCTCTCCGAGGGCCGCTTCCAGACCGTGCTCGACGATGAGGAGGCGAGGGGCCGCGCGGAGAAGATCGAGCGCCTGATCCTGTGCTCAGGCAAGTTCTATACGGAGCTGGCGGGCAGCGAGACGCGCGAGGAGGAATCCTCCACGGCCGTGGCCCGCGTCGAGCTTCTCTACCCCTGGCCAGAGGGGCGCATTCGGGAGGTGCTCGACGGCTACCCGAACCTCGGGGAGGTCGTGTGGGCGCAGGAGGAGCCCGCCAACATGGGCGCCTGGAGCTTCGTCCGGCCGCGGCTGGAGGAGCTCCTCGGCGGGGAGGTGCCGCTGCGCTACGTCGGCAAGCCCGCCCGCCCGAGCCCGGCCCAGGGTTCTGCCAGGTACCACAAGGAGGAGCACGCCGCCATCGTGCGCGAGGCCTTCCAGGAGGACGGGAAAGACAGGGAGGCCGCGGAGGCGACGCAGGACCGGGCCTCCGCCCCGAGCGCGTAGGGATGGGTAAGACCAGAGAGGACAGGTGAACCGCCGTGGCGGATGAGATACACGTTCCGGAGCTCGGGGAGTCCGTCGCCGACGCGACGGTCGGACGCTGGCTGAAGCAGGAGGGCGAGGCCGTATCCGCGGGCGACGCGCTCGTCGAGCTCGAGACGGACAAGATCAACTTCGAGGTCGAGGCCGAGCACGACGGCGTCCTCGAATCGATAGCGAAGGCCGAGGGCGACACCGTCACCGTAGGCGAGGTCATCGGGACTATAGGCGAGGGCAACGGCTCGGCACCCCAGCAAGTAGAGGCCGAAGACGCGGAGGATGAAGCGTCAGACGAAGAGGCCGCCGAAGAGACAACCGAGGAGCAGCCGGAGGCCGAAGCCGGGCCCGAGGCCCAGCCGGCCGGCGAGGAGGCGAACGGGCACAGGGAGGACGGCGCCGGCCGCGCCTCGCCCTCGGTGCGCAAGCTGGCCGAGGAGTACGGGGTTCAGCTGGCCGAGGTCGAGGGCTCCGGCTCTGGCGGGCGCATAACCCGCGACGACGTGGAGCGCCTGATCCGCCAGCAGGGCGGAACCTCGGCCCCAGAGAAGCCATCTGAGCCGGAGGCGGACGGCAAGGCGCAGCAGCCCGGGCCGCAGCCCGCGGCCCAGGACGGCAGGGCCGACCTCGAGGAGCGGGTGCGGGTCTCGCGCCGCCGGCAGACCATCGCCCAGCGGCTCGTGGAGTCCCAGCAGACCGCGGCGATGCTCACCACCTTCAACGAGGTCGACATGACGGCGGTCATGGCCCTGCGCAAGCGGCGCAAGGACGCGTTCCAGGAGCGGACCGGCGCCCGCCTCGGCTTCATGAGCTTCTTCGCCAAAGCAGCCATCGGCGCGCTCAAGGCCCACCCCAAGGTCAACGCCGAGCTGCAGGGCAACGAGCTCGTCCTCAAGCACTACTACGACCTCGGGGTCGCCGTCTCCACGGACGAGGGGCTCGTCGTCCCCGTCCTGCGCGACGCCGACCGCAAGAACTTCGCCGAGATAGAGGGCGGGATAGCTGACCTCGCCGTCAAGGCCAGGGAGGGCAAGCTCAAGATCGAGGACCTCACCGGCGGGACGTTCACCATCACCAACGGCGGCATCTTCGGGAGTTTGCTCTCCACCCCGATCCTCACCATGCCGCAGGTGGCCATCCTCGGGATGCACAAGATCCAGGAGCGCCCGATGGTCGTCGACGGCGAGGTACAGGCCCGCCCGATGATGTACCTGGCCCTCTCCTACGACCACCGCGTCATAGACGGTGCCGAGGCGGTCGGCTTCCTGGTTCGCATCAAGGAGCTTATAGAAGACCCGGAGTCGCTCTTGCTGGAGGGTTAGTGAGGAACGAAGCTGGTTCCTGGGGGTCCCCGAAGGGGGCCCCTATTCTTTACCCGTAGACTTCGACGGCGGCCCGTATTCCTGGGGCGCGGGCGAGCCTGGCGTCGGTGGTGACGAGGGGCGCTTCGAGCGTCTCGGCGAGCGCGATGTAGGCGGCGGCGTAGGCCGAAACGTTGTCTCGCAACTCCCATATTCTGGGAAGCATTGCGGCGTGGGGGTAGAGCGAGATGCTCAAGGTCGAGAGCCGGCCCAAGGCCAGGCGCGCCCGGCCGGGGGTGAGCGAGCCGTTCAGAGCGTAGCGTCTCAAGACGCTCGCAACCTCGATCTCGAAAAGGTGCGGGGCGTGCAGGTCGTCGCCTGCCTGGCCCATTCTCTCACGGATACGCGGCGCGTCCCCACCGAGGTTCAGCAGCACGGCCGCCGCCGCCGAAGCATCGAGCACTATCAAAGGTCGTCAGCCGAGATCTCGCGGGTCGTCCGCATCACGCATCCGACGGATCGTCACCTCCGGCGGCTCGTCCACCTCGACCGGCTCGTCACGACTTACCTTCTCAAGCCACTCTCTCATCGTTGGTTTTGCCGCTACCTTCTCCACCTCGGAGAGCAGGTAGTCCGAGAGCGTCATGCCCTCCTGCGCGGCCCGAACCTTCAGCTTGCGGTGCAACTCGTCCGGCACGTTCCGGATCTGGATCATCTTGGTCATGTGAGAAAGAGTAACCTATGTGCCGCACATGCAATGCTGCAACCCGCGTTGGTCCGTCCTTGTTCCGGTGGGGAGCATGACGTACATTGGATTCTCGTGGAGAGACAAGCGAGGAGGGGCATGGACCTCAGGGCCGTACAGAAGCCGTTGAAGGACAAATACAGGGGAGAGCCTGGGTCGTCCAGGATCACGCTGGAGGCGAAGGCGAGCCAGGAGGACACCCCTATCTCCTGCTCCGTAGACATAGGGCGGGCGGTCTACGAGGCCCAGGCCCACGCTGGGGTCGGCGGCGCGGGGACGGCCGCCTGCTCTGGGGACCTGCTGCTCGGGGCGTTGGCCGCCTGCGCCCAGGTTACCTGCCAGATGGTCGCAGGCGCGATGGGCATCGAGGCCGAGCGCATCGAGGTGACGGTGACGGGGGAGATGGACCTCGCGGGCACCCTGGGCATCTCGAAGGACGTGCCGGTCGGGTTCGAGAGCATCCGCACCCGCTTCGAGGTGGAGGCGTCCGGGGCTTCGGATGAGGATCTGGAGGGGCTCAGGAAGAAGACCGAGCAGTACTGCGTAGTGTTCCAGACGCTCACCCATCCGCCGCGGCTCGACACGGAGTGGGCTTAGAGGGGGTGGGGGATGGCCTCGTCGAGAGGCTTCTCCTTGGCGACCGGCGGGCGCTGGCGAGGGTCATCTCGAAGATAGAGCGCGAGGACCCCGAGACGCCGGGGATAGTCGCGGAGATCTACCCGAAGACCGGCGGCGCCCTGACCGTCGGCTTCACCGGGCCGCCGGGTGTGGGCAAGAGCAGCATCATCGCCAAGCTCATCGAGCTGTACCGGAAGGAGGACAGGCGGGTCGGGGTGGTCTCGGTCGACCCTTCGAGCCCTTTCTCTAAGGGCGCGATCCTTGGCGACCGCATCCGCCTGACGGACCACTTCCTCGACCCCGGGGTGTTTATCCGGTCGATGGGGAGCCGGGGGCACCTTGGGGGTCTCGCCGGCGGCTCCAGGCTGGCGGCGATGGCGATGGAGGCGGCGGGGATGGACGTCGTGCTCTACGAGACGGTGGGGGTGGGGCAGGGGGAGGTCGAGGTGGCGTCGGCGGCCGACACGGTAGTGCTGGCGTTGCAGCCGGGGGCGGGAGACGCGGTGCAGGCGCTCAAGGCTGGGGTCATGGAGATCGCCGACATCTTCTGCATAAACAAGGCCGACCACCCGAGGGCGAAAGGGGCCGCCTCAGAGGTTAGGTCCATACTGGAGATCGGGCAAGAGCTCGACCCCGACCCCTGGTTCCCGCCCATCGTGATGACGCGCGGCGACACCGGCGAGGGCGTCGATGAGCTGAAGGAGAAGATCCAGGATCACCGCGCCTTCCTGGAGGAGAGCGGGAAGCTCGAAGGGCGGCGCCGGGCCGCGCTAAAGAAGTTCGTCGTCGAGTGGGCGACGGACCGGCTGGAGAGGGAGATGCGCGGCCGGCTGGAGCGCGAGGACAACGAGACGATGGAGAAGGTCTACGGCCGCGAGCTCGACCCCATAGCCGCCTCGGAGCGCATCTTCAAGGAGGTCTGACGCCCGCCCTACGTCTACGTCAGAGGCGGACGAGGAGGCCGTTGACGACGACGGCGAGGGCGAAGACCAGGGCGAGGCGCACGTGGCCCGTGGCATACAGGGCCAGCGCGGCCGAGCCGAAGACCGCCAACTGCGTTCCCAGCTTGAGCGGCGGCGAGGACACCGGGGCGCGGGGTGCCGCGAACATCCCCCAGAGCACCGCGGCGAGGAGCGGCGCCGCGAGCCCGAGGGCCGCCTTGGTGAGCAACCCGTCGCCCGTCCTTACGCCCCAGTAGCCCAGGGCGCCCAGGGCGCACAGCTCCAGCAGGAAAGCGAGCGTGAGGTTGGCCCAGCGGAAGGACTGGCCGATCATCCCCCGCCCGCCCCGGCGATGGTCCCTCGGGCAGGCACTACCCCGAGCGCCCGAACGACCGGGCGTGAAGCGCCATGCCAGCCAGCATCGCCGCGACGAAGGCGAAGACTGGGAGGAGGCCGGTACCGAGCGCGGCTATCGCCGGGCCCGGGCAGAAACCAACGAGGCCCCAGCCGACGCCGAAGAGGGCCGAGCCCCCGAGGAGGGGCGCGTCGATTGCCTTCTTTTTGGGCAGGGAGAACTCCTCGTCAAGCACGGGGCGCCCGCGCTTCGGGATGAAGCGGTAGGCCGGGACCGCCACCAGCAGCGCGCCGGCCATGACGAAGGCGAGGGTCGGGTCCCAGTCTCCGGTGACGTCGAGGAAGCCTACGACCTTGGCTGGGTTCATCATGCCCGAGACGGCGAGCCCAAGCCCGAAGACGAGGCCAGAGGCCAGGGCAGCCGCCGCCCGCAGGACGTTCGACGCCATCAGAAGACGTGCCCCGTCAGGAACACGGTGAGCATCGCCACACCGAAGAACGTGGCCGTCGCGGCCACGGAGCGGCGGGAGAGGCGCGCCATGCCGCAGAGGCCGTGGCCGCTGGTGCACCCCGAGCCCAGGCGCGTCCCGAAGCCGACCAGGAGGCCGCCGGCGAGGACCGCAGGCAGCGGGGCAAGCACCCTCACGGGAACGTCCGCAGCAGAGAGGTAGCCGAGGGCGCCGAGCACGAGGCCGGCGACGAAGGCCGCCCGCCATACCGTGTCCCCCGTCCGCAGGGTGAGCAGCCCGCCCACGATGCCGCTGATGCCGGCCACGCGACCATTCAGCAGCAGCATCAGCGCGACCGCCAGCCCGATCAGAAGCCCGCCAACTAAACCGCCGACCGGCGTAAAGTTCTCCAAGATATCTCCGTTCTTTCCGGATATTCCGGACGCGGCGGCCCGACCGCCCAAGGATACCCCCAAGGCGCCGGATTTTACAGCGAGGAAGACCCTCCGCGCCGGGACCTCGGCTAGAGGTTGGAGGGGATGAGACCCTCCACGGTCGCCACGTCCCGCCGGGCGCCGTCGAGCCGGGCGCGCTTCTCGTAGACCCCGACCTCGCGGAAGCCGACCGGGGTCCCTACTCGACGACGGGTTGGGAGAGGATCCAGAGGCTCGTGACGGTGTAGAGGACCATGAGCGCCACCATGGGCAGCTGGCCGCGGAGTGCTAGCTTGGGGCTTGGCGCCTCGCGCAGCGCGACGGCGTGGGCCAGGTACACCGCGACGACGTGGCCCGCCACGATGAGGGCGACCTGCGAGTACCAGACGAGGGCCGCCCCGACGACGTTGACGTTCACCTCGTAGCCGCCCGTGCCGAGGAGGTCCCAGCCCCACCCGAACGGGTCCGAGGCGAGGGCGTAGAGGTTCTGGCCTTCGGTGATCAGGAGCGTGCAGTAGTGCGCCGCCTGGTAGGCGAGCGCGATTGGCACGAGCGAGTACGCGAATGCTCCCGCGAGCCTCCTGAAGCCCGCGCCGCCGCCCATCGCCCGGCAGAGCCCCGCGAACCCCGCGTACAGCCCGAAGAAGAGGAGCGGGACGATTACGAGCCCGAGCGTCCCGTAGAACGGGGTGCCCGGCATCCCGAAGGACCCCGTCATGGACTGGAGGAAGAACATAGCGCCAACCCACGACGGGGTCGCGAGCAGGCCGTCGAAGGTGACGCTGGCGAGTATGAAGAGCACGAAGGCAAGCCCTCCCGCCGGGATCGCGCCGGGCCGGAGAAGGCCGACCACGGGGGGCCTTAGGTTCAGCTCCCGCTCCCCCGGCGACGCCCTGGCGAAACACCCGTAGCAGTCGACGTGGTCCCCTACTTCTGGCCCGCGGGCCCTGCATCCCTCGCGGGCCTTCCCGCCGGCCACGCGCACCTCGGTCGGGGCGAACCTCGCCAGGACGCCGAAGAACACGGAGAACGCCTCGCCGTTGCGGAGCCAGGCCTCTTTGCCGAAGAGCGACATCCCAGCCCAGGTGACGCTCGAGTACATGAGCACGAGGAAGGCGACGTTGCGCGGCGTGGCCGAGCCGGGGAGCACGAGCTCGACCCACGCGAAGGCGAAGAAGAGCGCGAGCGCCGGCCAGACGCCCCACGAGGCCGGGTAGGGGGCGTCGCCTTCCAGGCCCTCTTCGACCCCGAGGCGCCGGGCGAGCGCGTCTGCCCACTCGAACACGACCTTCAGGGGGTTCGCCAGCGCCCACAGGTTCCCGACGAGCGCGACGAAGAGGCTGAAGCCGACCCACCAGATCACCCACACCATCGTGGGCGCGAGGTTTAGGGCCGGCGTCTGGTTGCCGAACAGGCCAGCGAGGATAACCAGCCCGAAGAGCGCCGCAGAGAAGACCCGCAGCCCGCAGACGAAGGCCCGGCTCGCCAGCGTCGCCCGGAAGGGGCCGAACCGCAGCAGGTTCAGGCGGGGGTAGCCGTGCCCCTCCTCGCGCCCGCCGACGAAGAGGCCGAACACGACGAAGGAGAGCAGCACGGCGCCGGCCGCCCCGTAGAGGTAGAGCCAGAGCGGCACGGGGAGGTCGTAGCGCTGCCCGAAGCCGTGCGCGAGGGCCGGGGGGGCCCCGGCCAGGACGGCGGCGGACCACAGGAGCACGGCGGCCGGGGCCGCCGCGGCGCGGCGCGACCATCTCGGCACGGGCCTAGCGCGGCTCCACGACGAGGACCCCGAGCTCTCTTTTCGTCTCGTGGTCCTCCATCGGGAACCGGCCTGTCAGGTCGGCCTCGAAGGAGATCCCGGTCGTCCCGCCAGGCCCGACCTCCCATTCGAGGTCGTAGCCGTGGAGGTGGAGCTCGAACGGGCGATCAGATCCAACGCCCATAGCCACCCGGTCGCCCTCGCGGACGGAGACCTCGTCCGGTCTCATGCCGTCCTCGCCTATCTCGATGTCGAAAGACCGCTCCGCTGGGGCCGCGTCCGGCGGGTCCGGGCGCAGGAGCAGGAAGAGACCGCCCATGACCAGGACGGGGACCAGGGCCAGGACCGAGATTCTTGCGACCATATCCCTCCCGAACGTGGCGGCCCAGCCCCGGCGGTCCTACCGACGCGCCCGTTCGGGTCTCGCCCGCGGGCTACGCCAGGTCCACCGCCACCGGCAGGGCCCTGCGGCGCCAACCGGACAGCTCGCCGGGGCTCCTCTCGTACTTCTCGACCAGGAGCCGCCGGGCCAACCCGTCCTCACCCACCTCTTCGACCACGCGGGCCGCGCCCTTTAGCTCCTCGCCTGCTATCCGGACCGTAACGGCGGGTTCCCTCCGCAGGTTCTTGACCCAGTCGGACCGGTCGCCGCCGCCGGCGAGCATGTAGAGCGTGCGCGTCTCGGGAACGAGCGAGAACCAGATCTCGATCTCGTGCGGGCGGCCCGTGACACGCCCGACGGTCGTCAGGTAGCAGAAGGAGGCTTCAGGCATCAGGTTTCAGGGGTGGGAGAACGTTGACAAAGCGCGCACGAAGATGGCATCTCGCGGGGTTCTTTCCTGATACCTTAAGCCCGATACCTACTGCCTCAATTCCACGCGCCGGATCTTGCCGCTCGTCGTCTTCGGGAGTTCTTCTATGAACTCGATCTGGCGTGGGTACTTGTACGGGGCTGTAAGGGCCTTGCAGTGGGCCTGTATCTCCGCCTTCAGCTCTTCAGATGGCTCGTAGTCCGGGCCGAGCACGATGAAGGCCTTGACGACGCTTCCGCGGTCCTCGTCGGGCGCCGGGACGACGGCGCTCTCGACGACGGCGGGGTGCTCGATGAGGATGCTCTCTATCTCGAACGGCCCGATGCGGTAGCCGGCGGAGAGAATGACGTCGTCCGCGCGGCCCACGAACCACAGGTAGCCGTCCGCGTCGCGGTAGGCCCGGTCGCCGGTGAGGTAGTGGCCCCCCCTGAAGACGCCCTCGGTCTCGTCGGGCTGCTCCCAGTACTCCTTGAAGAGGACGGGCGGACGGCCGGCGAGGGCGATGTCGCCTGGCTCGTCCGGCGGGCACTCGTTGCCGTCCATGTCCACGACCTTCACGTCGCAGCCGGGGGAGGGCATGCCCATCGAGCCGGGGCGCACCTCGATGCCTGGGAAGTTGCCGACGAGCAGGGTGTTCTCCGTCTGGCCGTAGCCGTCGTAGATGGTCAGGCCGTGCAGCTCCTTCCACCGCTCGATGACCGCCGGGTTCAGGGGCTCGCCGGCCGAGACCGCGTGCCGGACCGAGGAGAGGTCAGCCCGTTCGAGCTCGGGGGTCTTGGCGAGGAGGCGGTACTCGGTTGGGGCCTGGCAGAGGACGGTTATGTTCTGGGTTTGGATCAGGTCAAGGCGTTCGGCCGGGTCGAAGCCGCCCTCGTGGAAGAAGATCTCCGTCCCCATGCTCCAGGGGCCGAGAAAGACGTTCCAGATGCTCTTGGCCCAACCCGTCCCGGAGGTGCACCAGAGCCTGTCCCCCTCCCTGAGGCCGAGCCAGTACTCGGCCTGCATACGCTTGGCGTGGGTGTACCCGTGGGTGTGAAGCACGCCCTTGGGGTGCTTGGTCGTGCCCGAGGTGTAGAGGATGAACGCGCCCTCGTCGGCCGCCGTGTCTTCCGCCGCGAACTCGTCTGAGGCGGAGACCGTGAGCACCTCGAAGGGTTCCCAGCCGCCCCTGTCTTCCCCGAGCGAGACGAAGTGCCTGAGGCCGGGAACCTCGTCGCGCATCTTCTCGACCTCGTCGAAGCCCTCGGGGCCGGAGACGATGGCCACGGAGCCAGAGTGCTCCGCCCTGAACTTGAGGTCGCCCGACCTGAGCTGCGGGGCGCAGGGGATGGCTACGGCGCCGAGCTTGAGGAGGCCCGTGAGCACGGCCTGCCACTCCGGGACCTTGCCTAGCAGGACCATCACCCTGTCGCCGCGCCCCACGCCGAGGTCGCGCATGCCGTTGGCGAACTTGCTGGAGACGCGGGAGAAATCCGCGAAGCCCAGGCCGACCTCCTCGCCGCCCGCGCCGAGCCAGGTCATGGCCTGGCGGTCTTCTGCAGCCCAATGGTCGACCACGTCGCGGCCGAAGTTGAACCTCTCCGGCGTCTCCCAGCGGAACGCCGCCCGGGTCTTCTCGTAGTCTCCTATGTTGGACACTATGCCTCCCTTTCCCCAAAGGTAGACCTCCCTGGGCAGGCATTCTACAAGAGCTGCGCGGCCCGCTCTTCGTATAAACTGGTTGGGAAGGGCCCAGAGCATCGGAGGGAGCATGGCCGAGAGGGCTGTAATACTCGGGGCGGCGAGGACGCCGTTCGGCAAGTTCGGGGGGGCTCTGGCCTCCATGGGGGCGCCGGAGCTCGGGGGGATCGCGATCCGGGAGGCCCTCGACCGCTCTGGGGTGTCGGACGATGAGGTCGGGCACTCCGTCTTCGGCATCGTGGTGCAGGCAGGGGTCGGGCAGATACCTTCCCGCCAGGCCAACTCCCACGCAGGCCTGCCCTTTACGCTAACGACGGAGACGCTCAACCAGGTCTGCGCCTCGGGCCTGAGGAGCGCGACGCTGGCCGAGACCATGATCCGGGCCGGCGACTACGACGTCGTCCTCGCCGGGGGAATGGAGAGCATGTCCAACGCCCCGTACCTGCTCCCGAAGGCCCGCTGGGGCGCCCGCCTGGGCGACATGCCGGCCCACGACGCGATGATGCACGACGGCCTCCTCGACGCCTTCGAGCACGTGAACATGGTCCGCTTCGGGGCCGAGGGGGCCAGGAGGTTCGGCATCTCCCGCGAGGAGCAGGACGCGTGGGCGCTCGGCAGCCACCGGAGGGCCGCCGCGGCGACAGACGAGGGCAGGCTCGCCCAGGAGATCGCGGGCGTCAAGGTCCCCGGAAGAAAGGGCAATACTACCTACGTCGAGCACGACGAGCCGATCCGGCGCGACACCACGCTCGAGAAGCTGGCCGCCCTCGAACCCGTGGACGAGGGCGGCACCGTTACCGCGGGCAACGCCCCAGGCGTCACGGACGGGGCGGGGGCCCTGGTGCTCGCGAGCGAGGCCTTCGCCCGCGCGCGCGACCTCGAACCGCTCGGGACCATCGTCGCCCACGCCAAGGTCGCCGAGGAGCCGCCGGACCTGCTCACCGTCCCTGGCAACGCGGGCAAGAAGGCCCTGGAGAGGGCCGGGTGGACGGCCGATGACCTCGACCTGGTGGAGATAAACGAGGCGTTCGCGGGCGTGGCGATCCACTCGACCCGCATCCTCGGCGTCGACCCCGAGATAGTAAACGCCAACGGCGGGGCGCTCGCGCTCGGCCACCCTGTGGGGGCGAGCGGGGCTAGGATCCTGGCGACGCTCCTGTACGAGCTCGGGCGCAGGGGCGGCGGCAGGGGCCTCGCCACGATCTGCTCTGGCGGCGGGCAGGGCGACGCGGTGCTGGTGGAGGTGTGAGGCGGGAGAGGACGGGCGGGTTCGGAGCCAGCCCCCACGAAGGGTTTCGTTGCTGGTGGCCCCATGGTGTCGGACGCGCGCGGCCCGCGCCTCTGCCCGGGGATGCCGGCCTGGGCCGCGGAAAGGAGACGCCGTGAGCGACGACGACAAACGGGGCCAGGACAACCCG
>DATFPF010000079.1:0-2505 GCA_035264945.1 Rubrobacter sp.
TTGCCTCCAAGGGGGAGCGCTTCCCGTTCGCCGATCCCGAGGCCCGAAGTTTTTGGGTCGGCGAGCCCGAAGACGCGGCGGACCGCTTCAGGGCCGTTCTTGAGGGTGTCGCGTTCGTCGAGCGGCTCTGCTTCGTACACCTCGAGTCGCTCGGGGCGAGCTTGTCGGGCCCGGTTAGCAGCACCGGCGGCGGCGCGAAGAGCCGCCTGTGGTCCCAGTTGCGGGCTGACGTGCTCAGGATCCCCGTCGTCGTCCCGCGTTCGTCCGAAGGGTCGGTAGGGATGGCGATCCTGGCACGAGCAGGCGACGGCTCCGTCGCCGAAGCCGCCTCGCGTATGAGCCAGAAGGAGTGGGAGTTCGAGCCAGCAGACGCCGACGGCAGGCTCGCCGAGAACTTCGGGCGCCTGATGGCGGCCTTTGTCGAGAGGGGCTACATTCCTGAAGACCTCGCCGAGCGCGCGAGGATGGAAAGGTGAGCTACCCGGTAAGGCTGCTGCTCGCCCGCCACGGGCAGACCGAGTGGCACAGCGACAACCGCTACGTCAGCAGGACCGACATTGCCCTGACCGAGAAGGGTCACGCGCAGGCCCGCGCCCTCGCCCACCGCGCAGAGCGAGAGAAGGTAGACCTCGTGCTCTCCTCCCCGCTGGGGCGGGCACTCCTGACGGCGAAGCCAGCGGCGGCGGCCCGCAACCTCGAGCCCGAGACCGACAAGCGGCTGCGGGAGCTGGATTTCGGCGAATGGGAGGGGAGGACCTTATCGGAGATCCGGGAAGAAGACCCCGAGTCCGTGCAGCGCTTCGAGGAATCGGCGGAGCACGGGTTCCCCGGCGGCGAGCCTCTGCACGAGGGGGCCGACAGGGTTCTCGATGTCTTCGCGGACCTCTCCCGCTCCCACGCGGGCGGGACGGTGCTCGTCGTGGCGCACAACACGCTGCTCAGGCTCGCGCTGTGCCGGATGCTCGGCGTCGAGTTGGGACAGTACCGGCGCCTGATGCCGCGCGTGTTGAACGGGGCCTTGAGTGAGGTGCGCTTCACTGAGAGCGGGGGAGCGCTCTACTCCTTTAACGACGCGGGAGGACCGGGGTGAAGGCGTAGCGGGCGGACGGCCCGTTTGGTGGGATCGAGAGCGAGGAGACGAACCTGTGAGCGTGGGTAAGGTACTGGTCGCGGGGGACCGCCACATACTTAGCAGCCTGATGGTCGAGGCGCTGCGAGAAGAGCTCGGAGAAGATCTCGACGTCGCCACCATCGACTTCGAGTGGCCGATGGAGCCGCACGTGAACGTCGCCGAGGTCAAGGAGGCGGCTGGTAGTGAGGAGGAGGTCATCGCGGCGGGCGAGAGCGCCGAGGTGATCGTAACCCAACTCGCCCCCATTACGCAGAAGGTCTTGGGTTCTCTCGAAGACCTGAGGCTCGTGATCGTGACGCGCGGTGGCCCGGTTAACGTCAACGTCGAGGCCGCCACCGAGAACGGCGTGATCGTCGCCAACGCCCCAGGACGCAACGCCCCCGCCGCCGCCGAGTACGCCCTCGGCCTCATGCTCGCCGCGATGAAGCGCATCCCCGACGCCCACGCTTCCCTCAAGGGCGGCGAGTGGCGCGGCGAGTTCTACGCTTACGAGGAGAACGGTGTCGAGCTCGACGGCGCTACGGCAGGACTTGTCGGCTTCGGGGCCATAGGCAGCCGGGTCGCGAGGGTGCTGAGCGCGTTCGGGGCCACGGTCCTCGTGTACGACCCGTTCGTGGAAGACTCGAAGGTCGAGGAGGTGGAGGGCCGCAAGGCGGGTCTGGACGAGCTGCTCGAGAGCTCGAAGGTCGTCAGTCTCCACGCCCGCCTCACGGACGAGACGCGGGGCATGATCGGGGCCGAGCAGATAGCGAGGATGCCGGAGGGTTCGGTGCTCGTCAACACCGCCCGCGGCGGCCTACTCGACTACGAGGCCCTGTGCGACGCCCTGGAGTCGAGGCACCTAGGGGCTGCCGCCCTCGACGTCTACGACGAGGAGCCTCCGCCGGAAGGCTCCAGGCTCTTTACGGTGCCGAACCTCGTGCTCTCGCCGCACATAGCGGGCGCCACCAGGGAGACGGCCCACCGCGCGGCGAGCATCGCGGCGGCCGAGGTAGGACGCTACGCGAGGGGCGAAGAACTTGTCAACCCCGTCAACCCGGAGGCGGTCGGCCACCGTGCGTGAGCACCGGGACCAACCGCCGTGAACGCCACGGGCAACGCAATAGGCA
The DNA here is from genome assembly GCA_035264945.1 of Rubrobacter sp. Classification (GTDB taxonomy): domain Bacteria; phylum Actinomycetota; class Rubrobacteria; order Rubrobacterales; family Rubrobacteraceae; genus Rubrobacter_D. The sequence goes on from DATFPF010000079.1 coordinate 2,242, forward strand.
TCGACGTCGGTACCACGGGCCTCAAGGCGGTCGCGGTCAACGTCGGGGGGGAACTCTTGCGCGAGAAGACCGTCCGATATCCTACCCGCCTGGCCGGTCTCGGGGCTGAGCAGGACGCCGGGACGTGGTGGGAGGCGGCGACCGAAGCGCTGCCCGAGGTGGTCGGGGGTGAACCCGTAACCGGCGTCGCCGTGACTTGCCAGGCGCCGACCCTCGTCTGTGTTGACGCGAACGTAGAGCCGCTCGGCGCCGCGCTGACCTGGA
>DATFPF010000080.1:0-31654 GCA_035264945.1 Rubrobacter sp.
AACGGTGGGAACCCCGATCCGGCGGGTGCGTACGGGGACGTCGCCGTCCGTTTGCGATGCTACCGGCCTTCCGTCTACTCTATCTGAACCCTCTCCTCGCATGAGGGCCATGGCGGCAGCCCATCAGAGTCCTCGGGCCCGTGAAGCTTACTGGCGCCCGATCGTTCGTGCATAGATACACGACGCACGATGTGCACGACGGGCGCGCGGATGGCATCGCGGCTACCGCGGCGCTCGCTCACCGGGACGATGCAATGAGCCGTCTATAAGGACCGTACGATCCGTGTGTGCCTCGCGTACGGCGCTTTCGTAGAATCAGAACGACGCACCTCCCTCCGTTAGGAGCCCAGACATATCGCATGCATAACCGGAGGATGAGGTGGCGTTTCAGCATACCGCTTCGGCTCTTAGGGTCGACCGGGGCCCCTCGACGGCTGTTTTCGCGCGATCGCAGGCTGCGTACCATCAATGCATAGGAGAGGGTCAGAGGAGAGGGAGCACCTCAACGGCGTGTGGCGCCGCCTGCAGCCCTGGGGCGCTTCTGTCCCAGGGCTCGACCGGCTGAAGACGCGTTTCATGTTCGCGACCCTCTCCAACGGCAACGTCCGGCTCCTTGTCGACATAGCCAAGAACGCCGGGCTGCCGTGGGACCTGGTCTTCTCCGCCGAGTTGGCGCGGGCCTACAAGCCAGACCCGAGGGTCTACAGGATGCTCCAGGACCTCCTCATGCTGAACCCGAACGAGGTAATGATGGTAGCCGCCCACCAGGGCGACCTTCGCGCGGCGCAGCATCTGGGCTTCAGGACGGCGTTCGTCATGCGCCCGTTGGAGCCCGGACCGCGCGCCGTCCCGGATCTTACCGCCGACCCCTCCTTCGACGTGGTCGCCACCGACCTCGTCGACCTGGCCCGCCAGCTCGAGGCATAGACGGACCCCGCGGTGAGGCGCCTCTCGGCGTGAGCGGGGCCTCGGGGGTAGTCACGGACCCGGGGGGCCGCTCACGGTCGTGGGCTTCGCGGTCACGAGCGAGGGGGAATTCCAGGTCGATATCCTCGCCGCCCCCGAACGTCCGCGCCGGTAACGACGCCCCAAGGTCCGTCGACGGCCTAAGAACCGGTCGCCCCTTACCTGATCAGGAGTCCGCCGGCCTGCTCGGCCTCTTCGAAGGTGTCGATGTCCGAGAGATCTACGCCCGCGTCCCGGGCTTCCCCGCCTGAGAGGGGTACGAAGGGCCGCCCGGTCCGATGGGCACCCTTTACGTACGACGGCTCGCAGTTCGGGGCCGCCTCGCTAACGTTGCCGTTGTGGGCCGCCCGAAGTGCGGAGCGGCCATCGCTCCCGAGGACGGATCGGTCGAAGTCGGCCCGGCGGCGCCGGCAGGGGAAAATCCCGCGCCGCCGAACCGACGGTTAGACCCGCTCTCCGCTCGGGTGGTTACACGGCCGCAGGCGGGCGACTCCATTCGAGGTTGTCCACGGGAACGTCTGCGTTTGGGGGCCGGAGGGGGTTACCCGGACGGCTCGACCTTCGGTATTTGGGCGGCGTCGAACTCGCGTACCCTGTCCCGTCCGAGGCGTTCGAGCTCTTCGAGGCATCGCTCGGATTCGCGGACGAGCCTGGCGACGTCGAGGCCCAAAGCGTCGGGCTCGAACTCGCGCAGGCGCTCGATGCCGCTGCGCAGGACGCCGGTCGCGCCGCGCCAGTTACCGTTCTGCTGGTGGTAGAAGCCGACGCCTACCTGGAGGATGCCCTGGTAGAGGAACCTCACGCGGCCAGGCTCCTCCATCCACGCGTCCTCGAGGTACTCGTGGCACTCGAAGAACTCCCCGCGGTTGAACTCCTCTATGCCCCTGCGTACGAGGTCGGGGAGGCCGTCGGGGAGGTCCTTTCGGTGCTCCCTATCCGCAGCCGCAGCCCCCACCGCAGCAGCCGCCCCCGCCGCCGCCAGAGGCGATGCGGGCGTCCATCATCGGGTTAGACGACATCGCGGAGACGCCAGGGGTGATCGAGGCGAAGTTGGAGATCACACGCCGCGACTCGACGGAGCCGCACTCCGGGCACTCGGCCGGGTCGTCGGAGGCGCTCATAGAACGCATAAGGTCGAAGCGCCCGTCGCACTCGGCGCACTTGTACTCGTAGAGGGCCATCCGGTCCACCTCTCGTCTGGCTAACATGCAGCGAACCGTATTGTACCCGCCGAGGGTGCCCGGCGCGCGTTGAATAACCCACCATCCGCACGTAAACTCTCCCTCCATCCCGGGGCCGTAGCTCAGTTGGGAGAGCGCCGCCTTTGCACGGCGGAGGTCGGGGGTTCGAATCCCCTCGGCTCCACTCTGGGAAGTGTCGTATTTGCAGGTAAAGTAGCTAAACCAGAGCCGGGGGTCGCGACTTCGTCGATTCTGACGGTAACGGTCGGTTTTCGGGCTCGGGGGCTCCGCGCGGCGTCGGGGGCCGCCGCCGAGGCGACGCTCGTACGTAAGGCCATTTTACGCAGCCGTCCGGGAACGGGGTCCGAGCGGCGGCCGTGGCCGGGTTCGGGTTCACACGCCGGCCGCCGACCCGCCGCCGGAGAAAAGGAGCAGGACGAGGTTCGCGAGCACGGTCAGGATCACGCTCAGTGCGATGCTTGCCACTATCCAGAACAGGCACCCCCCGCCCGCGCAGCCCCTCCCGCCGCCCCCGCCGAACACGATGATGAACAGGTTGATCAGGAAGAGGTTCGGCAACGTCTTCTGGCTCCTATCTCAGCGCGACCCGCCGCGCTTGGCGCCCTTGCGCGTCATGCTCCCCGCCCTCATCCTGTGGCCCCCGCCTTGGCGCCCGGCTCCTCGTCGGGCAGGCCGTGGTCCGTCGGCTCGACGCCGGGCACGTACCCCTGGCTCGCCGCAACCCCGAACACCATGGCGACCATCGCGAAGATGATGGCCGACTTCCCGATCCTTCGGGCCCCGAGGACGTACCCGATGATCCCGAGGAAGGCCCCGAGGGAGGTCATGGGGATCGTGTTGAGGTAGGAGGCGTCCCCCGCGATGCCCGTGGCGAGGACCGCGCCGACGAGCCCCATGAGGATGCCGGTCACCGCCGCGGCCCCCCCGAAGAACGGGCCAGTGCGCTTGAGCGCCTCTGCCTCGTCGTGTATCTCCTCGTCGCCCGGTTGCCCCCGCGCGCTTCCGTCCTCATCTCCTCCCCCGGGCCGGTTCTCGTTGCGGCGCGTGGCCACGCCAACGACGCGGCCGAAGACCGGCACCGCGACCACGGCGACGACGGCCAGGAGGATCAGGGACGCTATGGCTATGCTCAAGAGAAAGCTCCTTGTACGCTACGGGCGGGGGACGGGATCTCGAGACGCCGGCCCCTCCGCGTTGCCGAACCCTACTCGCCCTCGGCCTTGGGGTTGCGGGAGCCGGACTTGGCCAGGCCGCGGCTTACCATGTAGCCGATCGTCAGGTAGGTAAAGTACCTCCACGTCTCCGTGGCGTTGAAGCCGTCCACGATCAGGCCCGCGATCAGCACCAGGGCCGAGGCGAGGACGTAGACTATCAACTCGGTGGTCTTGAACGCCGCCTTCGTCTCGGTGCCCTTGAAGTTCTCCTCTTGGCCCCGGTCGTCCCTGGTGTGGATCCTGGGTGCTGCCTGCTGCTCGGCCATGCCTCTCCTCGCTTCCGACGCGGGTGAGCCGCGTCAGGTTAGCGTCTCCTTTACCAACCACGATATGCTGTGACGATCTAAAATCAACTAAAATAGAGTAAAATGCGGTAAAAATGGCCCCAAAGGTGCAGTGATGGCATAGAGGACGACAAGGTCACGGAACTTTTGGCGGTCGCGGACGTCGCTGGCCTCGCCGGGGTGAAGGAGACGACGGTGTGGCGCTGGTGCCGGGAGGGGCGCCTGTCGTGCCTGAAGGTCGGCAAGCACTGGCGCATCAGGCGGGGGCCCTCGAGGACTTCCTCAGGGAGGGGGAGCGCCCCGCCAAGCTCTTCCGGCGCATGGACTCCTCCCTGCGGGTGCCCGACAACGTGCTGGCCATAGCCCGGGACGAGGACCTCCTGCGCCGCATCGACGCGGCCTTCTTCCGGGCGGGGGAGGCGCGTGGCGGGCTGCTCTGGTGAAGTTCTGCGGCGGGGAGATCGTCTCAGAGGATGAGCTGGTCTCCCTGTTCGAGGAGAACGGACTGGGGGCCGGGCGACTGCTGTGGTAGGGGAGACTGCTCATGAGACCGGAAGGGGATCCGGTTGGGGGACGGGACGAGGCGCTCGGACGGGTCCTGGAGGAGGGGTCCGGCGAGGACCGCACGGTCTGGGCCGGCAGGTCGACTGGGCCCTGGAGGTAGACCCGGAGACGGCCCTGAAGCAACAGCGGAGGCTCGCCGCCTCGCCGTGGCTCTTCGGCTTCACCCATAAGGGGCCGCACTACAGGCTGTCGCACGTGGCCGTCGGCGTCGCCGAGATCCTGGCCGCCCTCACGGCCAGGACGCGCTGAACGGCGGCGGGGGCCCTTGCCCGTTCCCCGGCCCGGAGAGCGTCGTGGCGGCGGGCACGGTCCCCCGTCTCCTCGGGCTTGCCCTCCCGACAAAATGCACCTTTCGGGCGATGGGCGGCCGCGGCCCGATCCGCTAAAGTAAAAATTAGGCGCTCGTGAGGGCAGGGAGGCACAAGCATGGAGACTTTGACGCGAACCCGGGGAACCGGGAAGGAGTACACCGGCCGATCGCCGGGCAAGAGATCGGCCCGGAGGAGATGCTTCTGGGTCCTGGCGCGCGCCGTCCGCGGGCGTCTGGAGGTCATGACCGCGCGCCTCCCGGGCCGCCGGGAGGCGGTAGCGGTCTTCTCCTTCGAGGAGGAGGCGCGGATGTTCCTCCGGCTCTCCCGCGCACGCGCCGGGATCGGGCCTGGCGGCGGGGACGATGGCGGATGGGCGGTCCGGCCGACCTACGCCGGGGAGCTGGCCTCCGTCCTGCTCGACCCGTGCCGGCGGGCGGGCAGGGTGGCCCTCGACCCCCTGCCCGGCCCCGCGGCGGCGCCGGTGAACGCGCTCGCGAGCATGGGCTGCCGGGGGTTCCTTGCCTTCCTCCTCGAAGGTCGGCCGGCCCCGCCCGGGGGCCGGGACGGTGGGAAGGGGGCGGCTTGGGACCCCGCGAGGCCCTGGTAGGCGCCTGGGTAGGCGCCGCCGTGAAGGTCATAGAAGACCGCGGGAGGCCGGAGTTCGTCGGGAAGCGCGGCCTCGTGCAGAAGAGCATCGGAAGCCCCGAGCACGCGGCGCTGGACGTCAGGTTCGAGGGCGGTCGCTTGGAGCTGTTCTGGTTCCACCAGCTGGAGAGGACGGAGGGGGATCGATCGCGTCCCGCGGGGCCGGCCGAGGAACGGTACGGGTATAACGCCCCGGCGTGCGCAGGAAAGCAACCGATGCGACGTTGGGGGTTGGGTTTGCATAGGGACCGTCGCGCGGACCGCGGCAAAAGAAGAACGCCTATCGCCGGGGAGGTCGCTTGACCGCCGACAGGCGCATAACGGTCGCCGTCTGCGACGACCACGAGATGTTCAGGGAAGGCATCGCCGAGATGCTCTCGTTCGCCGAGGACATAGAGGTCGTGGGCGGGGCGGCGGACCACGACGAGACCGTCGCGCTGGTCCTGGAGGAGAGGCCCGACGTCGTGCTGCTGGACCTGGAGATGCCGGGGATGGGCGCGGACGAGGCGATGCGGCGCATGCACGCGCTCTCGCCGCACCCGAGGGTCGTCGTCCTCACGATGCACAACGAGCCGGGGATGGTGCGGCGCTTCCTCCGTCAGGGGGCGGCCGGCTACCTCCCGAAGAGCGCCGAGATGGACGAGCTGGTCGAAGCCGTCAGGGACGCCGCCCGCGCCCCCGCGACTCCCGGGGGCACGACGTGAAGCCCGGCCGGTGGCCCGCCGGCGACGACGAGATGGCCCGCCTCGTCCGCGAGTACGACTGGGCCAAGACGCCCTTGGGTCCGATCGGGGCGTGGCCGCAAGGCCTCAAGGCCCTGGTGGACCTCGTGCTCGCGAGCGAGACCGTGATGTGCTTGATGTGGGGCGAGCGGGCCATCGCGGTCTACAACGGCGCCTACGCCTCGGCCATCGGCGCGCGCCACCCGGGGGCGCTCGGGAGGTCCGCGTTCGAGACCTGGGCCGACGTGCGCCTCCTCTTCGAGCCCCTGTTCGAGCGGGCCTACGGGGCGGGCGAGACCGCGGCGGAGCGTGACCTGCGCTTCTCCTTCGCCGGGGGTGTGCCCAGGGAAGAGGCCTGGTTCGACCTCACGTACAGTCCCGTCCCCGACGAGCGCGGGAACGTCCTCGGCGTGCTAGCGACCCTAGCCGAGACCACCGACCGGATGCTGGCCAAGCGGGAGCTCGTGGAGACGAAGGCGATGCTCGAGGAGAGCGAGCGGCGCTACCGCGCCTTCGTGACCGCGAGCTCCGACGCCGTCTACCGGATGGGCCCGGACTGGGCCGAGATGCACAGGCTCGACGGCAGGGGCTTCATCTCCGACACCGCCGAACCGACCGAGGACTGGATGGAACGCTACATCCACCCCGACGACCGGCCCCTCGTGAGGGCCGCGATCGGGGAGGCGGTGCGGACGAAGGGCGTCTTCGAGCTGGAGCACCGGGTGGTGCGGGTGGACGGGACCCTGGGGTGGACGCTCTCGCGGGCGGTCCCGGTCCTGGGCGCGGGGGGCGAGGTCCTCGAGTGGCTGGGGACCGCCCGCGACGCCACCGCGCGCAAGGAGGCCGAAGAGGCCCTTCGCGAGGGCGAGGAGCGCCAAGCGTTCCTGCTCGAGCTGAGCGACGCGCTCCGCCCCCTCTCGGATCCCGCCGAGATGCAGGCCGAGGCCATGCGGGTGCTCGGGGAGAACCTCGGCGTCGTCCGCGCCCAATATTGGGACGCGGAGCCCGACGACGAGCACTTCGTCTCCGAGGGCGGCTACGCGAAGGGCATGGAGCGCATTTCCGGCCGCATTCTGCCGGACGACTTCGGCGTCCACGTGAAAGAGGCCCTCACCGCCGGGCGGACGCTCGCCGTCGCCGATGCGGCGGCCGACGCCCGCGTGGGCGAGGCGCAACTCGCGGCCTACGAGGCAATCGGCGTCCGCGCCTACGTCGGCGTCCCGCTCGTCAAAGACGGCCGGCTCGTCGCCGCGCTCGGCCTCTATCGCGCCGGCGCACACGATTGGACGAACGAGGAGATCGCCCTCGCCGAGGAGACGGCCGAGCGCACCTGGGCGGCCGTCGAGCGCGCCCGCGCCGAAGCAGCCCTGCGCGAGAGCGAGGCACGGCACCGCACCCTGTTCGACTCCGTCGACGAGGGCGTCTGCCTGTTCGAGCGGCTGCCGCCTCGTCCGGACGGGCGCAGCGACTACCGCTACCTCGCCATGAACCCCGCCATGCGGGCCATGTTCGGTACCCCCGACCTGAGCGGCCGGTCGATCCGCGACAACTTCGCCGGCGAGATCGAGGCGTGGTACGACGACTACGATCGCGTGCTGGAGACCGGCCGGCCGCTCCGCTTCGAGCGCGAGGCCGCTCCCCAAGGGCTGGTGCTCGAAATGTTCGTGACGCGCCTGGAGGACGGTTCGGGACGACGGCTGCTCGCCGTCATGCAGGACGTGACCGAGCGCAAGCGAGCGGAAGAACGCCTCCGCGATTCGGAGGAGAGGTACCGCACGCTCGTGGAGAACGTCGGCGACCACGCCATCTTCATGCTCGACGCCGACGGCTTCGTGACGGAGTGGCCGGAGGGCGCCGAGCGCGTGAAGGGCTACACGTCCGAGGAGGTGGTAGGCCAACACGTCTCGATGTTCTACGCCCCCGAGGCAATCGAGGCGGGCGATCCCGGGCGCGAGCTCGCCGAGGCCGCCCGGGAGGGCCGGGCCGAGAGGGAGCAGTGGCGGGTGAAGAAGGGCGGGGAGAGGATCTGGGTGAACGAGATCGCCACCGCCGTGCGCGACGGCGCGGGGGAGCTGGTCGGTTTCGCCAAGATCGCCCGCGACCTCACCGAGCGGATGCGTGCGGGGGAGGCGCTCAGGGAGAGCGAGGAGCGCAACAGGCTCGTCGTCGAGGGGGCGCGCGACTACGCCATCTTCACCTTGGACCCCGAAGGCAGGATCGCGAGCTGGTCGCCGGGGGCGGAGGCCGTCTTCGGCTGGGGCGCCGGGGAGGCCGTCGGGCGGACCCCCGGGTTCACCTTCACGGCCGAGGACCGGGAGCGCGGGGTGCCGGAGGGGGAGCTCGCGACCGCCCGCAGGGACGGCTCCGCTCCGGACGTGAGGTGGCACGCGCGCAAGGACGGCTCCCGCGCGTTCATCGAGGGACGGACGATGGCGCTACGCCGGTCCGACGGTGGGCTGCGCGGCTTCCTGAAGATCGGCCAGGACGTCACCGAACGCAAGAGGGCCGAGGAGGAGCGCGCCCGCCTCCGGGAGCGCGAGCTTACAGCGCTGGCGGAGGCCGCAGAGAGGGAGAGGATCAGCCGCGAACTCCACGACCGCGTCGCCCACCACATGGGGGTGGCCCACCAGTCCCTGGAGCTCCACTCGGCCCTCGCCAAGGCCGCCCCCGATAGGGCCGCCGAGAAGCTCCGGCTCGCCAGGGAGACCACGAGGCTAGCCCTCGACCAGACCCGTGCCATCTCGGCGGAGCTCAAGCGCCTCCAAGAGGAGGAGCTCGAGGACGGCTTGGAAGCCGCCTTCCTGGCGCTCGCGGAGGGCTACGTGCCCGACGGCGTAGGGGTCGAGGTCTCCTCCTTCGGCGACGAGTCAACGATCCCGAACCACGTCGCCCTGCAGGCCTACCTGGCGATGCGCGAGGCGGTCAGGAACGCCGTGAGGCACTCGGGCTGCTCGCGCATAGGGATAGCGCTCGACGTCCGCGACGGCGAGATAGTTGGACGGGTGGAGGACGACGGGGCCGGCTTCGATCCCGGGGCCGTCGGTAGGGCTACCCCCTCGTGGGGCGTGGGCCTGAGGTCCATAAGGGAGAGGGCCGAGATGCTGGGCGGCGGCGCGCGCATAGACTCGAGGCCGGGGGCCGGCACCACGGTGGAGGTGAGGGTGCCCCTGAACGGGCGGCAGGACGGGGTCCGCGAGGGGCCGTGACTCGGCCCGTGCGCACGAGGCAACTTCCGATTGCCTCGTGCAGACGGGCGCCCCCGAGCGCAGTACGACGGGCATGACCGCGAACAGGCAGCCGACGGGCACGACGACGCAGCACTCGCCCCGGTCGCGCCCACCCCAACGTATCATGCGCTACCCGCCGCCCAGCGCGAACAGGCCGAGGTTGAGGACGATGGTCAACCCCACGCTCAAGACGATGCTAACCGCTATCCAGAAGAGGCAGCCCCTACCCAACGGCCGCCTCCCTCGCATCCTCCATCTCGAACACTGCGTCTTCCATGACCGCCTCCAGGTAGGCCAGGGTCCTGAGACCACCTGGAAGGTGATCGGATGCGTTTCGTTGGCGGGTTTTGTGGCGGGCCTCGAACGATTGCGCCGCCTTACCCGTGGTGGCACCATGACGGTGGGCGGCTGTCGGCCCGCCGGGGTGTCTGGAGCGAAGGAGAGGGTTTGGCTGCCGGCGCAGAGAACGTGGCGAACGGGCTGATCGGGCGCCTCGAACAAGCCTGGAACGAGGCCGGCGGGGTGGCTTTTGGCGAGCCCTTCGCCGCTGATGCCGATTTCGTCGATATTCGGGGTGAGCACCATCGCGGCCGACAGACGATCGCGGCCGGGCACCAGGCCATCTTCGATTCGAGCTACAAGGGCAGCAGCACCGACTACGAACTGATACGGGCCAGGGAGCTTTCGGAAGATGTGATCCTGGCCCACGCCACGGGGGTTATGAGGCTCCCGTCAGGCCCACTCGCCGGCGAGCATAGCGCGGTGCAGAGTCTGGTCCTGGTTCGGGGGGACGACGGGTGGAAGATAGCCGGTTTCCAAAATACGCTCGTAGCGCCACAGGGGCGGTAGGGAATACGATCACGGAGAGATTATCGGGGATTTCTGGGGCGCGGACCAGCCGCCTCGCCATCAGCCGCGTCACCCGGCGTCTCGGAAGGCTCTCGAAGTGACGGCCTGTACCTCCCCGACCCGTGAAGCGGATAGGCCAGGGACGCGGGGTAACCGTCGATTCGAGTTCATCCAAGACGGAGGCCGGCGGTGACCGGTGAAGCGGCCCGAGGCCATCCTCGGGACCGGAGGTACGGAGACGCGCCCGGAGAGCCGCGCACCGATGACAGAGGTGGGGCCTTCCGGCCGCTTCCCGACAGGCTTTACGAAGGCTACGTCTTCGATCTCGACGGCACGATCTACCTGGGAGACGACCTCTTGCCAGGGGCGAGGCGCCTCGTCGAGAAGTTGCGGGATCTCGGAAAGCGGGTGGTCTTCCTCTCCAACAACCCCACCAGGACCCCGCGGATGTACGCTGAGAAGCTCACCGGGCTCGGAATCCCCACCCCGGAGCACGAGGTCGTCAACACCGTCGTCACCATGACGCGGTGGCTCATGCAAAACCACCCAGAGGCCACGGTCTTCCCGATCTCGGAGGAGCCGCTCGTGCGTTCGCTCCAAGCGGCCGGGGTCAGGATCTCCGAAAGGGCCGAAGAGATAGACATCGTAATAGCAAGCTACGACCGCGGGTTCGACTACCGCAAGCTCCAGATCGCCTTCGACGCCATCTGGTACCACAAGAGGGCCCGTCTCGTCACCACCAACCCGGACCGCTACTGCCCGTTGCCGGGAGGCCGCGGCGAGCCGGACGCTGCGGCGGTAGTTGGGGCTATAGAAGGATGCACCGGCACCAAGTGCGAGGTCAACGTAGGCAAGCCCGACCCCATCATGCTCGAGACCGTCACGGGGATGCTCGGGCTAGAGGCATCCGAGTGCGTCGTGACCGGCGACCGGCTCTACACCGATATCCGGATGGCCCTCGACGCCGGTATGCCATCGGCGGTGGTCCTGACGGGGGAGACGACCGCCGAGATGCTCGAGGCGGAACCGGAGGAGAACAGACCGGACCTCGTGCTCGACAGGATCGACCGCCTGATACCCCCCAGGCTGTGGGATGAGTTCGGCTGGACCCGAGACGCGGGGTAGCGCGGCCTGGTACGCCGCGAGCCCGCACCGCCGGCGCTTCGCTGACGGTGCGACGGCTCCCGGACGGGGATCAGCGGGCGGTCTCCACCTCCACGAACTGCCGGCCCAGCAGGTGCCGCTCGAACCACTGAACCGCCGGGATGGCGGTCTCGGAGAGGCCCGGCTCCGTATAGGCGTCGAAGTGCGCCCCGCGTGTGATCACCAACGACTTCGGTTCGAGCGCCCGATCGTAGGCCGCCACCGCGAGGTCTGTAGGCGTCAGCGTGTCGTTTGCCGCGACGATCATCAGGAGCGGCGTGGGCGAGATGCGGTGTATGTTCGCCGCCGGGTTGTACTCGAGGAACTTCTCCATAGATTCCAAAGAGACCTGGTTGCGCCAGTTGGGGGCGATGCTCTGGCCCGTCTCGGTGAACCATTCGTAGGACTCGGGTGTTGGGAGGGCCGATGGTTCTCCCTCCGGGGCCACGACCGGTATGTGGGTGCTCCCCTCCCCCTCGTAGCGCCTGAGACGGTCCTCTGCGAGCATACCGTGGAAGCCGGCGAAGACGTCAGGGCGCATGAGACGCCGGGCGTTCTCCCACCCGTCGGCGAGCGGCACCTGGGAGACGACGGCCTTGATCCTCCTGTCGAAGGCGGCGAGGTGCAAGACGTGTCCGCCGCTGTAAGAGGAGCCCCAAACCCCGATGCGATCCGGGTCCACCTCAGGGCGCCGCGAAACCCACGTTATGGCGTTCCTGTAATCCTCGTGCTGCTCGGTTGGGAAGAGCCTCTGGCGCGGCTCGCCCTCGGAGTCGCCGAAGTAGCGGTAGTCGAAGACCAACACCACGAAGCCGGCCTCCTCGAACTTCTCGGCGAAGTTGGCGAGGTGCATCTCCTTTACCGCGGAAAAGCCGTGGGCCATGACGATGGCAGGACGCCGCTCTCCGCCCTCCAGGCCGTCGGGAACGTAGAGCCAGCCCGCGCACCTCAGGCCTTCGCTGGTAAATGTTACGTCGCTTCTCATGGTCCCTAGCCTCTCTGCCGACAATCTTTGCGATTCGTCCGCCACCGTAGCCGCCCACGTCGTACGAATATACGCAATCGACACTTTTGGTGCAACGAAGTCGAGGACGCACCCCACTCCTCGGTGGCACTACAATTACCGGGACCACACGAAGCGCAAGCGCGGGGGCGGGGCACGCGGAGTAAGAAGGCCGCTTGTCGACGAGCCGCGACCCTGAGGTTAGGAGGAGGAGCGTGGCGATGATCCAGGATCGTTCTCCTGGCAGGAACTGGGCCGGCAACTACGCTTACCGGGCGGAGAGGCTGCGCCGGCCCGAGACGATCGGGCAGGTGCAGGAGATCGTCGCCGGCTCTCCGCGGGTTCGCGTGCTGGGTTCGCGTCACTCGTTCAACGACATCGCCGACTCCTCGGAGCTTTTGACGCTCGAGGATATGCCCGCGGACGTGGTCTTCGACCGTGCGGCGGGCACGGTCTCCTTCGGCGCGGGCTTGAAGTACGGCGAGCTGGTCGAGGCACTGAACGCGGAAGGCGTCGGGCTGCACAACCTCGCGTCGCTTCCCCACATCTCCGTTGCGGGGGCCGTGGCGACGGCGACGCACGGCTCGGGAGACGCGAACGGCAACCTCGCCACCGCGGTGTCGGGCCTCGAGCTCGTCACGTCCGACGGTGAGACCGTGGTGGCCTCCAGGGGCGGGCCAGACTTCGACGGGCTCGTGGTCGGGCTCGGGGCGCTCGGCGCGGTTACCCGGATCACCCTGGACGTGGAGCCCGCCTACGAGGTGCGCCAGCGCGTCTTCGAGGGCATGGGTTGGGACGCCCTCTTCGAGAACTTCGACGGGATCACCTCGTGCGGCTACAGCGTCAGCGTCTTTACCCGCTGGGGTGAGACCGTCGACCAGGTCTGGGTAAAGAGCCGCGTTACCGAAGAACCGGAGAGGGTGGGGGCCGACCTCTTCGGCGCGGCGCCCGCCGCCGTCGACAGGCACCCCATCCTCGGCATCGACGCGTCGCCCTGCACGCCGCAGTTGGGAAGGCCCGGCCCCTGGTCCGACCGCCTGCCGCATTTCCGCATGGGCTTCACCCCGAGCAGCGGCGAGGAGCTGCAGTCCGAGTACGTGGTCCCGCGCCGGCACGCCGTGGCGGCCATAGAGGCCGTGCGCGCCCTCGCTGACGGGATCCGGCCGATCCTGCAGGTCTCCGAGATCCGGACGGTCGCCGCGGACGGGCTATGGATGAGCACGAGCTACGGGCAAGACAGCGTCTGCATCCACTTCACCTGGAGACCCGAGCGGGAGGCCGTCGAAAACATGCTCGTCAGGCTCGAGGCCGCCCTCGCCCCGTTCGGGGCGCGCCCGCATTGGGGCAAGCTCTTCGACGCCGACGCGGCGGCCATCGCCCCGCTCTACGAGCGCCTGCCCGACTTCGCCGGCCTGATCGAGCGGCTCGACCCGCGCGGGGCGTTCCGCAATCCATGGCTGGAGGCACGTCTGCTCGGCGGTTCGTGACTCGCCGACCAGGGTACCGGTTCGGCGGGCCGCAGACCGGTGGGCCGAGGGGAAAGGTTCTGGTGGGTCAAGCACGTTATTGCAAAAGCTAATGGTGGATCTCGGTGGAAAGGCGGGAGCTGCTCGCGACGGCGCTTGCCATGGCGCGGCGGTTCAGACTGCGTACGATGGGCCAGGGTCCCTTACGGTGGAGACCCTGGCCCGGAGAGGGTACGTCGAGTCGCCGGCAAGACCGGTCGCTTACGCCGCCCTGCGTGAGCGAAGCGCCAGTATCCCGACGCCGGACCCAACCAAAACCAGTGCGGCTACCAGCGCCACGGGTGCGGCGAGGGAAGGGCCGCCGGTGTCCGGCAGCGTCCTCACGTGGACGGTAGGGCCAGCCGCGCCGCGCACGTCGGGAGCTGCGGTGGCGGCGGCCGTCGGGGTCGCCATCGGGGTGGCCGTTGCCCTAGCGGTTACGGTAGGGCTGGCCGAGGCCGTAGCGTTCATCGCACCCTGTCGTACCACGTCGTCCTCGAGCTCGAACTCGTCTTCGCGCTGGAACTCGTCTTCCACTTCGAGTTCGTCTTCACGCTGGAACTCGTTCTCGTGCTCGAACTCGTTCTCTTGCTCTATCGCGTCCTCCCGTCCCATCTCGTTTTCGTTTTGCGCCGTAGCGGCGGACCCGAACAGCAGAACCATGAACGCTGCAACGCCCAACACGATCATTGCCCTCTTCATAAGGCACCTCCTTCAGAGTCGGCGTGCCGCTCCGCGCGCCCGCCTTCTCCGACGCCTACTCACGGTCTCTTACGCGGTTCGAATTGACACCTCCTCTCTGCCGGGCGAGTGTTCACGGGGAGTCGCGTCCACCATGTCGCCCAGAGCAGCGCCCCTATGAGCTTGCCGGCATCGGTAGCTAAGGGGGCCTCTCCGAGATCTCCGACCCGGCGAGACCCCCGGCTTGATCTACCACCGAGAGCAGATCGTCCAGGCCCGGATTCTCGATCAGCGTGCGTCGCCCGCCGACGCATACGTCGGCAGATGCCTCATCGCAAGAACGGTACTCCAGCCAGGCGATTCGATCGGCGGAGCCCGCGGGCTTGGGCAGGTTGCTGATCACTAGCTCGGGCTCGAGCCACGCCACCGCTGCTTCCAGAGCCCCAGGTTCCAGGATGGTCACCTCCACCTGCGGCCGCAGGACCGCAATGGCACGCCCGAAGGACGTCCCGTACGCGCGCGGTTCTACGGCCACAAAGACCCTCGTCCGGTGGTCGCGCTTCGCCGTGAGCCCGGCGGGCGGCATGGGGACTCTCCTCTCTCCCCCTCCGGTGGCCACGGACGCTTCACTTGATACTTAAGTTACAGAAAGCGGGTAACAGGCCGATAACAAACCGGCAACGTTTCGGTAACACCGGGTTGCCGTCTCCGGCAGACGCGCGGCGCACCGTTATGGGCGTGTAAAATATGTGACATGCAGCACACGCGCCTGGGCAACCGCTACGAACTGCAAGATCTGGTCGGCGGGGGAGGGATGGCCGAGGTCTACCT
The DNA here is from genome assembly GCA_035264945.1 of Rubrobacter sp. Classification (GTDB taxonomy): domain Bacteria; phylum Actinomycetota; class Rubrobacteria; order Rubrobacterales; family Rubrobacteraceae; genus Rubrobacter_D. The sequence goes on from DATFPF010000080.1 coordinate 15,148, forward strand.
GGCCCACGACGCCATCCTGGATCGGGACGTGGCACTCAAGATCTTGAGGGGGCAGTTCGCGGGCGACGAGGAGTTCGTCGAGCGCTTCAAGCGCGAAGCGTTGAGCGCCGCCGGGCTCTCCCACCCCAACATCGTCTCCGTCTACGACCGGGGCACCGAAGTGGGCACCTCGTACATAGCGATGGAGTACGTGCCGGGGGGCACGCTAAAAGAGCGCCTTTCGTCGGATGGGCCGCTGGATCCGACGGTCGTCGCCTCGCTGGGGCTCCAGATCTCCGAGGCCCTGCAGGCCGCCCACGAACGGGGCGTCATACACCGGGACATCAAGCCCCAGAACGTGCTCCTGACAGAAGGCGGCGAGGTGAAGGTGGCCGACTTCGGCATCGCCAGGGCGGCCTCCGCGGCCACCATCTCACAGACCGGTTTGATCCTTGGCACCGCGGGCTACATGTCCCCCGAGCAGGCCCTCGGGAAGGCCGCGAGCCCGAGGAGCGATCTGTACTGCCTGGGGGTACTCCTCTACGAGATGCTCACCGGCGAGCAACCCTACACCGCGGACAACCCGATCGCCGTCTCCATGAAGCACGTCACGGAGGCGCCGCGCGCTCCCAGGGAGGTGAACCCGGAGGTGCCGGAGGGCATGAACGCCCTGGTCCTGAAACTTTTGGCCAAGGACCCCCAGGACCGCTACGCGAACGCGGCCGAACTCTCTGGGGATCTTCGGCGGCTGCGCGACGGGCTTCCTCCCATCGCCGCCGACCCAGCCGAGGACGTCACCGAAGCCACGCGGGTCGAGGCGCAGGGTCAGAAGAGAATGCCCTGGATCTTGACGGTCGCTCTTGGGCTGTTCGTCGTGCTGGGTGCCGCCGGGTGGGGTATGTACCAAGGTCTGTGGGCACCCGATTCGACCCCAGGAGCCATAGGAAGGGTGGCAGAGGTCGAGGTCCCGGCAGGGGTCGAGGTCCCGGACGTCGAAGGGCTCGGCGAGGACCAGGCGCGGCGAGAGCTCGCCGCTTCGGGCCTGGAGGCAGCGGTGAAACACAGCGAGAGCACCGCGGCCAGCGAAGGCGAGGTGCTCGATCAGTCGCCCGCCGCCGGGGAACGGATCGAGAGGGGCTCCCGCGTCACGATCCGTGTCGGCGACGGTTCCGCTCCCCTGGAGGTTCCCAACGTCGTCGGCCTCAGCCCCAGGGACGCGGAAGCACAGCTCGACGAAGCGGGCCTTTCCGTCGGGCAGAAGACGGAGGTAGCAAGCGATACGGCGGAGGTGGGCACCGTCGTCGAACAGGAGTATCCACCGGGCTCCGAGGTCGAGCCCGATACCGCCGTGGACCTTGCGATCAGCTCGGGACCGCAGCAGATCGTCCCGGGCGCGGCGAGCCAGGGCGCCTCAGCCTCTGCCCCGACGTCAACCCCGGCATCGGCCCCCGCGTCGTTCGCCGAACCGGCCACCGCCTCGAATGCCCCCTCTGTTCCCGCCTCGACCCCTGCGACGACCCCCGCCACGGTGCCGGCTTTGGGAGAGGATGTCCAGGGGATAGTGGACGAAGATAACAGCGGACCAGGGCACGGCGGAGGCGGGAACGGCGGAGGCGGAAACGGCGGAGGTGGAAACGGCGGAGGCGGGAACCGTGGACCCGGCGGTGGGGGCGGGGGATAGCCGAGTGACCTGGTCCTGCCGGTGCGCGGGGTACGGGTCTCGGCAGGCCGGAACCAATACCATGCTCATCACCCGCTCTATGGTTCTGGCAATAGGAAGGGCGACGCCCCGTCTGCCTTACCCTTGACGAGCATCCGCCGCAGCCGACGTCCGTGCGGAGCGGTCGCATGGTCCGGAAGACCTCGCAATTCGGTGCCGACCGGCCGGGCAAGTGTCTCTGGTGCAGCCTCACTCATCCTTTAGCCGCAGGTACTCGTCCACCCTGAACGCGAAGGACTTCTCGCTGAGGTTCCCCGAGGCGTCCTCGACCACGAGGCGCGCCCGCGGACGGCCGCCGTGCCCTGCCTCCTTGAGGCTTTTGGCGAGCGCTTTGGCGCGGGCGTGGAACCGGAAAGACTCGCCCGGCGCCAGCGTGAAGGGCAGGGCGTAGTCCCCGGCGAAGGGCCCCTCGAAGATCGGCCGCCGGTCCCCTCTCGCGGACACGTGGACCCTGGCCACCTCGACCTCTTCAGACCCGGCGTTGGTCACCTCGAAGAAGACTTGCAGGGGGGAGATGTTTCCTTCAGGGCCGGCGAAGGCCCCGAGGGACTGCGCGAGCCGCAGGTCCGGCCCGCCCCTCCCCCCGAACGCGCGCCGCAGCCATGCCCCCACGCGGGAAGCATAGTGTAGCGGCGGGGCCGGCGCGAGCCTTTGGGGGCCCTAGATCCTGGTGTTGCGCGGGCCTCCGACGAGGTCGGAGATCCAGGGGTACCGGTAGTCCACCCCCTGGTTTACCTTGTAGGCGGCGTACGCCATGTGCACGAACGGGACGAGCGACGCCACGATCATCACCGGGACGAGCAAGAAGCCCACGAGCACGATCATCAGGAAGACGGTAATGGTCCACCCGATGACCAGGATCACCATCCAGGCCACCTGGTACCAGAGGGACTGCAGGGCGTGGAAGGCGACCCGCTGGGAGCGGTCCTTGTACATGAGCCAGATCACCAACGCCCCCACCGGACCCAGAAAGCCCGTCAGGAGGTTCAGAAAGACCGAGAGGTGCGCCAGCGCGGACCAGGTCTCCTCGTCCCTCAACCCCATCGTCTCCGTGGTGGGCCCGCCGGGGCCCGAGACTCCGCCCGGCCCGACGGGCCCGGACTCGACGCCGTAGTTGTCGCGTTCATCGGCCACGGGCTCTCCTTCTCTCTCCTGGGTACCTGCCCTAGTCTACGCAGGGCCAGCGCGGGAGGTTTCCCCGACCCCGCAGACCGACCCCGCCACGGTTACTCCGGCCCCCGGCCAGGGTCTTCGCGGTAGGCCCAGAGGTCGGTGTTGACGCGGAAGCTGCGCCTGTAGGCGTTGCCCAGCCTGTCGGTCGCCTCCAGCGAGAGGCGCACGTTGCCGGTGTACCCTTCCTTCTCCAGCGTGTTGGCCAGGCGGGTGAGCGAGAACCTGTAGCCGACGCCGTTGCCAGGGACGACCTCGACCGGGAGGCCCTCCGCCGCGCCTGACCCCGCCACGTTGGCCGCGTCTTTGGCGACGTGAAGGGGCAGCACCCTCTTCTGGACGGGGTCGAGCACCACCCGCCGCCCGAGCGGCCCCCCATCGCGGAACACAAGCCTGACGGCGTTCAGGTAGGCGACCCGTTCGCCCTCGTTCGAGATGGCGAACCGCACCACCGCGGAGCCCCGCGGGTACCCCACGCCGTGCTCCCGAAGAAAGTCGCCAAGCCGCAGGTACAGCCCCTCCTGCGACTCGTCGTGCACCTGGGGCGCGGGTGAGCCAGCCGGGGAGCCCGCCTCCGGCGCGCCGACCCGGTACTCGTAGCGGGCCCGGATCTTGAGCCTCGGCCGCCTGTCCCGCCTCTGGAGGTAGAGGTTGAGCAGCGACAGCACGAGCGCCAGCACCGAGACCACCGTGGGCCCAGCCCCGGCCAACTCCTCGCCCCTCACGCGCCCGACACCTCGCCCTCCCCCCGCGACACGACCGTCCCGACGCCGAAGCCCGCTTACCCCGCGCGCCGACGTCCGTCTCTCCGTTTTCACTCTACTACAAACTTGTGTTTGTGGTCTACGGTGAAGTGGGATGTCGCGGGCGTCGCCGGGGGGTGCGGTGGGACCGGGGTCCTACCGGATCCTACCGGGTTCTTCGGGCCAGGACCCCGTTCATGCGGTCGAGGGCCAGGGAGATGTTCTCGCGGCTGTTGGCGTAGGAGAACCGCAGGTGGCCCTCGCCGTGGCGGCCGAAGGCGGTGCCGGAGAGGCAGGCGACCCCGGCCTCGTCGAGGAGCAGGTCCGCGAGCTCCCCGGCGGGGCGGCCCGTGCCCGAGACGTTCGGGAATGCGTAGAAGGCGCCCTCCGGGGAGATGCACTCGACGCCAGGCAGGTCGTTGAGGCCGGCCACGATCAGGTCCCGGCGGGCCCTGAACTCCTCTAGCATCCGGTCCACGGCGTCCTGCGGGCCGGCGAGGGCGGCGAGGCCTGCGTGCTGGGTGGCGGCGGCCGTGCAGGAGTTGGAGTTGACCTGGAGCTTCGTCACCTGTTCGGCCAGGGCTTCCGGCATCACGCCGTAGCCCAGGCGCCATCCTGTCATCGCGTAGGTCTTGGAGAAGCCGTCGAGGATTATCGTCCGGCCTTTGGGGCCGAAGCCAGGTTCGGAGGCGATGCTGGCGAAGGAGCCCGTGTAGAGGAGGCGGGAGTAGATCTCGTCCGAGAGGACCACCACCTCGGGGCGCTCGCGCAGGATCTCCGCGATGCCCCTTATGTCCTCGGCGGTGAACACGCCCCCCGTAGGGTTGGCTGGGGAGTTGAGGATCACGAGCCTCGTCTTGTCGCCCAACCCGGCCCTGAACTCGTCGAGGTCGAACCTGAACCCGTTCTCCTGGCGCAGCGGGACGAAGACCGGGGTTCCCCCGACAAAGTCAACCATCGACTCGTAGATCGGGAACGCCGGGTTCGGCATAAGTACCTCGTCGCCAGCCTCCACGAGCGCCAGGATCGCGAAGAACATTATCGGCTTTCCCCCGGGCGTGACGACGACCTGGGCCGGATCCACCTCGATCCCCCTGCTCTTCGCGACGTCGGCGGCGATGGCCTCGCGCAGCTCGGGGATGCCGGCGGTCGGCGTGTAGTGGGTCTCGCCGGAGCGGAGCGCCCGGCAGCCTGCCTCGACGATGTGGTCCGCCGTGTCGAAGTCGGGCTCCCCGATCTCGAGGTGGATGATGTCCCGCCCCCGCGCCTCAAGCGCCTTCGCCTTGGCCAGGACGGAGAACGCCGTCTCCGTGCCCAGGCGCCCCATACGACCCGCCAGCTTCACAGAACCCTCCCTCTCCCGCGCCGTCCCCCGTGTGCCACCGCATTACACCACGGCGCGGACGCGGTATCATCGGACCGCTTTTGGTGGCCTGGGAGACGGCCCGGTTCGCACGGTTTTTTGAGGGGGAGATCTTTGGTCGCGGAACGGAACGGGGAACTGCCCTTCGACCTCTGCGCCTTCGACCTCGACGGCACGTTGCTGCGCCGGGATCTGGAGATAACGGACCGAACCCTGGCCGCGATGGAGAACCTCCGCGGGCGCGGGATGCGCCTCGTCGTCGCGACGGGCCGGCGCTACGAGTCCGCCGTCGAGCACGCCGAGAGGCTCGGGTTCGGCGGGGAGGACCCCGTGGTCTGCTACGGCGGGTCCATGGTCCGCCGCATGGACGGGGAGACGCTCCTGCACCGGACGCTGCCGAGAGAGCTTGGCCTCGAAGTCCTCGGGTGGGCCGCGGAGCGCGGCCTGCACGCCCGCGTCTTCGTGGACGGCCGCGTCGTCACCCCCCCCGACAGCCCGGCCGGCCTGCGGTTCTCGAGACGCTTCGAGGAGCCGGGCGTCGTGGTGGTAGATTCTCCGGCCCGGTGGCTCGCCGACGCGGAGGAGGAGCCTACCAAGCTCGTGATCGTGGACCACCCGGACGACGTGCCAGGGTGGCTAGGGGAGGCCCAGGAGGCGTTCCGGGGCAGGCTGTTCGTTACCCGAAGCCTGCCTCACTACGTCGAGATCGGCGGCCTCGAAGGGAGGAAGTCCACGGCCCTCGAGTTTCTCTGCCGGCGGTGGGGGATAGACCCGAACCGCCTGCTCGCCTTCGGGGACGCGGACAACGACGTGGACATGCTCCGCCTCGCCGGCCGCGGCGTCGCCGTCGGCCCGATGACGGAAGGGGTGCGCGAGGCAGCCGACGAGGTGGTCCCGAACGTGGACGAGGACGGCGTCGCCCTCTACCTCGAGAAGCTCCTGGGGGACCTCTAGTGCCAGAGCTGCCGGAGACTACCGTGATCGCTGGGGACGTGGCCGCGCTCGCCGCCGGGCGCGAGGTGCTGCGGGCAGAGGTCTTCAGGCCCGACGTGACAAACGTCGAGATGGACGACTTTCCGCGCAGGCTCGTCGGGCGCAAGCTCCTCGGGACCGGGAGGCGGGGCAAGATCATAGTCCTCGACTTCGGCGACGTCGTGGGCATCGTCCACCTGGTCATCTCCGGCCGCGTCCTCCGCCTCCCGGAATGGCATGAGCCGGACAGGATGAACACGGCCGTCCTTGAGTTCGACGGCGGCCTGGTCCTCGCCTTCACCCGCCTCTGGCTCGGCTACTTCGACCTATACGAGCCAGGCGAGGAAGCTGGCCATCCCCTCATCTCCCGCCTCGGCCCCGACCCCTTCTCCGAAGAGTTCACCGTCGAGTACCTGGCGAAGGCCTTCACGAGAAAGGCCAACATAAAAGGTGTCCTTCTCGACCAGTCCGTGATCGCCGGCCTCGGCAACATCTACGTGGATGAGGTTCTCTTCGCCGCCGGCGTCCACCCGACCCGCAAGGCGAAAACCCTTACCCCCGACGAGACGGCCAAGATACACGCCGCCACCCGCGACATCCTCCGCCGCGCCATAGACCTCCGCGGCACCACCTTCGACTCCTACCACGACGCCTTCGGCGAGACGGGCCAGTACCAGCACCAGCTCCAGGTTTTCACCCGGGCCGGCGAGCCGTGCCCCCGCTGCGGCACAACGATCGAGAAGACCCGCGTCGCCGGCCGCGGCACCCACGCGTGCCCGACGTGTCAGCCTTTCGGCTAGTCAGCCTTTGAGCTAGTCAGCCCTTCGGCTAGTCAGCCCTTCGGCAGGTCGGCCCGCCGGTTCGCGGCTCGTCAGCCGGTCGGCACACCCCCAACAGGCGCATGGCGGGCGAGCCCACGATCGAAAAGGAGAAGCTGACAAGCCGAGAGCGAGGGCCTGCGAGGCAGGCCCGAAGCGGGCTGAGAGCCTCCGAAGGAGGCGTGCTGACTAGCTTCCGTTCGTTTTCTCTATGAGGTCCGGGTTCTCGTCGGCCAGGTCTCTGGCTTCGTCGTAGGATTGCTCGGCCCTGTCGTAGTCGTCGCCGACCTGTTGGAGCAGGTTCTCGGCCTCGTCGCGGTTGTTCTCGAGGGCAGGGTCGTCTTCGAGGAGGGCGTAGAACTCTATCTCGCGGTTTTCGGCGGAGATCTGGGCGGCCATCGCGTCCGAGAGGGCGCCGGCGTAGCGCTTGACCGTGGGGTCTACGTCGAGGTCGTTCACCCCTTCGAGGGAGCCCCTGGCGTCTTGCAGCTTGGAGCGGGCCTCCTCCATCCTATCCTTGGCCTCCGTTATGCGGTCCTGCTGGGCCGAGGGGTCGTTGCCGGCTTCGATCTCCTGCTTTACGTCGGTGTAGGTGGCGCGCGCCTGGTCGAAGAGCCTGTTGTGCTCAGCGATGGCCCCGTTGGCCTCGTTTATTGCCTTGTCTGCCTTCTCGCCCGGGCTCTCCCCGAAGACGCCGGAGCAACCGGCGAGGAGGAGGGAGGAGAGCAAGATCACAACAGAGAACGCCCAACGGTTTATCATGTGCTGCATGAGCGAGGGAAGTCTACCGCCTTTCGGGATTCCCGGACCGAGGTCCGTGCCTGGCGCCATCAAGCGCGCCGTCGGCCACCTCTTCGGATGGCCCCGCCGCCGTGCGCCCGAACCGGCGCCGGACCCGGCCGTCGTGTCCAGGGCCGGAACGGTGGTCGGGCGCTACGCCGGCGAGCACGCCGCGCTTATCGAGCGGGCTGAGAGGCTCGCGGCCAAGGCCCGCCGGCTTGAAGAGGCCGGCACCCCGAGCGAGAGCGCGAACAACCGCGCAGCGCGGGCGGTGGAGGCCGCCGAGGCTGGCCTGGCCGCGCTGCGCGACGCCTTCGTCGCCTCCGACGGGGAAGAGGGCGGCGAGGCCTTCGACCTCGAGGTCGGCCGCAGGCTTCCGGCGCTCAGGCCGCAAGGCCGGCCCACCTGACGACGTCGTCCTCAGCGACCCTCTCCTCCTAGCCTCCCGTGATGGAGCCGTAGGCCTGCTTGGCAAAGTCGCGGGCCTGCGGCCCGGTCTTCGGGTTCAGGAACAGGAAGCCGACACCCACCAGCAAGAGGAGGAAGAGGAGCTTCCCGCCGCCCCCGCCCTGGCGGACCTTCTGGCCGCGCACCCGCTTGGTGCCCTCCTGGGCGGCCCCGGCCGCGGCCTCTACCTGCTTGCGCAGCTTGTCGTCGTCCCAGAGCCGGCCTACGATATCCGTCGGGTCCTCGCCGGAGAGCTCGTCCAGGATGGTCCGGGCCGACTCTATAAAGACCCTTAGGTTGTCCCTCAGATCGTCGTCGTAGAGCAGCCGCTCGGCCACCGGCCTCGCGCCGGCGTACGCCGCCGCCAACGTCCCCGCCGGGAGCAACGACGTGCCCTTGGCCTGTTCTTTCAACATCTCCGCCCGGCTCTTCCTGCCAAACACGCGAAACCTCCTGCAGATCCTGACCTCTACGAAGACTACATCATACCCGTTTGGCCCAACCTCTACCCCGCGGGTCTACCCTGCCGGCCGCAGCCTGACCTCCAGGGCTTCGCCGTCGACGCTCACCTCCCTGAACCCGTCGCCCCCGTCGGCGTCGAGGTCGAGCTCCCGCGCGAGCACCTCGGTCCTGAAGTACTCGCCCCAGCTCCCCCCGAGCAGGGCCGCGACCCGCCCGTTGCCCCGCAACCCCACGGCGATGCCCTCCTCGATCTCGAAACCTTCGTCCCTCCTCAGGTTCTGGACCTTGTGGACGAGCTCCCGCACGAGCCCCTCGTCTTCTAGCTCCCCGTCGAGCCGCACGTCGAGGGCGACCGAGAGCCCGCCCTCGCGCGCCAGGGCGTAGCCCTCCCTCTCCGTGGGCTCCACGAGAAGCTCCTCTGGGGAGAGCGTTACCGCCTCGCCCTCGACCTGTACCGTGACCGCCCCCCCGGCCGCGGCCCGCGCCCCAACCGACGGCGGGGCCACGGCGAGCGCCCGCCTCAGGGCGGGCACCAGCCTCCCGTATTTGGGGCCCACGACGCCGAGGTTCGGCTTCAGGTCGTAGTGGGTTACGTCCTCGGCCGCCCCGAAGCGCAAGGTCTTGACGTTCAGCTCGTCGAGGACTATGTCCTCGAGGCTGCTGACGCCCTCGGGGAGGTCCCCCCCCTCAGAAGACTCGTCGACGACCACGACCTCGCGCAGAGGCTGGCGGTTCTTAACGGCGGCGGCGTTGCGGGCCGCCCGCCCGAGCCCGACGACGCGCCGCGCGGCGGCCATGCGGCGGGAGAGGCCCTCGTCGACCAGCCCCTCGTCGGGGAAGGGCCAGGCCGCGAGGTGGACGCTGTCCGGGGCCTCCTGGTCTGCGTTGGTTACGAGGTTCTGGTAGAGCTCCTCGGCGACGAACGGGGTGAAGGGGGCCGTGAGCTTCGTGACCGTCGTAAGGCACTCGTACAGGGTAGAGTGGGCCGCCTTCTTGTCCCTGTCGTCCTCGCCCTTCCAGAACCGCCTCCGGCTCCGCCTTACGTACCAGTTCGAGAGCTCGTCCACGAACTCCCCGACGGCACGCCCCGCGGCCGTAACGTCGTAGGCGTCGAGCCGCTCGGTTACCGTCTTTACGGTGAGCTGGAGCTCCGAGAGGGCCCAGCGGTCCATGAGGGTACGGTCTTCAGGCTCGACGAAGTCCCTCCTCGGGTCGAAGCCGTCGATTCGTGCGTAGGTGACGAAGAACGAGTAGGTGTTCCATAGGGTGAGCATGTACTTGCGGACGGCCTCGTCGACCTGATCCTCGCTGAACCGCCGCGTGTTGCCCGGGCTCGTCGCCGTGTAGAGCGCCCACCTGAGGGCGTCGGCCCCCTGTTTGCCGAAGACCTCCCACGGGTCTATTACGTTGCCCAAGGACTTGCTCATCTTCTTGCCCTTTGAGTCCAGGATATGCCCCAGCACCAGGCACGTCTTGTACGAGCTCCTGCCGAAGAGCATCGTCGAGACGGCCAGCAAGGAGTAGAACCAGCCCCGCGTCTGGTCCACGGCCTCGCAGATAAAGTCGGCCGGGAACTGGCGCCCGAAGTGCCTCGACCCCTCCGCGCCCGAGTGCGGGTAGGCGTACTGGGCGAACGGCATAGAGCCCGAGTCGAACCAAACGTCCAGCACCTCGGGGACGCGGCTGGCCTCCTCGCCCGTCTCTGGGTGCCTGACGCGGACGTTGTCTATGTAAGGGCGGTGCAGGTCGTCCGGGACGGGGTCGAGGGCTAGCTCTTTCAGCTCCTCGACGCTGCCGACGACTACCGTGTCGCCCGATTCGGTGCGCCAGATCGGCAACGGCGTGCCCCAGTAGCGCTCGCGGCTCAGGGCCCAGTCGATGTTGTTCCTGAGCCAGTCACCGAAGCGGCCCCACTTGACGTGCTCGGGGACCCAGTTGATCCCCTCGTTCTCAGAGAGTAGGTCGTCAAGCACGGCCGTCGTGCGGGCGTACCAGGCCTTCTTGGCGTAGTACAGCAGCGGCGTCCCGCAGCGCCAGCAGTGCGGGTAGGCGTGGGCGTACTCCTCGGCCCTGAAGAGCACGCCCCTCTCGCGCAGCTCCTCGACGAGACCGGGGTCCGCGTCCTTGACGAACACGCCGGCGAAAGGGCCGACCCGCCCGTCGAAGGTGCCGTCTGGCTTTACGGGGTGGATGGTCGGCAGGCCGTAGCGCCTGCCGACTCGGGCGTCGTCCTCGCCGTAGGCGGGGGCGGTGTGGACGAGGCCCGTCCCTTCGGTGGTGGTCACGTAGTCTCCGAGGACTACGGTCCACAGGTTCTCCGAGGGCTCCACGTCCACGTGGTCCAGGGGCCGGCGGTACCTGAGGCCCTCGAGCTCAGAGCCCTTGCGGGTCTCGACGACCCTGTATCCGTCCTCGCCGAAGACCCTCTCCACGAGGTCCGAGGCGACGATCAGTTTTTCATCGTCTACCTCGACGGTAGCGTAGTCAACCTTCGGGTTGGCGGCGACGGCTGCGTTCGAGACGAGGGTCCACGGGGTGGTCGTCCAGATCAGGAGGCTCGTGTTCTCGTCCCCCGGCGAAGCCAGCGGCAACCTTACGTAGACGCTCGGGTCCACGACGTCCTCGGGGTACTGCTGGTAGCCGAGGGCGACCTCGGCCGCGGAGAGGGAGGTCTGGTCGCGGGGGCAGTGGGCGCTCACCTTGTAGCCCTCGTAGAGGAGGTCTTTCTCGCGGAGGGTCTTGAGGGCCCACCAGACGCTCTCTATGTAGGAGCGGTCGAGGGTCCTGTACGGGTCGTCCATGTCCACCCAGAAGCCGAGGCGCTCGCTCACCGCCTTCCAGTCGTCCACGTAACGGAAGACAGACTCGCGGCAGAGGCGGTTGAACTCCTCGACGCCGTAACGCTCGATGTCGTCCTTGCCCTGGAGGCCGAGCTCCTTCTCCACCCCGATCTCGACGGGCAGCCCGTGGGTGTCCCAGCCGCCCTTGCGCTCGACCCTGTACCCCTGCATGGTCTTGTAGCGCGGGATTAGGTCCTTGAACGACCGCGCGAGCGCGTGGTGGAAGCCGGGCCTGCCGTTGGCCGTCGGCGGCCCCTCGTAGAACACGAAAGTCCTGTCCTCGGGCCGCTCCTCCACGGAGCGGCGGAAGGTCTCCCGGTCCCGCCAGAGACCAAGGACCTTCTCCTCCAACTCCGGAAACCTTACCCTCGGGTCTACCTTCTCGAATTCCGCCATGGCCCACTACCTCTCAAGCTAAAACCCCCGCCCCCGGCGGACGGAGTCTCCCACTCCAACCGCAGGGACGGGGGCCCGAAAGTGCCCTCGCGGTACCACCCCGCTTGCCCGGGCCGATGCCCGAACCTCTCTCTATGGCGTCACGCCCTCGCGAAACGCTCCCGCCTTAACGGGCGGACCCGGCCAACCTTACTAACGTCCAGGCCTCGCGAACGCGGGCCTCCCGCTTTGGGCCGGCGGCTCGGGGAGGATCTTCGGGCCGCTTCCCGCGCCGGGCTCACACCGTCCCCGGCTCGCTCTGACGGGGGCTGGCGGCCTTACTCGTTCCCGTCTTCGCCTGTACGGGGCTTTGTAGCGCCAAAGGGCGGGTGTGTCAAGGAGCGGGCGGTGATCCGGTCCGGGGAGCCGGTTCGTAATGTATTTGTAAGAGCTTGTAAGGGCTTTTGATGGTTCGGGGGTAGACTCTATCCCACGAAGAGCACGGGGTCGTGCAGAGAGCGTATTGGAGAGCGGTAGCATGAGGTTGAAGGCGGCAATAGCGGGGATAGTCGGGCTCGTGGTGGCCCTCGGTATCACGGAACTGGCTCACGGGCTCTACGACCTGGTGCCCTCGGTGCTCGGGTCCATAGCGCAGGTAGTCGTGGAGTGGACGCCCGGCGGGATCGTGACGCAGGGCATCGCACTCCTCGGGTCGGCGGATATACCCGTCCTTCTAACCTCTGTGGTCGTGGGCACGCTCGCGGTCTCGGCCCTGCTCGGGATCCTGGCCGTCGGACGACCGGCCCTTGCCCTGCTCGGCGTGGCCCTCCTGACGGCGGTGGGCATCGCCGTCTCGTTCGTGGAACCCTTTATCGACCCTGTCGCCACCGTCGTTGCGGTGGTGGGCGCCCTCCTCGCCGGCACTGTGGTGGCCGAGCTCATGCTCCGGGCCGCGGGGGCCAGGGAGACGAAGAAGTCGGCGCCGGACGCCGCCCCCGCAGGGACGCCCGGTAGCCCGGATTCGCCCGCCGTCAGGTGGCGCGAGGCCGGGGCCGGGGCAGGCAGCATGTCGGTGGGCCGCGGGGGCTTCCTGGCGCTCGGCGGCGGCGCGCTCGTCGCGGGCCTTGTCGCGCTCGGCCTGGGGCGCCTGCTCTCAGGCGGCTCGCAGGCCGCCTCCGCCCCGAAGAAGCTGAAAGTGCCGGACGAGCCCGCCGCCAAGCCTTCCGACGGGGGGGACGGGAAGGACGGGGGCGGCAAGGAGGCCGTGAAGCACGAGACCCTGCCCGAGGTGCCGGCGGACGCCTCCGTAAACGCCCCGGGGATGCCGAAGGTCCTCACCCCCGCCAGCAGCTTCTACCTCATCGACGCGGCGCTCACCTCACCCAGGGTGAACGTCGACGACTGGAAGCTCTCCCTCAAGGGCGTGCCCAACCCCGTCGAGTTCTCATACAAGGACCTGCAGGGGATGTCCACGCTCGAGTCAGACGTGACGCTCTCCTGCGTCTCCAACCCCGTAGGCGGCGGCCTCGTCTCCAACGGGCGCTGGACCGGGGTCCTGCTCTCGGACGTGCTAAAGGAGGCCGGCGTCAGCCGGGAGAACATCACGCGCGCCAGCCAGCAGCTCGTCGGTCGCAGCGTGGACGGCTGGACGGCGGGCTTCAAGACCGACATCGCCCTCGACGGCAGGGAGGCGCTCGTCGCCTTCGGCCTGAACGGCAGCGAGCTGCCCGTCAAGCACGGCTACCCCGTTAGGCTCGTGGTCCCTGGGCTCTACGGCTACGTCTCGGCGACGAAGTGGCTCTCCGAGATAGAGCTCACGAGCTGGGACTTCGACGCGTACTGGATCCAACGCACCTGGACGAAGGAGGGACCCGTCAAGACCCAGTCCCGCCTCGACACCGTCGGGGGCGGCCAGACGCTCCAGGCGGGCCGGGTCCCCGTCGGCGGCGTCGCCTGGGCGCCCCACCGCGGCATCGACAAGGTCGAGGTCTCAACCGACAGCGGCGAGACCTGGAACGAGGCCCGACTCGCGAGCCAGCTCGACCCTGACACCTGGCGCCAGTACGTATACCAGTGGGACGCCGGTCCTGGCACCTATACCCTCCAGGTCCGCGCCACCGACGGCGAGGGCGTGCTCCAGACCGCAGTGGAGCGCCCGCCCCACGGCGGCGGCGGCACCGACGGCGCCCAGGGATACCACACGGTAGAAGTCACCGTCGCCTGACAAGAGGACAAAAACAGCCCCCAAACGCACTAAACCGCAGGTTGAGGTTTATAGTATAACCAGGCTCCGGTCCGCGGAGCCCGAGTTGTAACCAAAGTGTTTCCGGTGCGTAACAAGTTCGTAACCTCGCGGCAAGAGCATCGTAACGGGCTAAGGGTAAGATTCAGATTAAACCGAGCCCAGGCCGATGGGACCATTCCCCCCTCCAGATCCCATCGGTCGGGACGGTTGTTTTTTATGTCCTTTTCCCCGATTCCGGTGTCTCTTGGCGTGGTCGCGGGTAACCTGCTGGAATGAAAGTACGCGAGTTGCACGATCTCGACCTCTCCCCGTCCGAGGCCAGCAGCCTGCAGAAGGAGCTAGCCCCGAAGGTAGTCGCGGGTCCTGCCCTGAACCTCGCCGGGATAAGCCACGTCGCGGGCGCGGACGTATCGACGGAGGGGGACAGGGCCTTTGCCACGGTCGTCGTACTGGACTTTCCCGGCCTCTCGCCCGTCGAGGTGCAGGGGTTCGAGACGGGGCTCTCGTTTCCCTACGTGCCCGGGCTGCTCTCCTTCAGGGAGATACCGGCCGTCGCGGGCGCGCTGGAGAAAGTCCGGACGCCTGTTGACGCCGTCATCTTCGACGCCCAGGGGATCGCCCACCCGCGCCGCATGGGGCTCGCCTCGCACCTCGGGTTGTTTCTGGGCGTCCCCTCCGTCGGGTGCGCGAAGAGCCGCCTGGTCGGCACGCACGAGGAGCCGGGCCAGGAGAAGGGGAGCGCCACCGACCTCGTGCACCGGGGGGAGGTCATCGGCAGGGTGCTCAGGACGCGGAGCGGTGTCTCGCCGGTCTACGTCTCCGTCGGGAACGGCATAGACCTAGAGAGCTCCGTCGAGCTGGTGCTCGCCTGCTCCCCGAAGTACCGCCTGCCGGAGACCACCCGCCAGGCCCACAACGCCGCTAACCGCCTGCGGCGCGGCGAGCCCGTGGAGGGGAGGCTTTTTTAGCCGGTCAGCTTGCCAGGACGCCGCGCCCTTCGGGCTCCGCTCTCGGCCTGTCGGCAAGAAGTAAGATCTGACGCGCTGAAATGCTCAGCCGGCCGGAGATCGTGGCGTTCGTGGAGCCCGTTCGGAAGGGGCAGAGTGGGCGGTTTTCCGGCCGTTTGGCCGGGTAGCGCCGGTGTTCAATGGGTGCTAAGTTACCCGGAAAGGGCATCCGTGATCTTGGATGACGCGAAGAACCAGGCTAAAAGCGCTTTTTCGGGAAGGGGAAGATCTTGCCAAGAGTCAGGGGCATCGGGCCGATAAACCGCCGGGACTTCTTGAAGTTGGGCGGGGCCGGGCTGGCGGGCGCCACGCTGCTCGGGGTGGCCGGCTGCGGCGGCGGCGAGCAGGTCGGCGGTGGCGGGGGAGGCGGCGGTGGCGGCACCTTCACCTACGGCCGCGGAGCCGACTCGGTCTCGCTCGACCCCATCCACGCCACCGACGGCGAGTCCTTCGTCGTAACCCGTCAGGTAATGGACACGCTGCTCGCCTTCGAGCCCGGCACCACGGACCCCATACCGTCGCTGGCCACGGAGATACCGAAGCCAGAGGACGGGGGGCGGGTATACACCTTCAACCTGCGCGATGGCGTCAAATTCCACGACGGCGAGACCCTCGACGCCGAGGCGATCAAGTTCAACTTCGATCGCTGGAAGGAGACGGACAGCGAGTACCACACGGGCGGCGGGAACCAGGCCTCCAACTTCGCCTACTACTCGGTGATGTTCGGTGGCTTCGACGACGACTCCTTTATAGAGAGCGTCGAGGCGCCGGACGCGCAGACCGTGCGCTTCACGCTCACCGAGCCGCTCGCCCCGTTCCTGCGCAACCTGGCGATGAGCGCGTTCGCCATCGCCTCCCCGAAGGCGATCCAGGACGACGTCGAGGGGTTCTGGCAGAACCCGGTAGGCAGCGGTCCGTTCCGCTTCGATTCGTGGAAGCGGGGCTCCGAGGTCCGCCTGAGCGCCAACAAAGATTTCTGGGGCAAGGACCTGCCGGTTGACGAAGGCGGCGGCGGGCCGAACGTGGACAGGATCGTCATCCGCTCCATCCCGGACAACACCTCGCGCGTGGCGGCCCTCAGCGGCGGCGAGCTCTCCGGGGCCGACGGCCTGACCCCCGACGACGTGCCGACCGTCGAGGAGAACGAGGACCTCAAGGTCCTCACCAGGCCGCCGCTCAACATCGCGTACCTGGCGATGAACTGCCAGAAGGAGCCCTTCACCGATCCGTGGGTGCGGCGGGCGATGAACTACGCGATCAACCGGCCCGAGATCGTGGAGTCCTTTTTCGGGGACACTGGGGAGTTGGCCACGAACGCCATGCCGCCGACCGTGCCCTACTTCCGCGAGGCTACCGAGCCCTACGAGTACAACCCGGACGAGGCGAGGCGCCTGCTCGAGGAGGCGGGCGTCGGCGATGGCTTCGATATGGAGCTGTGGTACGTGCCCATCCCGCGCCCTTACATGTCGGACGGCAGGGGCGTGGCCCAGGCCATGCAGCGGGACCTCGAGGAGGTCGGCATAACGGCGAAGCTGGTCACGCGCGAGTGGGGAACCTACCTTGAGGAGACGGGCACGGGGGCGCAC
>DATFPF010000081.1:0-4673 GCA_035264945.1 Rubrobacter sp.
GCCTTTCCTGCTGCCCGACGTTCGGGTGGCGCTCTACGTCGCCTTCGCCGTCGTCGGGGTGGAGCTGCTCGCGATCTCCTACATCCGCTACAGGTACTTCGCTATGAGCTTCTTCATGAGCGCCCTCCAGGTCATCCTCGGCGGCGCGCTGGTCTTCGCCTCCGGCGTCTTGATCGGTAGCGCCTAAGCGGTCTTCTTCAAAAGACCACGCTATCAGCTTTTCCGTCTGACCCTGGCAAGATCCGAGCGCAGGGCCGGGACATCGGACCCAACCCGGCGCCGGTCCTCAGCCGCCGGCAATCGCTTTCGCGTTTTACCGGACGGCTGAAACCTGATACCTGAAGCCTCTACTTCGGCGGCTCGTAGAGCTGGACGTCGTTGCCCTCGGAGTCCTTGAAGGTCGCCACGCGGCCCCAGGGGTGCTCGGAGATGCCGGCGGGCACCTCGACGCCCTGGTTTTGCAGCTCGCTGATCGTATCTTCGAGGTTGTTCTCGGGCTGGAAGGTCACGACGGGGCCGCCGTCGGCCTGGGCGCCGCCGGGCTCGCGGCCGTTCAGGCCGATGGTCAGGCCGTTGGCGTCTACTTCGGCCCAGTCGCCGTCCTCTTTGGTTATGGAGAGCCCCAGGGTGTTCCCGTAGAAGCTCTTGGCCCGGTCTATGTCCTGGACCGGCATCCATACCACCGCTACGCCTTTGAGCATTAGTCGACTCCTTGTGTAGTTTGAACAGGATAAGCTTGTCAGGAAGTACCCGCAGGGGCAGTAAGTAAACTAACCGAAAATACGTCCGAAGTGTTCCACGAGCTTCTCCTCCACCTCGGCGAGGGGGACCTCGCGGCCGAGCACCTTCTGCAGGCTCGTTACACCGAACTCCTTTATGCCGCATGGGGTTATGCGGTCGAACCAGGAGAGGTCCGTGTTCACGTTGAGGGCGAAGCCGTGGGAGGCGATCCAGCCAGAAGAGAACTTGACGCCGATGGCCGCCACCTTCTCATCCCCCACCCAAACGCCCGTGTACTCGGGGTGGTGCCACCCCCCGAGCCCGTACTCTGCGAGGACCCCGATCAGCACGTCTTCGAGACGCCGCAGGTAGCCGTGCGTGTCGCGGTCTTTCAGGCGCAGGATGGGATAGCCGACGATCTGGCCGGGCCCGTGAAAGGTCACGTCACCTCCCCTGTCGCTCCAGAACACCTCGGCCCCGACCGACCGCAGGTACTCCTCCCCCGCCCCGAGGTTGGCCCCGTCCCTGGCCGCCCGGCCCACCGTGTAGACCGGCGGGTGCTCGCAGAGGACGAAGGTGTCAGGGACCTCGTCGTTTTTCCGCCTGCGAGCCAGGTCCTTCTGCAGGTCCCACGCCTCCGCGTAGGGCGTCAGCCCTGGCAGCCACCGCACCTCCAGGGTGCTCGACGATTCCTTCTGTTCCTCTATCACGAGGTTTCCTCGAGCAGCGCGGTACACGCCTTTAGCCTGGCCTCGGCCTCGGCCATCAGGCGGCCCACCAGCTCGCCGGCGGTGGGCAGGTCTTCTACGAGGCCCGCGGCTTGGCCGGCGTAGACAAAGTCTTCGGCGTAGTCCCCACGCGTCGCCTCAAACTCGGCGCTGACGGAGGAGCGTTGCTCTTCGAGTTGCGCCTCCCTGCCGTGCCAGCGGTCGGAGAAGGAGTTGCGGATCGCCCTGCCCGGGAACTCTTCGGGCCACGGGATGCCCTGGACGAGGTCGAAGACGCGGGTGTGGACCGTGGCGGTCTCATCGGAATCCAGGATGAGGCGCTTGGCCTCAGGGGTCCCCGTGGATTCGGCGGTGGCGCAGAAGCGCGTGCCGATCCAGGCCCCCGAGGCCCCCATCGCAAGCACGCTGGCGACGGCGCGCCCGGTTCCGATGCCGCCGGCCGCCAGCACCGGCTTGCCGGCCCGCTCCCCGATATCCAGGACTCTCTGCAGGAGCGGCATGGTGCCGACCCTGCCCGTGTGGCCCCCGGCGTCCGTGCCCTGGGCGACAAGCACGTCCACCCCGGCCTCTATCGCCCTCTCGGCCTTCTCCGCGTCCTGAACCTGGCTAATGACCACCGCGCCCGCCTCGCGCACCCGTTCGACGTAAGGCGCCGGGTCGCCGAAAGAGAGCGAGACGGCGGCGGGTCTCTCGGCCAGCACGGCGTCCAGGAGTTCGGGGCGGCCCTCCAGGGCCCAGCTCATCAGGCCGACGCCGAAGGAACCGTGGTGGCGGGCGATCTCCGCCTGACCGGAGATCCAATCTATGGGGGTGGCGCTGCCGACCCCGATCATGCCGAGGGCCCCGGCTGCGCTGACGGCGCCGGCCAACTCTCCCCCGGACCAGCCGGCCATCGGGGCCGAGACGATGGGGTGCCTGACGCCGAGGAGGCGCGTGAGGTCCGTCGCTTTCACGGCCTTCCGGGCCCTTCCTCTAGGCCTTCGCCCCCAGGACGCCGCGGCGGGCGTCCGTGGTCTGCTCGTGGGCGTGGTACGAGGAGCGCACGAGCGGCCCGCTCTCGACGTGCCTGAAGCCTAAAGCGAAGCCGTACTTGCGCAGGTCCGCGAACTCCTTGGGCCTGTAGTAGCGGCTCATCGGCAGGTGGTTCTCCGAAGGGCGCAGGTACTGCCCGATGGTCAGGATGTCCACGTCGTGGTCCCTGAGGTCCCGCATCGTCTGGTGGATCTCCTCCTCAACCTCGCCGAGGCCAACCATGAACCCGCTCTTGGTCAGCCCGTCGGGGTTGAGCTCCTTGGCGTAGCGCAGGACTTCGAGGGACCTCTCGAATTTCGCCTGAGGCCTCACGGCCGGGTAGAGGCGCGGGACCGTCTCGATGTTGTGGTTGAAGGTGTCAGGTTCGGCGTCGATGACCGCCCGGATCGCGTCGCGGTTCCCCTTGAAGTCCGGGGTGAGGACCTCGACGGCGCAGCCGGGGACCTGCCCCCTTATCTCACGGATCACGGCGGCGAAGATAGAGGCGCCGCCGTCGGCGAGCTCGTCGCGGTTGACGCTCGTGATTACTGCGTGCTCGAGGCCCATCCTCTTCGCGGCGTCGGCGACGCGGTGGGGCTCGTCGAGGTCGAGCTCGGTCGGCTTGCCCGTGAGTACGGCGCAGAAACCGCAGCTACGCGTGCAGACGTTGCCGAGGATCATAAACGTAGCAGTCCTGTTGTTCCAGCACTCCCCGATGTTCGGGCAGCGGGCCTCCTCGCAGACCGTGTGCAGGTTGAGCCCGCGCATGGTCTCCTTGATATCCCGGTAGACCTCGCCGTCCGGCACCTTCGCCTTGAGCCAGTCGGGACGACCGTGCAACCCCGGCGCGCCCCTCACCTGCTGCCTGAAGGGCAGGTACTCCGCGGGTGTGCCGTCCGGCGGCGGCGGGACGGGCCTGTCTTCCCAGCGGTGGCGCACCTCGAAGGTCTTCGTACCGTTCTCAAGGACCTTGACGTTGATCTGTCTGCGGGCCACGGTTCCCTCTTTCGTGTGTTGGATTCCCCTGAGAGACGTATTCTATATGACCGGGCCGTTCTCGCCGTGAAACCGCGCTCTGGCGGTTCGCGCAGCGAACCGAGCCTTCAGTTTTCAGCCATCAGCTTTCAGCTTTCAGCTTCTTGCGGTTAATCCGGCACTCGTGGCGATTGCGTGTCCCAGATCGCTATTTCGGGAAGAGCTCTGGCGGCGGGTCCAGGTACGCGGCGATGATGGGCTTCGAAGTCTCTATTACGTCCAGGCCCGGAAGCTCCTCCGGCCAGAAGAGCCGCAGTTCTTCGGATTCTTCCGAACGCCGCAGCGTCCCGAAGTCCTCGACCTCCGCCCTGTACACGAACGTCATGAGGCGCACCACGTTCCCGTCGGGGTACCGGACGACCCGCGAAGGCCCGGGGAACACGGCGAACAGTTCCTCGTCCACCACGACGAGCCCCGTCTCCTCCAGCGTCTCGCGCCGGAGTGCCTCCTCCAGCGACTCCTCGACCTCGACCGCCCCCCCGACGAGCCCCCACCGCCCGCAGTCGCTCCGCCACTCCATGAGCAGCTTTCCTTCACATTCGATCAGGGCCAGAACCCCGACCCCGATCGGCCGGTTGGGCCGCGGGGCGGCGGGGTCCCTGTAGAAAAATTCAGCGGTCACGTCAAAGAAGAGGGGCCGCGCGTGGCGGCCCCTGCTGATGGTTAATAGCTAACAACTAGAAGTGAATCGGATGGCCTTCCGCGGCCATCGCCGCTTCTCCGACCACCTCCGAGAGGCTCGGGTGGGGGTGGATGGTCATGCTGATCTCCTCCGGCGTGCCCTCGACGAGCTTGGCGAAGACACCCTCTGTGATGAGGTCGGTCACCTTGGGGCCTATGGCATGCATGCCGAGGATCATGTCGGTCTCGGCGTCGGTGACGATCTTGAAGAAGCCGTTCGGCTCGCCCTCGATGAGCGCCTTGCCGATGGCCTGGAAGGGGAACTTGGTCTCCTTGGCCTCGTAGCCTTCCTCCTCGGCCTGCGCTTTGGTGAGGCCAAAGGAGGCGATCTCAGGCCGGCAGTACGTCACGCGCGGGACGAGGCTCCGGTCCTTCGGCATCGGGTCCTCGCCGGCCATGTGCTCGGCCGCGGTGATGCCCTCGTGCCCGGCCTCGTGCGCCAGCCAGTAGCCGCCGGTGACGTCGCCCGCGGCGTAGATGCCCTCGGCCGCCGTCTGG
>DATFPF010000082.1:0-46396 GCA_035264945.1 Rubrobacter sp.
GCTCGCACCCACCAGAGAGGACGAGGTCGGGGACCGGGCGCGGGGACCTCCGGACGCAAGGGCGTAAGCCGCCCGGTCAAGCTGCCCGCGAGCCGCAGGAAGCAGAAGCCTCGCAAGGCAGGCATCTGGTCGCGCATCCTGCGGGTCCTTGGCGTGCTGCTTCTGTGCCTCCTCGTCGGCAGCCTTGCGTTCGCTGCGGGCGGGTACCTCGGGGTAGTGAAGGGCGTGGAGCGGCTCGACGCGCCCCAGAACTTCGAGACGCACCCCACCTATATATACTCAGCGCCGCTCGGGGAGAGCGACAACTCGCGGCGCGTCATCGGGACCATCTTCGGCGGGCAGAACCGCAAGATGGCCTCGCTAGCTGACATGCCGCCGCACCTCTTGAACGCGCTTGTGGCCAAAGAGGACGAGCGCTTCAGGGAGCATGCGGGCGTGGACCTGTGGGGCATCATGCGGGCTCTCTACGTCGACATCAGGGCAGGGGCGACGGTCGAGGGGGCGAGCACCATCACCCAGCAGTACGTCAAGAATGCGTACCTCTCGCACGACCAGTCGATCACGCGCAAGGTCAAGGAGGCCCTGATCGCCGTCGAGCTCGAGCGCAGCGTCTACAAGGACAACAAGGACCAGGTAATCGCCGACTACCTGAACACGGTCTACTTCGGCTCGAACGCCTACGGGGTGCAGGCCGCCGCCGAGACCTACTTCGGCAAGTCGGTGTCGGACCTCTCTGTCGCCGAGTCGGCGACGCTCGTCGGGCTGCTGTGGTCCCCTTCGACCCTGGGCCAGGATCGCGACGGGGCGTGGGCTCAGCGGGACCTCGTCCTCCGCAAGATGTTCGAGACCGGCTACATCTCGAGCCAGGACTACAACGCGGCCCTCGAGGTGGCGATACCCGAGAAGTGGCCAGCAGGGGCGATGGTCGAAACCGGCCTTCAGGGGCCCTCCACGACGCGCAGCTTCACCGACCTCGCCGAGGAGGAGCTCGTCGCCCGCTACGGGGCCAACACCGTGCTCCGGGGAGGGATGAGCGTCTACACCACAATCGACCTCAAGACCCAGGTGGCGGCTAGGGGGATCCTCTACGGGCCCGACGGCTACCTGCCCGACGCCGACGACCCGGACCTCGCCCTCGTCTCGCTCGATCCAGAGACCGGCCGCATAAAGGCGATGGTCGGCAACAGGGATCCGGAGGCCCAGTTCAACCTCGTCACCCAGGGCAGGAGGCAGCCGGGAAGCTCGTTCAAGCCCTTCGCGCTCATCGCTGCGCTTGAGCAGGGCATCGACCCCGAGACCGAGTTCGTCTCCGAGAAAAAAGAGTACATGGTGGACGTGCCAGGGCACGACAAGCCGGAGAAATGGAAGGTCGAGAACTACGACGGTATCGTGCGCGGCGAGATCCCCCTCAAAGAAGCCCTCTGGTGGTCGGACAACACGGTCTTTACGGACCTCGTGATGAACGCCGACGGCAAGGGTCTTGAGAACGGCCCGGGGGCCATTATCGACGTCGCCAAGCGCCTCGGCGTCACGGCGGACTTCGGGCCCCACCCGCACCCTTCGGTGGTACTCGGCACTCAGGAGGTCTCGCCGCTGGACATGGCGACGGCCTACGCCACGATAGCGAACGGGGGACGCCGAATAGAGCCGACCACCATAACCAAGGTGATCAGCAACAACCAGGCCGGCGACGAGGTTATCTACGACGCGCCGGAGAACCCCGCCGGCGAGAGGGTGATCGACGAGGACATAGCCCACAAGGCAACGGAGCTGATGATCGGGGACGTTACCGAGGGCATCGCCAAAGACGCCTCCCTGGGCGACAGGCCCGTCGCCGGCAAGACCGGCACGAGCGAGAACTTCTTCGACGCCTGGTTTATCGGCTACGTGCCGCAGATGGTCACGGGGATTTGGATGGGCTACGCCGAGGGCGGCGCCACGCTCGAGTACACCCTGGACTACTCCAGGAAACTGAACGGCCTCTCGGGCGGCATCACCCCCGCCGAGATCTGGAAGACCTACATGGAGGACGCCATGGCGGGCAAGCCAACCGAGGAATTCGAGGGCGTCGAGATGCCGCCGGAGCCAACCGAGACGACCACGGACCCGACTACCAGCCCGTCCGGCGAGCCTCCAACCGGGGCCGCCGAACAGCCCGGGCTGGCGCCCGGCGCCGAGACTACGGCCCCCACCGCGTTCCCCACCACGACCGCCAGCCCGCCGCCGCAGGCGCCAGGCGCGGCCCCAGAGCAAACGTCGAGCGCCCGCGCGGCGAGCGCCGGGCCCTCCAGCCCCGAGCCCTCCAGCCCCGAGCCCTCGGCCGTTACGCCGGCGAGCCCCCCCGCCGCAAGCCCCGCCCCGAGATAGCCTTCGGCCGCACGGAGAGGTTCTTCTCCCCGAGGAGCAGGTAGCGCCACGGCAGGTCCACGCCCCGCGAGATGCCGATGCGGGTGGTCGCCACGATCTCCTCTTCGGGTTCGGGTCCGGGCCGGATGCCCAGCGGTCCTTCTGTAAGGTCCTGGCCGTCGAGCCCGATGCCGACGCCCAATGACTGGGTCAACCGGCCTGGCCCGTTGCACAGGTCCTTCCGGCGGCCGCGCCTGGCCCGCATCAGCTCCGTGCCCTCGACGGGCCTCAGGGCCCGGATCAGGACGGCGCTGCCGACGCCCTCCTCCTCGCACACCACGTTGAGCAGGTGGTGGATGCCGTAGGAGACGTAGACGTAGGCGATGCCAGGGCCGGCGAAGATGTTGCGGTTGCGCATCGTCGGGCCGCTGTAGGCGTGGCACGCGGGGTCCTCGGGCCTGTAGGCCTCCGTCTCGACGATGACGCCGGCAGTAAAACCCTCGGGGGTCTCGTGCGCGAGGGTGCATCCTAGAAGATCGACGGCGACCTCGCGGGGGTCCCGGTCGTAGAAGCCGGTCCCTAGAACATCCGTGGGGAGCCCTGCTCTCCTGTGAGGTCCGTGATGCGACGGGAAAGCTCGTCGAGGTCGAGGCCCGCTTCGGAGCGAATCGAGGACTTAAGCAGGGGCCTGACGCCGCCGATCTGGACCTGAAGCTCTCGCAAAAGCTCCGTCGCCCCGCTCTCGACGCCGACCATGTCGCGCAGGATCGTGGCCTCGGTCCGGCCCGCGACCAGGGGATCGGGGACGCCCTCGACGTAGACCAGGGTGCGGCGGCCGCTTCCGCGGTCCTCTTCGATTGGAACCAGCGCCACTATTCTGTCGGCGCGCACGTGCTTGCCGAAGCCCAAAGAGACGATTCGGTCTGGTATCGCCTTCATGATCGGCGGATTCTAGCATAGCGTCACCCACCCAAACCGGGTATATTCACCCGCGTGCAGTTGGGCGGAAAGACCAGGACGCTGGACGGCGAGCGTGTGCAACTGCGACGCCACGACCCCAAAAACTACCGGCTGTACGCCGAATGGTACGGAGATCCAGAGGTCTGGCACCTCACCAGTTGGGCCAGGACGCCCCTTGGTCGCTCGACCGTGAAGCGTCTCTTCGAGGAGCGCGAGCTGTCCACGACAGACGACTCTTTCGCGATCCACCTCAGCGGCGAGAAGAAGCCCGTGGGCGTCATCAGCCTTATGAACATCAGCGAGGCGAACCTGTCGGCCGACCTCTCCGTGATCGTCGGCGCGCCCGACGACAGGAGCCACGGCTACGGGGCCGAGGCGATCGAGATGATCGTCCGCTACGCCTTCGAGGACCTGGGCCTGAACCGCGTCGGCCTTAGCGTCTTCGAGTTCAACGAGGCGGCCATCTCCGCCTACGAGCGGCTCGGCTTCGAGCATGAGGGACGCCTCCGACAGGCCGTGAAGCGGGCTGACGGTTTCCACGACGCCCTGCTCATGAGCGTCCTGCGCGAAGAGTGGCCATCGTAAAGGTTCTGAGGCTTTAGGGGGCTACATGACGAGGGCTTCCGCGCGTCCACCCCTTGAAACCTCAAAGCCTCAGAACCTTTTACCGTCGGTGCGAGGCGTGCGCGGGAGCGGCCCTAAGTTCTGATGCGTCCACCGAAGCGCTCGCCGAGGTGGACCGTAATACGCCCCATCTCGTCGTCGACCTCCTCGTCGGTAAGCGTCCGCTCCCCCTGGAACACGAACCCCAGGGCCACGCTCTTGTGCCCGTCGGGAACCTGGTCTCCCTCGTAGATATCGAACACCCGAACCTCGGCCAGTAGCCCACCGAGGCCCTCAACGGAGGCGACCATCTCGCCCACGGGCACGTCGCGCTCCACCACGACGGCCAGGTCCCTGGCGACGGCCGGCATGGAGACGAAGGGCTCGAAGCGCGGCTCCACGTCGGCCCGGCAGAGGCCCGGGTCTAGCTCGAAGGCGGCGACGGGCCACCCGTCGAGCCCGAACTTCTCCGCGACCTCGGGGTGCAACTCCCCGACCCAGCCCGCCTCGCCGCCGCCAACCCTTACGACGGCAGACCGCCCGGGGTGAAGGAAGGGCGGCGCGTCCGGCGCGAAGGAGGCGCCGGGCACGAGCCGCTCGACCAGCCCCTTCGCCTCGAAGAAGCCGGCCATTACCGCGGGCGCGTTCCATCCGGCGGGGCGTATGGTGCCGGCGAGGACGACGCCTAGGCGCTCCTCCTCCATGACGCCCATCAACGAGGCCTTGTTGGGCTCGGCGTCGGGGCCGAGGGCGTCCACGCGCCCGGTCATGCGGAACTCCAGGGCCGCTTCGCGCAGGGCTTCTGGCGGCGGGTCCGGCGCGAAGACGCGGCCGACCTCAAAGACGGCCCCGCCGCGGACGCCGAAGGTCTTGTTGCGGGCCGCCGCGTCGAGAAGTCCGGGCAGGATCGAGGTCCGAAGCGCGCCGCCCTCGGCGCTCAGCGGGTTCTTGATGCCGACGGCCCCGTTGCCAACGCCCAGATCTTCCGTCCACCGGCAGGGGCCGAAAGGGTATGTGATTGCCTCGGAGAGTCCTAAGTCCGCCAGCAGACGGCGGAGCAGGCGCCGCCTCCGCTGGTCGGGCGTGAGGCCGCCCGGCTGCGGCACCCCGGGGAGTCCTTCGGGAACCCTGTCAAGCCCGATCAGACGCCCCACCTCCTCGACGAGGTCGACCTCCCGCCGCAGGTCCCTGCGGAACGTCGGCACGGTTGCGGACAACTCCCTCTCCCCGGCCTCGACCTCGCAGCCGAGCGCCCGCAAACGGTCCGCGGCCTCAGGGGCCTCGACCGGCATGCCGAGCAGCACCTCTGCGCGCGAGAGGCGCAAAGGCACGCGCCAGGGTCGGGCCGGCTCAGGATAGTGGCTCAGGGTGTCGGCGGCGACGTTGCCGTCGGCGTACTGCGCGAGCAGGCCGACCACGCGCCCCATGGCGAGATCGACCATGTTCGGGTCGAGGCCCCGCTCGAAGCGGCCCGAGGCGTCGGTGCGCAGGCCGAGCCGCTGGGAGGTACGCAGGATGTTGTCCCCGGCGAAGGTGGCGACCTCGACCAGGGCGTCGGTGGTCTCCCCGCCCACCTCCGCGTCCTCGGCGCCCATGACGCCGGCGATGACGAGGCCCCGCTCCTCGTCGGCTATGACGAGCATCTCCTCGTCAAGCGTTCGCGTCGAGCCGTCGAGGAGCGTGATTTTCTCCTCGGGCCTCCCCCTCCTGACGACTATTCCTTGGCGCACCTTCTCCGCGTCGAAGGCGTGGATGGGCTGCCCGGTCTCGAGCATCACGTAGTTCGTCGCGTCCACGACAGCGTTGATGGGCCGCATGCCGGCGGCGTGGATGCGGCGGCGCATCCAGAGCGGGGCCTCGCGCCCCGGCGCGAGACCTGACACCCGGCGCAGGTCGTACCTCGGGCACAAGCCTCCTGCCTCGACCCTGAGGCCGTACGCGCCGGTCGGCTCGCCGCCGGTCTCGAAGGAGATTTCGGGGACCCGGAAGTCCGTCTGGAGGATCGCGGCGAGCTCGCGGGCGACCCCGATCATGCCCCACAGGTCGGGACGGTTCGGGGTAACGTCTATGTCTATTACGGTCTCCCCGACCGGGAAGTAGTCCGCCACGGGCCTTCCCACCTCGTGGGCCTCATCGAGGAGCAGGATGCCGCCGTGGTCGGCTGAGATGCCGAGCTCGCGCTCGCTCATCATCATGCCGTAGGACTCGAGCCCCCTGAGCTTCGCTTTCTTGAGCTTCGTGCCGTCGGCCATGACGCTGCCGGGCAGGACTACCGGGACGCGGGCGCCGGGGTACGGGTTCGGGGCGCCGGCCACGATCTGGACCTCCCTCCCGCCGAGGTCCACCTTCGCAACCGAGAGCCTGTCGGCGTTCGGGTGCGGCCCGAACTCCTTTACCTCCCCTACCACCACCTCGCCGTCCGTCACGCCGAGGCGGTAGACCCCGTCGATCTCCTGGCTGTGGAGGGTAAAGAGCTCGACGAGCCTTTCGACGCCAAGGTCGAAGTCCACGTACTCGCGGAGCCAGCTCAAAGGAACGCGCAAAGGATATCCCTTCTACAGACTAAAACTGACGCAGAAAGCGGAGGTCGCCCTCGAAGAAAAGGCGGAGGTCAGGGATGCCGTACTTCGCCATCGCCATGCGGTCGGGCCCCATCCCGAAGGCGAAGCCCGTGTACTCCTCGGAATCCACGCCGGCCTCCTCGAGCACGCCGGGGTCCACCATGCCCGCGCCGAGCATCTCCAGCCACCCCGCGCCCTTGCAGACCTTGCAGTTGGGGTCGGAGCCGCCGCACCGGAAGCAGCTAACGTCGAGCTCGACGCTCGGCTCGGTGAACTGGAAGTAGCTGGGCCTGAGCCTCACGGCCACGTCCTCGCCGAAGACGTGCCGGGCCATCGCCGCGAGCGTCCCCTTCAGGTGCCCGAGCGTTAGCCCGCGGTCCACGGCGAGGCCCTCGATCTGGTGGAACATCGGCGTGTGCGTCGGGTCGGAGTCGCGCCTGTACGTCCTGCCGGGGCAGACCACGTAGACGGGCGGCGGCTGCGAGAGCATCGTCCTTACCTGCACGGGCGAGGTGTGCGTCCTGAGGACGAGCCCGTCGTCAAGGAAGAACGTGTCCTGCATGGTGCGGGCCGGGTGGCCTGGCGGTATGCCCAAGGCCGTGAAGTTGTAGTAGTCGGTCTCGGCCTCGGGGCCCTCAGCGACGCCGTAGCCGAGGCCGACGAAGAAGTCCACTACCTCGTCGATGATCCGCTGCGATGGATGCAGGTGCCCCCGCGGGTGCGGCACGCCTGGCAAGGTGACGTCCACGGCCTCCGCCCTGAGCTTCTCCTCGCGTTCGACGGCCGAGAGCTCGCCGGTCCTGGCCCTGAGCGCTTCCTCGACCTCGCGCGTCGCGAGGTTCGCCGAACGCCCCACCTCCTTGCGCTCCTCCGGGGAGAGCGTGCCTATGCTCTTCTTGATCTCCGTGAGCTCAGCGGACCGGCCGAGGTACCGGACGCGGACGTCTTCTAGCGCGGCCGTGGTACCGGCCTCGCCGACGGCCGCAAGCGCCGCGTTCTTCAGCTCTTTTATCCGCTCCGCGACCGCCATAATGGCCGCTTATCCTAGCACACGCGTATACGCCTCGTAGAGCAGGATCGAGGCCGCCACCGCCGCGTTGAGCGAGGCCGCCCGTGACGGCACGCTTACCCGCATTTCGCACGCCCCCACGACTTCTCGGGGCAACCCGGACCCTTCCGCCCCGACCACGATCATTACCCTCTCCCCGGACACCGCAGGCGGCGCCACGCCACCCTCGGGGACCGCCGCCGCCGTCGCGAAGCCGGCCTCAGAAGCCCTACCCAGGAACTCGAACGTCTCGAGCTCACGGGCGACCGGCGCGTGGAAGATCGAGCCCATCGTCGCCCTTACGGTCTTCGGGTTGTACAGGTCGGCGCATCCTTTCGAGAGTGCCACCCCGGCCCCGAAGGCGTGGGCGCTCCGGATCACGGTGCCGACGTTGCCAGGGTCCTGAACGCCGTGCAACAGCACGACGCGCCTCCCGCACGAGAGCAGGTCCCCACCGGAGACGTCGAGAAACGGGAAGACCCCGACGGGCCCTGTCGGGGTCTTGAGCGCCGAGACGCGGCGCACCTCTTCCTCCGTCTCGAAGAGCCGCACCGGGGGGACGGTGGCCTCTTCGACGAGGGCCCTGCCCTCGGCCAGAAAGAGGCGCTCGGCCTCGCGGTGCTTTTTGGAGTCGAGCCTGGCCGCCCGTTTGGACGAGACCTCGTGCCAGGTGCTAGCCGTCTTCCCCGTCCTTGGCGGCCTGCTCCACGTCCCCTACGGTGATGCGGCCCTCCTGGCCCGTGCCCTCGACCCCTGAGAGGTCGACGCCAAGCTCCTCGGCCTTGCGCTCGGCGGCGTCGGTCGCGTGGACCTTGCCCTCTTCCTCGGCGGCCTCCTCCACGTCCTCAACAAGGACGCGGCCCTCGGCACCCGAGCCCTCACCTATCTCCTCGATGTCGACGTCGAGCTCCTCGGCCCTGCGCTCTGCGGGCTCCGTGGCCTCGACCTCGGGCTGCTCATCGGTCTCGACGGCCTCAGGCGCAGGCGCGGCCTCCGGTTCGGAGACGGTCTGCGGGGCCGCGGTCTCGGGGGCCGGCTTGCGACGCGCCCGCGGCTTGGGCTGGGCGGCAGGCTCCGGCTCGGGGGTGCGCTCGACCTTCACGCGGGCCTCGACGGGGTTGCCGTCCAGGGCGTTCTTGGCCTGGGCGACGACGCCGGCGAAGACCTCCGGCTCGGTGGCGGCGAGGTCGGCCAGGATCTTGCGGTCGAGGTCGATCTCGGCGAGGCGCAGGCCGTGGATCAGCTGCGAGTAGGACATACCGTGCTCGCGGGCGCCGGCGTTGATGCGCTGGATCCAGAGCGACCGGAAGTCGCGCTTGCGCTGCTTGCGGCCCTGGTAGGCGTAGACGCCGCTCTTCCAGACCTGCTCCTTGGCCCGCTTGTACGAGCTGTGCTTGGTACCCCTGTAGCCCTTTGCCTGCTCGAGCACCTTCCGGCGCTTCTTGCGGGCGTGGACGCTCCTGGCGGCGCGTGCCATCTACCTCACCCCCAGAAGTCGCTTGAGCTTCTTCTCGTCCGCGCCGTGCACTACGGTCTCGGTGTTGAGCCGCCGCTTGCGCTTCCTGCTCTTCTTCTCGAGGATGTGGTTGTGGCCGGCCCGGCGCCGCTTCAGGCCGCCCTTCTTGCCGACCTGAAAGCGCCCGGCGGCACCCTTGTGGGTCTTCATCTTCGGCATTTTTCCTCCACGTTTCGTTTAGACGTACTTCAAGAGAGGCTCGCGGCACGGGAGTCGAAGCCGTTTCGCCTCTGCAAGCGGCGAGAGTGTATCAAACAGTTGCTTTAGCTGCGAGCCGCCCTCTCGCGCCGGCTGCCCGTCGTGCGCCGCTCGGGCTCAGGGGGCGCCTCTTCGGCCTCGGCCTCTTCCTTGGCGACCTTCTTCGGGGCCATTACCATGATCATGTTTCGCCCGTCCAGGTTGGGCTGGCTCTCGATGCGGCCAAGCTCGTCGAGGTCGGCCGCAAGGCGCCTGAGAAGTCGCTCGCCGAGCTCGGGGTGCTGGACCTCGCGCCCGCGGAACATGATGGTGACCTTTACCTTGTCGCCGCCGCGCAGGAAGCGCTCGACGTGGCCCCGCTTGGTGTTGAAGTCGTGGTCGCCGATCTTCGGGCGGAGCTTTATCTCCCGCACGTTCACGTTGACCTGCTTCTTGCGGGCGGCCTTGCGGGCCTGCTCTTTCTGGTACTTGAACTTGCCGTAGTCCATCATCCGGACAACCGGCGGGTCCGCGTTCGGTGCGACCTCCACGAGGTCGAGGTCGGCCCTCTCCCCGAGGTCGATCGCCTCTTTGATGTGCTTGATGCCTAGCTGCTCGCCGTCGGCCGCGATCAGGCGGACGCTCCGCGCCCGGATCTGGCCGTTTATTCGCGGCTCTTCTTCAGTCGCTACTGTGCATCACTCCTCTCAAAACCTATTTTTCGGGGCCGTGCGTCCTCTTCCGCAAGCTTCTGATCGTGATTTGGACGAAACGGGACCCCAACTACCCAAGAGATTATACTCCGCGCCAGCCTCCGTTGTCTATATGGAACTATCCTCGCGAGCGCACCTGCTCGGAGACCATCTCCACGAACGCCTCGACGGCCAACTCTTCCTGCTGCTTCTCTCCCCGACGGCGCACGTTGACCGTGCCGGCCCCGGCCTCGTTGTCCCCGACGATGAGGAGGTAGGGGATCTTCTGCTTCGCGTTCTCCCGGATCTTCTTCTGCATGCTGTTCTGCGCGTCGTCCACCTCGACCCGGATGCCGCGCCCGTCGAGCCGCCCGGCCACCTCTTGCGCGTACCCGTTGTGCCTGTCGGAGACGGGTATGACGACCGCCTGCACGGGCGAGAGCCAGACCGGGAAGGCGCCCGCGTAGTGCTCTATGAGCACCCCGAGGAACCTCTCCGTCGAGCCGGTGACGGCGCGGTGCAGAAGGACCGGCGTGTGCTCCCTCCCGTCCTCCCCCACGTACTCGCAGCCAAGGCGCAGCGGCTGGAGAAAATCTACCTGGATGGTCGAGAGCTGCCACTCGCGCCCGAGCACGTCCTTGGCCATGAAGTCGGCCTTGGGACCGTAGAAGGCTGCCTCGCCCGCCTCCTCGTCGTAGTCGATGCAGGCCGCATCGAGCGCCTCGCGGAGCTCCTGCTCGGCCCTGGCCCACTTCTGCTCGTCGGCTATGTACTTGCTGTCGTCGGGGTCGCGCATCGAGAGCTGGACGCGATACTCGTCGAACCCGTAGGTGTCGAGTACCTCGCGCACGATCTCAAGGGCCCTGGCGAACTCCTCCTGGACCTGGTCCTCCGTGCAGAACACGTGGGCGTCGTCCTGAGTCAGCGACCTGACCCGCGTCAAACCGTTCAGCTCGCCGCTCTTCTCGTAGCGGTAGAGCGTGGCGAACTCGGCGTAGCGCAGGGGCAGGTCCCTGTAGGAGTGGGCCCTTGAGTTGAAGAGCGTCATGTGGCTCGGGCAGTTCATCGGCTTGAGGCGGTAGCGCGTCTCGCCGTCCACCATCGGCGGGTACATGGAGTCGACGTAGTGCTCGAGGTGCCCGCTCTTCTCGTAGAGCGACTCGTTTACGAGATGGCCCGTCCAGACGTGGTCGTAGCCGTGGCGGGTCTGGACCTCGCGCACGTAGCCCTCCATGAGGTGCCGGAGCATCTCCCCCTTGGGCAGGAAGAGGGGAATGCCGCCGCCGACGTCGGGGGAGAACGTGAAGAGGTCGAGGTCCTTGCCGATCTTGCGGTGGTCGCGGGCCCGGGCTTCCTCCAGCCTTCTCAGGTACGCCTTGAGCTCCTTCTCCGTCGGCCACGCCGTGCCGTAGACGCGGGTCAGCATCGGGTTCTTCTCGTCGCCCCGCCAGTAGGCGCCGGCTATGTTCTGGAGCTTGAAGGCGCCGAGCTTGCCCGTGCTCTCGACGTGGGGTCCGCGGCACAGGTCGAAGAAGTCCCCCTGGCGGTAGACGGTGATCTCCCCGTCCTCGAGGCCAGCGATGATCTCCATCTTGTACGGGTTGTCCTCGTAGAGCCGCTCGGCCTCGCCCTTGGAGACCTCCTCTCGCCTGACAGGCAGGTCGCGGGCGACGATCTCGCGCATCCGCTCCTCGATGCGCGGCAGGTCCTCGTCCGTGATGCGCCCCTCGACCTCTATGTCGTAGAAGAACCCGTCCTGGATGGGCGGACCGAGGGTGAGCTTGCTGTCTGGGAAGAGCTCCAGGATGGCCTGCGCCATCGCGTGGGCCGTCGAGTGCCGCAACACCTCGAGCGCCTCGGGGGAATCCTTGGTCAGCACCTCGAACGAGCCACCCCCGTCCACCGGCGCCTCGAGGTCTACCACCTCCCCGTCGAGCTTGGCGACTACGGCGTCGCGGGCCAGGCGCGGGCCGATGCTCTCGACAACGTCGCGCGCCCTGTCGCCGGGTTTGACGTCAAGTTGTTTGCCGTCTGGGAGGGTAACGGAGGGCATGTACGGACCTTTCTTCGGGACGGGTTGCGGGGAAGTCCGGGGTCAGGGCCCGGTAGTTCGCGCGCCGGTGGGTCCGAAGGAGCCGGCGCGGCGTGGTGGGCGATAGTGGATTCGAACCACTGACCTCCTCCGTGTCAGGAAGGCGCTCTCCCCCTGAGCTAATCGCCCGTGTCGTACTGGACGGGGCCCCCCCGAGAGGCGGCACCCGGAGTCGAACCGGGGTGCAGGGTTTTGCAGACCCTTGCCTAACCACTCGGCCATGCCGCCAGTCGGCCCGCGGCCAGAGCGGAAGACGGGATTCGAACCCGCGACCCTCACCATGGCAAGGTGATGCTCTACCAGCTGAGCTACTTCCGCATGCTGGGTTAATTTAGCACGGCCCATTTGCTCTTACAAGCGCCTTTTGAACCAGCGTCTGCGGGAGAAGACCACGTATCGCAGGAGGAAGAAGCTGATGACGGAGGCCACCGCTACGGAGATGATCTTGGCGACGTTGCCGACCAGATACGCGGGTATGTCCGTGTCCACGAGAAGGGGGTGAATGAGCGCCCAGAAGATGCAGGTGCTGGTCCCGATGTTGATGAGCGACTGGAGAAAGAAGAGCGCGGTCTGGCGCAGGTTGTGCTCCGCGCGTCCCCGGAAGGTCCACATGGTGTTCCCGATGTAGCTGTTCACGTTCGCAAGCACGAGCGCTACGCCGTTGTAGACGACGAGCACGAGCGTCTCCCGGGTCGGCTGCAGCCAGAGGAAGAGGTTGAGCACCCCGATGTCGACGACGGCGTTGGACAGCCCGACGAGTGAGAACTTCGAGAACCGGATGCCGCCGCTCTTGATCTTCGCGCGCTTGCTCACTCGGCCGCCAGCGCCATCTCGTAGTACCCGCGCAACGCCGCGGTGGCCGCCTCCCAGTCCCTGGGCTCCGCCGTGGCCCTGGCCCCCTCTCCGAGCCGGGCGCGCAGGTCCCGGTTCTCCAGGATGCGTCGCGCCGTCTCCACGAGGGAGTCGGGGTCTTCGGGATCGTAGAGCAGGCCGTTTGCCCCCTCCTCGACGACCTCGTGGGCGGCCCCGGCGCGCGCGGCGACCACGGGCAGCCCCGAGGAGAGGGCCTCGAGCATCGCCAGGCCCAAGGTCTCCGTCGTCGAAGGGAAGACGAGCGCGTCCGCAGACGCGTATGCCGCGGAGAGCTCGGCCCCGCGCCGGGTGCCGGAGAAGACCGCGGGCATGCCGGCGAACTCTTCCTCAAGCTCGCGGCGGGCCGGCCCGTCGCCCACAAGGGCGAGCCTGACCTCGGGCATCGCGCGCAGCACCCTCTTCAGGCTGCCGATGCTCTTCTCGCGGCCCAACCGGCCGACGTAGAGGAGGACGGGCGCGTCGGGGTGGCCGCCCGAGAGCTTGAAGCGCCACTCCTCCGAGCGCTTCTTCGGATGGAAACGCTCGGTATCCACGCCCTGGGGCCATACGTGGAGGCGTTCGACGCCGTTCTCGCTAAGGTATTTCCGCGTGGTCTCCGAGGTGCAGAGGTTGATCCGCGCCTTGTTGTGCAGCGTTCTGGTCCACCAGCGGCCCATCTTCTCGCCGATGCCCATGCCGTAGAACCGGGCGTAGGTCGTGACGTTCGTGTGGTAGGAGGCGACGAGCGGTACCCCGAGCCGGCGGGCGTAGAGGGGGGCTCCGCTCCCGAGGACGAACGGGTTGACGGCGTGGATCAGGTCGGGCCCGAAATTCTTGAGGGCAGGGCCCACACGCGGGTTGGCTGGCGCGAGCTTGATCTGCGGGTACGGGGGGAAAGGCACGCTGGCCACGCGGTGGATCGGGACGTCGTGGTAGTAAGCGGGCCCCTCGCCGTAGCTCGGGGCTATCACCATCATCTCGTCGCCGACTTTCAAGAGCTCGTCTATCGTGCTGCGCAGGCGCGTGACGACGCCGTCAAGCGCCGGCACGAAGGTCTCCGTGAAGAGCGCGATCCGCATCCCGTCCCGGTTACCCCTGGCTACTTCCGGGCCGGGGCGTGGGTAAACGCGGCACCCACGTCACCCGCGGTTCCGGTGGAGAGCATCGGTCGCGTCTACAGGTTCGAGATGATGGCCTGCGTGAACTCCTTGGTGCCCGCCGAGCCCCCGAGGTCCTTGGTCCGGGTCTCCGGGTTCTTGAGCGCGGCCTCGATGCCCGACTGCATGCTGTCGGCGGCGTCGGCGTGGCCCAGGTGTATCAGCATCTCCTTTGCAGAGAGCAGCGTCGCCAGCGGGTTCGCCCGGTTCTGGCCCGCGTACTTCGGGGCTGACCCGTGGACCGGCTCGAAGACCGCGATCTCCTCCCCTATGTTCGCCCCGGGGGCGACGCCGAGGCCGCCCGTGAGCCCGGCGCAGAGGTCCGAGAGGATGTCGCCGTAGAGGTTCGGGCAGACGAGCACGTCGTAGAGGTTCGGCTTCATGACGAGCTGCATGCACATGTTGTCCACGATGCGGTCGTCTATCTCTTCGAAGTCGTTCTCGTACTCCTTGCCCACCTCGAAGAAGACGTCACGGAAGAGGCCGTCGGTGAACTTCATGATGTTCGCTTTGTGGATCACCGTTATGTGCTTGCGGCCCTGCTCCTTGGAGCGCTCGAAGGCCATGCGGCAGATGCGCTCCGTGCCCTCGCGGGTGATGATCTTGATCGACTCCGCCGCGTGCTTGCCCACCATATGCTCCACGCCGGCGTAGAGGTCCTCGGTGTTCTCGCGGTAGATGATCAGGTCGATATCCCGGTGCGGTGTCTCCACACCCGGCAGGCTAAGGCTGGGCCTGATATTGGCGTATAGGTCCAGCTCCTTGCGCAGCGCCACGTTGACCGAGCGGAAGCCCGTGCCGACCGGGGTGGTTAGGGGGCCCTTTATGGCGACCTTGTTGCGCCGGATGGACTCAAGCACGGACTCGGGCAGGGGCGTGCCCTCCCTGTCCATTACCGCCTCGCCGGCCTCGGCTATTTCCCACTCGATCCCGACGTCGAGCGCGCCTATTACCTCTTTTACGGATTCGGTGAGATCCGGCCCGATGCCGTCGCCGGGTATGAGAGTAACCGTCTGCGCCATGCGCTAGCCCCCTTCGCTAAAGAACCGGCATAGTATAGCGACCGGACCGGCGCACGGCATCCGCCGCTAGGCGTTGCTCAGGGCCCCGAAGATCACCGCCCCGATAACAGCCGCCAGCAGGAGCAGGAGAAGCAACGCTATCGCGACCGGTATAAGCACGATGACGGCGGCCTTCCCCGTGGAAGTGGCGTGGCCCTCTCTCACCCCGAGGATCGAGAGCACGGTGTACCAGACGGCCCCGACCAGCGCCCCGAGTACCGGGATCCAATTCACCAAAGCGGTCACGTTCGCGTAGGACACGACGCGGAACGAGGTCTCGAACCCCGTGCTCATCGGGCGCGCTATCAGCACCACCAAAAGGTGGATGATCGCGGCCGCGATCAGGAGTCCCACGGTCGCGAAGATGGGTGTAAGGATCAGCGACGCGAAGAAGCTTACTATGGCGTCCCCAACGCTCCTGGACCCCAGGCCGACGATGGAGGCAATCACGCCGAGGAAGCCGCCGATCACCGCCGATATCTCCCAGCAGATGAGCGCGAAGACCAGCGGGTTCACGAAGTCGCCCTGCCGGGTCATTCCCCTGAAGAAGGCGACGGGTTCCAGCACGAGCCGCCGCACGGTGCCCACGAAGCTCTGTATCGGGTCCCTGTAGTCGAACTCCCCGCCCGTTGACGCGGACGCGCCCGGCGGCGTTGCGCCCGATCCCCCGCCGGACCCCCCGGATGCGGCCGGTTCTGGCCGATTTCCCGTGTCGAAATCCACGCGTTCTCCCTTCCTATGGCTCCCCTGAGGACCTCAATTTAGGCCTTTTCCGCCCCGCGCGCAACGCCGGTCCCATGTAGAATGTCTTTTCGGAGAGTGGTGATGGTGATGGGGAGCCCGCGGTGCCTTCGACGATAGAGACCCTGGAGCGCGAGCTGGGCGAGGCCCAGGCCGAACGGGAGCGAGAAGAGCGTTCGGTCCTGAGGGCGGAGAACGCCCACGAGGCGGCCTGCGCCGCTCGGGACGAGGCATGGGCCGAGGGCTACGCCACCGACCCCGAGGTCGAGCGTCTGACGGCGCTGGTCTACACGAGGCGCAGGGAGCTGTACGAGGCCATAGACCGGCTCAAGGCCGCGGAAGGCAAGGAGCGCAGGATCAAGAGCCGCCTCATGTACGTCCTCCCGGCGGAGCGCCGCCGCTACCTCCCAGGCACGGTCGACGACGAGTTCGAGCGCTTCCTCGAGGCGGTCTTGGAGGCCTACGGCGACTCGCTGCCGGACGCGCGGGTCTCCGTGGTCACGGAGAAGCCAGGCGAGGTGGACCTCCGCGGGGACGCGACGTGGCGGGCGCTGGAGAGGCTCTACTCGGGTACCGTCCGCCGGTGGGTCGAGGTAAGGTGCGGCGCGCCTTCCCCCGACGCGGCCAAGATGGCCCGCCAGATCGGCTTCTACGCCGGCGGCCACACCCCGCGGGTCTTCGTGGCCGGCGAGGAGATAAAGGTCGGCGGCCTGAGGGGGCCGGAGGCCCTTCGCCCGCTTCCCGCCTACGAGAGCGACGGGGGCCGTCTGGCCCTCGCGCGCATAACCGCCAGGCGGTACCTCGACGAGACCTCCGTCTCCCGGCTGCTCAAACGCCCGCCCACCCTGACCCAGGTCGCCCAGATAGCCCGCCTCTACCAGACCATGAACCTTACGGTGGACGAGATCCGCTGGCGCCTGGAGCAGCTGATCTCCCTGCGCTTCGAGGTGCTCGAAGCGGTCTACGAGCTCACGGGCGGGCGCCGGCGCTTCTCCTTCTACGAGATAGCCAGGGCCGCACGCCTCCTCGACGGCCACTTCCCCGACGCCGGCGTCGCCGCCGAGGCCCTCGCCCGCGCCGTGGACCGGGCGCTCGAGACGGGGGTGCCGCTGGTCGACGTCGCCTACATGAGCGTGACGGCCGAGGACTTTTAGTCTTCGGCAGCATTTCAGCCTGTCAGCAAGCCTGTCAGCAAGCTTGTCAGCTTCTTGGCCGGTCTGTGCTCGAGTGGATTTCGACGTCGGTTCGGCAGTGCCGGCGTGTTCCACCTTCTCGGAAAGCCTGGGCACGACCCGTTGGGTGACGCCAGGCGACTACGCGGCTGACAGGCTCAGACCGGCTGGTCTGCCAGGTCGTGCTCGGGGACGGAGAGGTTGTATGGTCTGGCTGGCCTCTCCGCGAGGACGCGGACCTTGTAGACGAAGTCGGGTACGAACTCGCCGCGGCGGACCTCGAGGATCTCGACTGGCTGCATGGTCGCCCTCAGCGCGGCGCGGTCTCCCGGCGCGTAGCGCGCGGGGCGGTTGCGGTCTACCAAGGCTCCGCCTCCTTCTGGTGCGCGGGTATAATGTGGGCCGCTCTTAGTGGGGCGGTTGCGGGTCATTCTGGCACAGTCGGCGGCGCGTTTGGGAGGGTGAGGATGGGCGAGGGCTACGATCTCGTCGTGGTGGGCGCGGGCCCGGGCGGCACTTCGACGGCCTACTACGCGTCGAAGGCGGGCCTGAAGACCCTGCTGCTGGACCGCCAGGAGTTTCCCCGCGACAAGCCATGCGGCGACGGCCTCATGCCGCACGCGGCGGGTGAGGTGGCGATGATGGGCCTCGGCGACTGGCTGGAGGAGCCCCACCACGGCCGGTTCACCGGCTTCTCGATCCGCACCGCGACGACCTCCATCCGCCAGGGGGTGCCGCCCACGCTGCACGGTCCGCGGGGGTACGTGATCCGGCGCGAAGAGACCGACGCGAAGCTGCTCGAACGGGCCGAGGCCGCGGGTGCCGAGTTCCGGCCCCGCACACGGGCCACCGAGCTTCGCCGCTCCCCCGCCGGCGCCGTCACCGGTCTTCTGGCGGAGAACGGCGCGGGCCCCGAGGGCTTCGCCGCGCCGCTCGTGGTAGTGGCAGACGGGATCGGCGGCTTCGAGGGCGGGATGAAGGCCCACCAGAACGCGGTGGCCCGTAGGCAGTACTTCCGCGGGGTCGATGGCCCGGACAAAGAACACATCCACGTCTTCATGACAAGCGACATGAACTCCAGTGGCGCAGGCTACGGCTGGGTCTTCTATCTCGGGGACGGCACGGCCAACGTCGGGGCCGGCATCTCCACGAGGTCGCTGGCCGCTACGGGCCGGAACCTGAAGGACTTCTTCGACCGCTTCCTGGAGGAGCCGGAGATGGCGGATTGGCTCGGAGGCGCCGAGTCCGAGGGGCCCGCCAAGAGCTGGTCGCTAAAGATGGGGATGTGGGGCGCCAGGCGCCACGAACAGGGCGTCATGACCGTGGGCGACGCGGCCAGCCTGGTCCACCCCATAAGCGGCGAGGGCGTCGGGTACGCCATAGAGTCCGGCCGCCTAGCCGCCTCCTGGGCCCACGAGGCTCACGAGCGCAAAGACTTCTCGGCCTCCACCCTCTCGGGCTACGCCCGCCAACTCCTGCGCCTGAGAGGACGCGAGCACCTCTCGGGCCAAGCGCTTGTAAACCTCGTGCCCAACATGGAGCTCCTAGAACCGCTCTTCAGGGCCTGCGCGAAGGACGGCGCGGCAAGCCGGGCACTTGTGGAGAGCTTTACCGGAGACGCGCCGGTCTACAGCCTGCTAAAGCACCCTCGCGCCTTGGGCCGAGCCCTGAAAGACATAGCGGGCGACCGCGTGCGGGCCTGAACGACCCTACGGCCTGCTGAGCGCCAGATGGTCCAGATAGAACGTGGTGAGGTGCTCACCGTCGGTCCGCACATCGAACGAGAGGTTGAGCGTCCGCCCGGCGAACCGCGAGAGGTCCACCCGTCCGCGCTCCCAGCCGCCGGCGTCCCTTCCTGTGTACCTCTTCAGGATCGCGACCTGCTTGCCCTTGCCGTCCGTGAGACGGAGGAGCATCTCGTCGTCGGGATCCCCGTGGCCCGCCTTCACTTTGACGTCGTACGCCAGGGTGGCGTCGGCGCCGATGTGGATCTTCTGCTCTAGCTCGTCCTTGCCGTCGTGGTAGCCGCCCAGTCGGGCCAGCCCGTCTTCCAGCACGAGGTCGGCCCCGTCCCTGGCACGCTGGGTCCAGCCGCCGACCTTGCTCATGCCGCCGTTGTCCAGGACGTAGGTGTCGAGCTCGTCCGTGTCCTTACCCTGGTCGTTCGGGGCCGCCTGCGGCTGCTTTTCGGGGTCGTCGGCGCCGGACTGTCCGTCCTGGCGGCCGGAGGGCTCCTCGCCTGGGCCGTGGGCGCTCGCATCCACGTAGCCGCCGAAGTCCGTGGTCCAGTACCAGCCGTGGACGCTGCCGGGCGAGTTGATGCGGGCGACGCCCATCACGCGGTAGTTCCCGTCGAGCATGGCCGCGTTGTGCTCGGGTGAGTCCTTCCAGGCCTGCATGGCCTCATCGGCCGTCTCGTAGCCGACGGCCAGGTTCTCGCCCTTGGCGGTGTTGTAGTCGTAGCCCTCCTGCTCCATGCGGTCCCAGGGCTCCGAGTTCGGCGCGTAGTACGAGCTCTTGACCGTGTCGTGGGCGAAAAAGCCGTAGTCGGCCATGTCCTGCGAGTGATGCTCGGCCGCGACCGTCAGGGTGTCGGAGAGGATCACGGGCCGAAGCCCGTTCTGCTCACGATAATCGTTGATAAGACCCAGGAACTCCAGTTCCTCGTCGTCGTAGGCCGTGGCCGCGTCCCCGCTTCCGGCGAGCGCGAAGGTGGAGAGCAGGACCACGGCCATCACGGCCAGCAGCCACCTGCTGCCCGTTCTGCGCGTGCCAGATCCTATCGTCCTCAAAATCTCCATGCGGATAGTATGACGCGTCGGAACACCGTGTACATACGCCACGTAGTTGATATTTGGCTAGCGCATTTGGGCCACGCGCCCACCCCGACGGACCGGGCACGTGGGAGCGGGACGCCGCCCGCGCCGCTATCATGCGGCACCAAGATCCAGAAAGGGT
Organism: Rubrobacter sp.; assembly: GCA_035264945.1. Taxonomy (GTDB): domain Bacteria; phylum Actinomycetota; class Rubrobacteria; order Rubrobacterales; family Rubrobacteraceae; genus Rubrobacter_D. The sequence continues at coordinate 19,937 of DATFPF010000082.1, forward strand.
GGGGAGATTGGCTACGGTCAGAAGCTTCGAGGCGGGGTCCGCGAAGGTGCACATACTAGACGACGGCGTGTTCGTGACGGACGCCGGTAACCTGTTCGGGGGTCAGAAGAAGGCGAAGATCAAGGGCGCGATGCGCCCGGTCCTCGTCGAGGCCGGCGACCACCTCGTGCTCCTCGACGCGGGCTTCGGTCCCGAGCTCCCTGAGGTCCTCGTCGGCCGGTACGAACTAAGGCGCGAGGAGGACCTGATGGACCACCTCGAGGAAGCCGGCTACGGCGCGGAGGACGTCACACACGTGGTGCTCTCGCACCTTGACGCCGACCACGTCGGCTGGGCGCTCGAGCCCCCGAGCTTCCCGAACGCCACGGTCTTCGTGCAGGGGGCTGCCCTGGAGGAGGCGAAGAGCATGCCCGAGGGGGACGGGAGGCGCGAGGCAGTTCCGGCAGTCGAGAAGGGCGTGGAGGACGGGTGGTGCGAGCTGCTGGACGGGGACGGGGAGGTAGTGCCCGGCATCAGGGTCGAGGTGAGGAGCGGGCACTCCGAGGGGCACCAGGTCGTCTGGATAGGCTCCGGCGAGGACGCCGCGCTCTACACGGCGGACCTGGCCCCCGCGAAGATCTGGCTAGACCCCGACCTTATAGCCGGCGTTGACACCGACCCCGAGGCGGCCCGAAAGAACCGCATCGAGGTGCTCACGGAGGCCGAGGAGAAGGGGGCGCCGGTCATCCTTTACCACGAGCCCAAGGACCCGGTCGTCCGCGTCCGGCGTGCCGGCGGCAAGTTCGAGGCCGATCCGGTCGAGGGCTCTTAGCAGTTAGCTGTCAGCTTTGTGCGTGGATCGGGGACGGGGCGTCCCCGCGGGTGCGTTCGACTAGCGGCCCCTGCTCCTGCGCTCCTTGATCTTGCGCCAGACAAATGGCGCGGCCAGGATCAGCAACCTTCTCAACATAGTCTTCACGTGTTCTCCCGGTTAGGTGGCACCCTCCGATACGCTGGTACCCGGCAGAGGGTTTCGATAAGCAAGGCCGCACCGGCGCGTCTGAGATCGTCCCCGCGTGCTGGCGCTACTTCCCTCTCGGGGCTGGCGGCTGATACCCGATAGCTAAAGGCTCTAACCGCGGTGCCAGACGGTCTTCTCGGTGACGGCCTCCCGGCGGCGCGGCCTCTCGCCCATGTCGGGGTAGCCGAGGTAGAGGTAAGCGACGATGGCGTCCCCGTCGCCGAGGCCGAAGAAGGCGCGCATGTGGTCGTGGTAGGCGACCGGGCCGGTGCGCCAGATGGCGCCGAGGCCTAAAGAGTGGGCGGTCAGGAGCATGTTCTGGACGGCGGCCGAGCAGGCGGCGTAGTTCTCCCTGGTCTCGACCTCGTCCCGGCCCGCGCGTGAGATCACGGCTATCACGACGGGGGCGCGGAAGGCCTTCTTGCGCTCGCGGCTGATCCTGCCGGCCGTCATCTCCTCGTCTTCCCCCTCCTCCTCTGCCTGCAACCGTGCGGTCTCGGCCCGGGCGCGGGCGAACTCGCCCCTGCCCTTGCCGGAAAAGACGTGGAAGAGCCAGGGCTCCGTGATCTTGTGGTTCGGCGCGTGCACCGCGCTCTCGAGGACGGCCTCTATCAGCCCATCCGGTACCGGATCCTGCTTTACGCGGTTCACGCTCTGGCGCGACCGCACGGCCTCTGCTAGCTCCAAGGTGCTCCTGCATATCGGGAATGGTTGCGGTCCCATTTTACCGTGAGAGGCGGCGGCAGGGGGACGAGAGTTCCCCTATCATTCAAGGGCGGGTTCTACCGGTAGCAATCGTCAGATAGGAGACGACCCATGTCCAAGACCGTCACCGTAACCGGCGCCGCCGGCGCGATCGGGTACGCCATCCTGTTCAGGATCGCCTCGGGCCAGCTGCTCGGCCCGGACGAGAAGATCCGGCTGAAGTTGCTCGAGATCGAGCCCGCGCTCAAGGCGGCCGAGGGCACCGCTATGGAGCTCCACGACTGCGCGTTCCCCCTGCTCGAGTCCGTGGACATAACCGCCGACGCCAACGAGGCCTTCGACGGCTCCAACGTCGCCCTGCTGATCGGCGCCAGGCCCCGCCAGAAGGGGATGGAGCGGGCCGACCTCCTGGAGGCGAACGGGGCGATCTTCAAGCCCCAGGGCGAGGCCATAAGCGCCAACGCCGCCGACGACGTGCGGGTCCTGGTCGTCGGCAACCCGGCGAACACGAACGCCCTGATCGCGATGAGCAACGCCCCCGACGTGCCGCGAGAGCGCTTCACCGCGATGACGCGCCTGGACGAGAACCGCGCGGTCTCGATGCTCGCCCAGAAGCTCGGGGTGGCCGTCGAGGACGTCCAGGACCTCGTCGTCTGGGGCAACCACTCCCCCTCGATGTTCCCGGACCTCTTCAACGCGACGGTGAGCGGCGAGCGGGCCGTCGACAAGGTAGACATGGACTGGTACGAGAACGAGTACATGCCCGCCGTCGGCAAGCGCGGCTCCGCCATCATCGAGGCGCGCGGCGCGTCCTCCGCCGCCTCGGCGGCCAACGCCGCGATAGACCACGTGCGCGACTGGACCCTCGGCGCCGACGGCCTGCGCTCGATGGCGGTCCCGTCCGGCGGCCAGTACGGCGTCGAGGAGGGCCTGATCTCCTCCTTCCCCGTCCGCCTCTCCGGGGGCGACTACGAGATCGTCGAGGGGCTCGAGATCGCCGACTTCGCCCAGTCGAAGCTCGAAATCACCCTGAACGAGCTGAAGGAAGAGCGCGACGCGGTGAAGGGGCTCGGCCTGGTTTAGTGCATTCAACTTTCAGCCGTCAGCTTGGCCCTCCTCGAAACCAGCGCTCTACGGCAAAGCCACACCGCACGGAGAAGCCCCCGTCGCTCAGCGACGGGGGCTTCTTAGCTAATAGCTGACGGTTGAAATCTACCCTACAACACCTTTATCCGTCGGCGGACCTTGGTGGCGGCGAGCGACGCGGCCACCTCGTCGAAGGCGCGGGCCGGGGCCGATCCCTCTTCGAAGAGGGCGTTTCCGGGTTCGCCGGTGGCGTCGGGGAGGATGGGGATGCGGCTCATGACCGTCGAGCCTAGCTCCTCGGCCACCTGGTTGCCGCCGTCGCCGCCGAAGATCCTCAACTCCTCGCCGCAGCACGGGCAGACGGCGTGGCCCATGTTCTCGACGACGCCAGCGAGCTTGAGGTGGGCCTGGACGGCCATCTTGCCCGCCTTTACGGCGACCCTGGCGGCGTCCGCCTGGGGCGTGGTAACGACGAGGGCCTCGGCCTTGGGGATCATCTGGGCGACCGTGAGCGCCACGTCGCCGGTGCCAGGGGGCATGTCAACGATGATGAAGTCGGGCTCGTCCCAGTAGACGTCGCGCATGAGTTGGGTGAGGGCCTTGTTCACGATAGGGGCGCGCCAGATGATCGCCTGCCCCTCGTTCACGAAGTTGCCCATGGAGATGAACTTCAGACCCGTCTCTGACTCTATCGGGAAGATCACGCCGCCAACCACGTTGGGCTTCTCGGTGGAGCCGAGCATGACGGGGATGGACGAGCCGTGGACGTCGGCGTCCAGGATCTCCACGGACTTTCCGGCCCTGTCGAGAGCGGCTGCCAGGTTGACGGCGACGGTGCTCTTGCCCACCCCTCCCTTGCCGGAGACGACGGCGATGATGCGGGTCTTCGACTCGTCCCGGAAGGCCGGGGCAAGCTCGGACGGGCCGCCGTGCAGGCTGGTCATAAGGTTCTGGCGGTCGTCGTCGGTCATCACGCCGAAGTCAACCTCGACGCTCTCGACGCCCTCGATCATCATTACCCGGTCGCGCACGTCGGTGGTGATGCGGTGCTTCATCGGGCACCCGGCCGTGGTCAGCGCCACCCCGACGGTGACCCCGGAGCCCTTGATGTCCACTTTCCGGATCATGTTCAGGGAGATGAGGTCGCGCCCGATCTCCGGGTCCCGCACGTCCCGCAGGGCCTCCCTTATGCCAGCCTCCGAGAACCCGTCGGCGGGCTCCTGCGGCTGCGGCGTCCTGTCCACAAGCTCCTCCGCCGTCTCGGCCGAGACGTCTAGCTTTTCGGCCTCCGGGGGGCTATCGGAGGGCCTGCCGTTCGCGGCGCGTCTGCGGAACCAGTCAACCACGTCTACCATCCTCCTGCGGGCGGACGCCCGCGACATCGAATCGGTGCCTAAAGGGGCCCAAAACGCCCCCATTTCCGGGCCAATACTATCACAAGCCCGCCCGCGAACGTCCCCGTTTATCCCGTCCCATCCGCCAGCGCGAAGGCGGAGGTCGGGGGTCAAAATCCCGTCCTCCGCCTCCTGGTTCGCCCTGTTCCCGGGACGTTACCGGATCACTTTGAAGCCCCACCTGTATGTGGTCACGTTGCCAGCCGCGTCCTCCGCGACGATCTCGGCCGAGTGCCTGCCGTAGGCGAGCCTCGGCGGGGTGTAGGTGAGGCGGTCGGTGCCCGTATCGTAGGAGAATGCGTCCCTTGTGTTGCCGTCCAGGGAGAACTTTATGGAGTTCTTCTGGAGGTCGGTCTCGCCGTCCGTCACCGTGGCGGCGATGTTCGGCGTGCGGTTCCTGGTGCTGCCGCCCGGCGCGGGGCGCGGCGAGGTTACCCGCGGCCCAGTCGTGTCGGAGTTTTCGGTGAGCGACCCGAGCGCGTTAAGCCGCCCGTTCGTCGCCACCTTGCCCTGCAGGCTGGCCTTCTCGTCCGCGTACTGCAGAAGCTGCGCCTTTATCTGCGTGTCGGCGTCGGGGCCGCCCAAGCCCGGCTGCTGGCTCTGGATCAGGGCCGCCACGCCGGTGACGTGCGGGGTGGCCATGGAGGTGCCGCTGTACCGGCCGTAGGCGTTGCCCGGGAGCGTGCTCAGGATGCCCACACCGGGCGCCGCGATGTCGACGCTGCTCGCCCCGTAGTTGGAGAACGACGCGAGCTTGTCGTCGTCGTCCGAGGCCGCCACCGCGACCACGTTGGGCACGTCGTAGCTGGACGGGTAGTGCGGGGTCGCGTCGTTGTCGTCGCCGATGCCGTCCGAGCCTCCGTTGCCGGCGGCGGCGATAAAGATGTGCCCGGCGTCGTCGGCGCGCCTTATCGCGTCCTCCAGCGCCTGGCTGCGGCCGCCCCCGCCCCAGGAATTGTTCGATATGGGCATTCCCTCGGCCACGGCGTAGTTAATGGCCTCGACGGCGTCGGAGGTGTAGCCGCCGTTGGCACCGAGGAACTTGAGCGAGGCGACCTGAGCGTGCCAGTTGACGCCCGTGACGCCGATACCGTTGTCGCCCACGGCGGCGATCGTGCCGGCTACGTGGGTTCCGTGCTCGTCGCCTTCGCCGGTGATGGGGTCGGGGTCGTAAACGGTAGCGTCGTCGTTGGCGAAGTCGTAGCCGTGGACGTCGTCAACGTAGCCATTGCCGTCGTCGTCGATGTTGTTGTCGGGCACTTCGCCAGAGTTGGTCCAGATGTTGTCCCTTAGGTCAGGGTAGTTGATGTCTATGCCCTCGTCGATCACGGCGACCACGGTGTCCGGGCTGCCGGTCGTCTTGTCCCAGGCCTCAGGGGCGTCCGCGTCTGCGTCGGGCGTGCCGCCGGTATGGCCCGTGTTGTTGAGGCCCCACAGATCCCTGTAGTTGGGATCGTTCGGGGTCGCGGCCGGCTGCAACTTGAAATTCGGCTCGGCGTAGGCGACGTCGGGCGACTGCTCGTAGGCCTTGACGGCCTCCGTGACGGTAAGGTCCTGAGGCAGGTCAATCACGTTGACGTCGCTGCGGGGCAGGTCTTCCTCGATGGCCGCGCCGTTTTCCCGGTTCAACTCGCGCAGGTCGGCCTGCGAAGCGGGCTCCTTCATGGCGACGATGATCTCGCCCGGCGCGAAAGACCTTCCAGACCCGTCCTCGTAGGTCGGCTCGTCCCCCCTAGCGGGCTGGGTCATGGCCTCCTGGGTCGCCCCCTGCAAGCCTACGAACAAGGCTAGAGTCGCCGCGAAGACGCCGGCTAACAGGCTCAACCTATGGGAAATTGACAAGTGACCCTCCTTTGGCAACCCGGCTGCCTCCCTTGCGGAGACCCGTGGCTTTGCGCCCCCGCCTCGCGACGGGTATGCCTTTTCGTTAACGACTACAGTCTACCCTGCGGGCATCCTGCCAAACGTGAAGGGCTACACGTCGCGCGGCTGCTACGGCCTGTACTGGCCGAAAACCCCCCTCAGGGCGTCCGAGACCTCGCCCACCGTGGCGAACTCGCCCAGGGCTTTCTTCATCGGGTAGAGGAGGTTCTCCGAGCCCTCCGCGGCCCGCGTCACGCGGTCAAGCGCCAGCCCGACGGCAGCGTTGTCCCTGCTCTCCCTGAGCGCGGCGAGGCGGGCCGTCTGGGTCTCGCGGATCGACTCGTCCACCGTGTGGAGGTCCATGTCTGGGTCGTCCTCGCCCCCGCCTTGGTGGCGATTGACGCCCACTATTATGCGTTCGTCCCTCTCGACCGCGCGCTGGTGGTTGTAGGCGGCGTCCTCGATCTCGGCCTGCATGAACCGCTCCTCGATGGCCTTCACCGAGCCGCCGAGGTCGTCTATCCGCCTTATGTAATCCCAGGCCTCCTCCTCGACGGCGTCCGTCAAGGACTCGACGAAGTACGAGCCGGCTAAAGGGTCTGCGGTGTCGGTGAGGCCGCCCTCGTGCGCAAGGATCTGCTGGGTCCTTAGCGCGATCCTGGCGCTCCGCTCGGTAGGCAACGCAAGCGCCTCGTCGAAGGCGTTGGTGTGCAAACTCTGGGTCCCCCCAAGCACGGCGGACATCGCCTGCACGGTGGTCCTTACTATGTTGTTCTCGGCCTGCTGGGCCGTGAGCGAGGACCCGGCCGTCTGCGTGTGGAAGCGAAGCTTGAGGCTCCGCTCGTCCGCGGCGCCGAAGCGGTCCTTCATGATGTGGGCCCACATCCTCCTCGCGGCGCGGTACTTGGCTATCTCCTGGAAGAGGTCGTTGTGGGCGTTGAAGAAGAAGGAGAGCCTGGGGGCGAACTCGTCCACCTCGAGGCCCGCCTTCGTGGCGGCCTCGACGTAGGCTATGGCGTTCGAGAGGGTGAAGGCGAGCTCCTGGACGGCGGTGCTCCCCGCCTCGCGGATATGGTAGCCGCTTATCGAGATCGTGTTCCAGCGCGGCAGCTCCCTGGCGCAGTAGGCGAAGAGGTCGGTGGTGATCCTCATCGAAGGGGCGGGCGGGTAGATGTACGTCCCGCGCGCCAGGTACTCCTTGAGGATGTCGTTCTGGGTCGTCCCCGTCACGTCCGCTGCCGCGGCGCCCTGCTCCTCGGCCACGAGGGAGTAGAGGAGCAACAACGACGATGCGGTCGAGTTGATCGTCATGGAGGTCGAGACGTCCTTAAGCGGGATGCCGTCGAAGAGGTCGCGCATGTCTAGCAGGGAGTCTATGGCGACGCCGACCTTCCCGACCTCGCCTAGACTAAGCTGGTGGTCGGAGTCGCGGCCCATCTGGGTTGGCAGGTCGAAGGCGACGGAGAGGCCCGTCTGGCCGTTCTCGGTGAGGTACTTGAAGCGCCGGTTCGTCTCCCCCGCGGTCCCGAATCCGGCGTACTGGCGCATGGTCCAGGGCCTTCCGCGGTACATCGAGGGGTACGGCCCGCGGGTGTACGGGTACAGCCCCGGGTCGCCGAGCCTCTCAGAGTAATCGAAGCCTTCGACGTCGGGGGGGCCGTAGAGGGGCTTCACCTCTATGCCGGACTCCGTGCGCCGCTCGTCCCGGCGCTCGTCCCGGCGCTCGCCCTGGCGCTTCTCCACGTCCATCGCGCGTCCCTTCCGTCAGCCTCGCGTCGGGGGCAATTCTACAAGCTCGGTAAGGACCCCGAAGGCGCCCTTCGGGTGCACGAAAGCCATCCGGGTGCCCCCGGCCCCGATCCTGGGCGATTCGTCTATAAGCTCGACCCCGTTCGCCTTGAGCCCGGCCAGCGTCCCCTCGAGGTCTTCGACCTGGAACGCCACGTGGTGGAAGCCCTCGCCGTGCTTGGCTAGAAACTTGCCGACCGGGGAGTCCTGCCGGGTGGGCTCGACGAGCTCGATCTGGGAGTCACCCACCCTGAACATGGTCGCCACTATCCCCTGCTCCTCGACGACCTCCGGTTCCGTCGGGCGCACGCCGAAGTTCTCCTCGTAGAAGCGGGCGGCAGCCCCGATATCGCGGACGGCGTAACCGAGGTGGTAGATCCGGTCAAGCAACGCTCTCCCTCCGGTAGTGTTGGCCCGGATGATTGTAGATCACCGCGGCAAACGGCCCCCGTGGGCTAGAATCGAACGGAGCAACAGCCGGGAGGCAGCGATGGCCAGTGGTATTATGGGTAAAATTCAGGAAGTCTCCGAGGAGCGAGAGAGGATCCTCACCCGCGAGGGCACGCACCACGCGGAGCCCGGGGACCACGGAAGGATCGACCAGATAGACCACGACCTGCGGGTGCTCTGGGACCTTCGCAGGCGCGAGCTTGCGGGCGAGAACGTCGACCTCAAGGAGGACTACTACGACCGGTACAGCGTCGAGCCCGGCCGCGACGCCCCTGGGCGCTAGGGCCCCGGTTGGCCGCTTTAGCCATCAGCCGAAGGCATGAAGGCTGATGGCCGAAGACTGACGGCCGAGAGCTAGAAACCCAGCCTGGTGTTGATATCGGACCACTCCGCGGTAGAGGACGCGCGGTCCAGGATCTTCTGTAGCTCTAGTACGTCGTCCTCGTGGAAGGACGGGCGCCCCACGTCGGGCACGAATTTCATCACGCGGCCGTCGGCGTAGTGGACCACGACCCTGGACACGCCCACGCCCGTCTCGCCCTTGCTGCTGCGTCGCCTATCGCGCTGTATGCCGTGCATGGCGTCTCCCCTAACCGACGTTCTGGCGGGCGTCGTGGGCCACCGTGTCGAGGTACGTGGACATCATGTGCAGCTCGTAGGATCCGAAAACGTCGCGGATCCTCGGCTTGAACACGTCAGAGTCGCCGTTGTCGAACTCTATGACGATCTCCTTTATGCCCCTCGGGTCCATGCCCGCGTCCGAGATGTCGAGCGGGCTGCCCCGCCACTCCTTGTTCGCCTCTTCCCTGCCAGGCTCCTGCACGCGGGCTCCTTTCACGTTGGATCTCGCCGCCAGCGGCATGTTACCAGAGCGTCCGGGCTAGAAGGGCCACAACGGGGCGGCGGCGACCAGCAGCGGCGCGAAGAGCAGCGCGGGGAGCATGTTCGCCACGCGCACCTCCTTGAGCTCTAGGAGGACGAGACCGAGGCCCAGGAGCAGCACGCCGCCGGTCGAGGACAACGCCAGGATCATGGGCTCGGTCATGAAAGTACCGAAGAGCGCCCCGGCGAGCGTCAGGGAGCCCTGCACGACGAGGATCGACCCGGCCGACAGCAGCACGCCCCACCCGAGCACCGAGGCGAACGAGAGCGAGGCGACGAAGTCCAGCGCGCTCTTGAGCGCGAGGAGGTCGTAGTCGCCCGAGATCCCGTCCTGCAAGGAGCCCAGGATCGTGAGCGGCCCCACGCAAAAGAGGAGGCTCGTAGTTACGAAAGCCCGGCTCACCGGGCTCCCTCCCTTCGAGTAGCGGCGCTCCAAGGCGTCGCCGAAGCGCCTCAGCCGTCCGTCTATACCCAGGAGCTCGCCGACCACCAGCCCCGATATCACGCTGACCAGCGGGACTAGCGGGTTGTCTAAGCGCAAGAAGCTCTGGATGCCGACGAGGAGGGTCACCAGCCCGATGGCGTGCATGGCCGTCTCCCGCATCCCCTCCGATAGCCGCGCCCCAACCAGCGTGCCTATGCCAGCCCCGGCCAGCACCGCGACGACGTTGATCGCTGTACCGACTCCGATCACGGGCGTCAGTGTAGGTTACACGAGGGCGCGATGCGCTCCGGCCGCACGAGGCGGCCCGCTAAGGGGCATACACGCGGTTCCAGAGAGGGCCCTGCCGCAGGTACTCATGGCTACTCCCTACGGCAACCTTGTAAGGCGGGGGCGGTGCCCGTTCGTCCTGCCGGGTCGGCGGTTGGCGGCACTTCCGCCGCGATGCGCTCTATCCGTCGGCGGGCCCCGAACGTCCCCCGGTTCCGGAGGTGCCCCATCACGCAGTCCCGCAACGCGCTCAAAGAACGGCGTTTCGCCGGGCGTTCGTAATCCCGCCGTCGTCGCGTCCAAAGGTTAGGCCCACTTAGAGGGGTGGTCTTCGAAGCGACCGGCGAAACGCCGTCGTCGGAGGCGGTAGACAGGGAAGCCAACGCAGACGGGTCGAATCCCTTGACGGTGGCCAGACGTCGAGCGACGGTTCCCAAACGAACCGTTCGCTCGTCACGCTCCTTCCCCAGCCACGGTGATAACCACCTTTCCTCGGGCGCGTCCTTCCTCCAGATAACGGATGGCCTCCGGGACGTCGCCGAGAGGGTAGCTCCGGTCTATCACCGGGGTGACCTTCCCTGCTTCGATAAGCTCCTTGAGGACGATCATGTCCTCATGGTTCTCCGACGAGACGAACGTGCCCAGCTTCTGGCCCACGAACGGGGACAGGGCAAGCGCGCGGAGCTGGCGATCTGTGCCCCCGAGCCACCGCCCGCCGCCCTCGCCCCCCACGATTACGAGGTGTCCCCCCCGGGTGAGGGCGCGCCGGAGGCGTGACAACGACGAGTTGCCGCCGATGTCCAGGATAAGGTCGTAGCGCCGCTCCCCCTCGGCGAAGTCCTCTTGGGTGTAGTCAACGACGTGGTCGGCGCCGATGGCTCGGACCATATCCGCCTTCGCGGTGCTGCACACGCCGGTGACGCGCGCCCCGAACGCCTTGGCGAGCTGTACGGCGTACGTACCCACGCCTCCGGAAGCGCCGACGATCAAGACCGCCTGCCCCTGCCGCACCCTCCCATGGTCGCGCATGCCGTGCAGGGCGGTCAAGCCGGAGACGGCGACCACCGCCGCCTGCTCGAAGGTGAGGTTCTCCGGCTTGGGAGCAAGCTTGTCCTCGAGCGCGCGTGCGTACTCGGCGAAGGTGCCCTCGCCGATGCCGAACACTTCGTCGCCTGGCTGGAACCGACCCACTTCCTCACCGACCGCCTCCACCACCCCGGCCACGTCCGAGCCGATGACGGGGTTCTTTGGTGCGCGGAGGCCGTAGCCCGCGAGGCGGATTGGGTACGGGAGGCCCGTCATGATGTGCCAGACGCCCCGATCCAAGCCGGCCGCGCGAACGCGCACCAGCACCTCGCCTTCTCCTATGCCGGGCCGGTCGATGTCCCTAAGTTCCAGGACTTCGGGCGAGCCGTACGCCTCCCGGATCACGGCCTTCATCGTGTCATGGCGAACAGGGTTGGGTTTCGTAAGCACTATCGCGTTTCCTCTCTCCCGCCGACTCGGGGCGGAGTCCCGAGAACTCCCACTCTCAGGCAGCCGGACGAACAGCTCCGGCCACCCGCTTGCCGCGGTACCACCGTACCGTGTTGCCTATAGCCTCCTCGAGGGGCGTGGCGCGCTGACCGAACGCCCGCTCGAACCTGGAGTGGTCCACGACGAAGGGTTCCTCGAACTCGTAGAGCATCTCTATCGTCTCGCGGATTCCCGGATTGAACATTCCTATGGCCCGGAGCAGGATCTTCGGCGCCGCCTGGACGCGCGCCGGCTTGCCGACCTTCTCGAAGATCATCCCTACGAACTCGCGCGTCGTGACCGTCTCGGGGCAGGGCAGGTGCCACGCTTGCCCGAGGGCCTCCTCGCGCTCGCCCAGTATGACCAGCCCCCTGCCGACGTCGGGCACGTAGGAGTAGGTGTGGGGCTGGTCGGGGTGCCCGGCCACCTGGGCGGCCTTGCCTTCCACGGCGCGACCGAAGACCTGCTCCCCGGCGGCCGACACCAGCACGCGGGGGCCGAAGAAGTCCGAAGCCCGCCCGACGGCGACCCGCACCCTGCCGCTCGCGTGGGCATCCATCAGCTCCTGAGACATCCTAGAGCGGACCGCGCCCTTGCGGGTGTTGGGAGCGTGGGGCAGGTCCTCGGTAAGCTGACGACCGCCGGTAGGCCCATACATGTAGAGGTTCTCCACCGCTATGAGCTTCGCCCCGGCGGCCGCGGCACCCTCGATCACCCCAGCCTGCAGCGGCGGGAAGAGCTCGGCCCACCTGGTGTAGGGCGGGTTGAGGGCGAAGTAGACTACCGATGCCCCTTCGCTGGCCTCTCGGGCGAAGGACCCGTCGGCGGCGTCGCCTCCCGCGACCTCCACGCCCTCGGGCACGCTTGCCCGGCCGCCGCGGTTGACCATCCGGACGCGTTTACCCTTCTTCAAGAGTTCGTCCATTACCGCCAAACCCACGGGCCCGGTGCCGAAGACGACGTGAAGCTCGCCGTTGTCGCTCATAAGTATTTCTCCTCTCCTCGCTGCTTGCGACGGCGGCCCGCCAGAGGGGCTAGCGGGCCCCGCCGCGGAGCATGAACAGCATCGCGAGGCCCGTGAGCGCCGCGAAGATCAGCGCACCCGACGCACCGAAGACGTAGTAACCGCGCTCGACATCCACGCCGATCGACCATGTCACCGTCCACCCGACCGGCCAGGCGACCGCGACGACCGGGGCCCACAAGTTCGCCAGCGGGAGCCGGCCCCGCAAGACGAGCGCCCACTGCAGCAGCCCCACCGCGCCGCCCGTGACCAGGCCGGTGAGGAGCAGGGCTCCGAGACCCGTTCCCGCGTCGAGAAGCAACGCCCCGACGGCGTCCCCGATCGCCACGCCCAAGGCGGTGGCCAAGATCCACTCCGGTCCTGCACCAAGGTAGCCCCGAAGCGCCAACCATTGGGCGGCCCCGATCACCGCGCCCGCCAGGACCCCGCCCAGCGCACCGGACACCACCCCATCCACTGATCCCACCAGCAGGAGGGCCAACAGCCCGCCGAGCGGGAAGCCAAGGAAGGCGAGCATCCACCACGCGAAGAACCGCCACCCCACCGTCCTCGCCTTCCCGCTACCGGCCACGATCGCCCCCGGCTACGCCTTCGATCCGGGTAGTGGCCTTACCTGCCGGGTATACCGGGCGCGCTCGGTGCCTTACGGATCCGGGGAGCAGGAGGAGTACGCCGAACAAGGCGAGCCAGACCGACCACAGGATGTACCCTGCCACCACCATGTCCGCGGCCGGGTCGAACCCGGCCGGTTCAAGCATGCCGACGGCTATGCCGGCCGCCGCGACCGCTCCCAAGAGGGCCAGCCACCTCCTAAACGGTAGCGCCGACCCGAGCATGGCCAGCGCGATCAGCGCGGTCCACGCCCCTGTGAACAGGTAGCCGAGGTTCTCTCCCACGCCGACGCCCGCGTACTGGTTGAACGCCTGGAAAACGACGGCCGCCGACTCGCGGGTGGCGCCGCTCGAGGCGGGATCTAGGTAGGTGTCCGCAAGGTAGGGAACCAGGAACGGCCAGCGAACCAGACCGAGAAACTGCACCACGCCGGCGACGACCCCGAAGGCCGTCGCGACAGCCAAGTAGGGCGCGTCCCGACGCGCCAGGACCTTGTGCACCATGACCGCCAGGGGGACGAACAGCACGGCGGTAAGCATGAACCCGTACCAGATGGCGACGAGGCCGCCGCCCCCCGCGTCGAAGCGCCGCAGGACGTGGCCCGTGGGTTCGCGCAGGATGTCGGGGTACCCGAAGGTCACCGACAACAGGGTAAAGAACGCGTTGAAGGCGACGGGCGTCAGTATCAGCAGCACGCCGGTGAGCACGCGCAACCCCCGGGCTCCATCAGCTCCGTGGTCTCTTATCGCGGGCCCCTCCTTCCCTTCATTCGCCGCTTTCGGGGTCGCCGTCGTCATGGGTCCTCCTCACTCGAGTTGCGTGGTTCGGGCTACGTGACGCTAATTTTTAGAAGGGACACCACGACCGTTAGAAGGGACGACGGCGGGCTGGTCGACGCCCGTCAGAACGTCATCTTGATCGGGGTTGGTAGAAAGGGAAGCCAGCGCGGACGGATTGAACCCCTTGACGGTGAGCCAGACGCCGAGCGACAGCTCCCAGAAAAACTCCGGGATGGTCGCGATTATCTGCCACACAGAGCCTGCCTCGAAGACCCCGAACAGAATGGCGATCCCCGCAGCGCAGAGCACGGGACCTGCGATGAGCCCCAGCACGGCCATGCCCCGTGGCACAAGTCTGGAGGTGTACATCAGGTAGCCCAGCAACATCCCGTTCCCGATGCCGACGACGAAGCCGGGTCCGAGCAGGAACGTCCAATCGTGGAGCGCGACCAGCGACTGGCCGACCGCGACGAGCGAGCCGGCATCCGCGCCCGCGGCCTCCTGGCGCAACGTCACGACCGTAAGGAGGCTGAGGAGGCCGACGGCGATGAAGGCGCTTTCAATAACCCGAGCCGTGACAAAGCCGAGGGCGAGGATCTCGTTCACCCGCTTGACGACGGGATAAAGCACAACGGCGGTGCCGATGTTCGCGATGATGAGGAGCAGCTCCAGGAACGCGCCCAAGGCAACGCCGTTGTCGGCGCCCCCACCGAGGATGTAGCGAGGGTCGTCCAGCACTGGGACGTAGAGGATGAGCGCTGCGGGAATCGAGGTGATGAACGTGATCAGGAACAATACGCCAGTAACCCTGGCGAGCTTTTGAGGATTCATCTGACTCCTTCTCTTGATGAGGTCACGATCTTCGGTTCTTCGCCCGGAAGCGGCGGGCCTGCGGTCACCTGCTTCTTGCCCCACCGGGCTCCGGGCGCCTTCCAATAATGTTCGAGCACGTAACCCCAAGGCGTGACGAGCGGGACCAACACGACGCCCAGGAGGCAGTTAACAAGCGTTTCTGTCCCCCCGAAGCTCGCGTTCGGATCCAGCCGGCCGGAAAGCAACAGGGGCAGCCCGAGAGCCAGGACCCATACGAACTTCCACACGAATTCGAAGAAAAGCAGCGGCAGCATCTTGAGCGGGTAACGGATCCCCAGCACCGCCAGGAGCGCGAACGCGCCGAGCACGCTGATAATTACGCCGTCCTGCGGCGAGAGATTTGCGGGATGGAGCATCGCCGGCCCCAACTTGAAGATCGCCAAACCGACGGCCATGAACACGTACATGCCCCTCAACAGATAGAGCCTGAAGGTCGATACCTCGGTCACTGGGGGTGGGCTCCTCGCTCCCGCCCGGTGCGGGCAGGGTAGTGGTGGGTGGCCGGCCCCGATCTAGGAGGAGGGCGGGTGGCGGTCCCGCGCCCTCACGCGGCGGTCTGTTTGCCACGCAACGGTTGCAGCGTACTATCCGAGCCAGGGACACGCATCACGCAGATGGGCTAGATACAACGGTTTCTTGACGTGCTTTCGAGAAGCCCCTTCATGGCGACGTTCGTGAGGTTCTTCTCTTGCGGACTGCGATGCACTACCTAACATAGACTCGTCCCTAAGGCACGCGTAGACATTAGAGACTGCTCACGACTCTCTGGTGTACGGGCGGCCTACCGCGCACGTCGTTGGCCCCAGGCCTTTTAACTGGACTCCTTCCAGCGTCAGCTCCAACTCTGTTTGTCTGGGCCTTGAACCGAGCATCAGGAAGTTCGCGACGCCCACGAGAAGCGTGACGATGCCGACGGCCTGCATGTCCGTCGCGCGGATCCCTTCCCGCGGAGCTTCGCGGAGTCAAGCGAGCCCGACCCCCTCCGGCCAGCACGGCGGCGACGTTTATGTCGGTTTTGAGGCCCAAGGTGGGCCGGAGTACAGGCTTTGCGTCGCGAGTTTGGGGCGATGTCGGCAAAACAAAAAGGTCGACGGGCTCTCTGTATAATTCCCATCGTCGTAAACGGCTGGGTGGGAGTCTGGATCTTGGATCTCTACGAGTATCAGGGTAAAGAACTGTTGAGGAACTACGGCCTGGAGACGCTTCCTGGCATCGTAGCCGGCACGCCGGAGGAGGCGGGCCGGGCGGCCGAGACGCTCGGGGGGACCGTAGCTGTGAAGGCTCAGGTCCTCATCGGCGGGCGCGGGAAGGCCGGCGGCATAGCGGTGGTCCACAACGCGCGAGAGGCTCGGGAGGCCGCGGAGCGCATACTCGGTATGGACATCCGGGGGCACACCGTCAGGCGGGTGTACGTCGAGGGCGGGGCGGAGATAGACCGCGAGTTCTACCTGTCTATTACCGTAGATAGGGCTGCCAAGAGGCCGCTCATCCTGTTCTCGACCGAGGGCGGCGTGGACATCGAGGAGGTGGCCGAGACCAAGCCCGAGGCCATCGTGCGGGCGCACGTTGACCCGCTGCTCGGGCTTCTGCCATACCAGGTACGTGAGATCACCTTCGCCGCCGGCCTCGATGGCGACGCCGCCAAGGGCGTCGGAAGGACCCTCACGAGCCTCTACGGGGCGTTCGAGGGGCTGGACGCCAGCCTCGTCGAGATAAACCCGCTGGTCCTTACGGAAGACGGTAGGGTGGTCACGCTCGACGCGAAGGTGACGGTTGACAACTCCAGCCTCTACCGGCACAAGGACATCGCGGAGCTGCACGACGTGGAGGCCGCGGACCCGCAGGAGCAGCGCGCCCAGGAGGTCGGCCTCCAGTACGTCAAACTAGAAGGCAACGTGGGCATCCTGGGCAACGGGGCCGGGCTCGTGATGAGCACGCTCGACGTGGTGGCCCAGGCGGGCGGGGAGCCCGCCAATTTCTGCGACGTCGGGGGCGGGGCGGACGCGGAGAAGATCGCGTCGGCCCTGGACATCGTCACCTCCAACGAGCAGGTCGAGAGCGTGCTTTTCAACATCTTCGGCGGGATCACGCGCGGCGACGAGGTGGCCCGGGGGCTCCTCTCCGCCATCGAGAGGACGGGCATTAGCCTCCCCATCGTGGTGCGCCTGGACGGGACGAACGCCGAGGAGGGGCGCCGCATCCTGGCGGAGAATACCCCCGAGAACGTGCACACGGAGGAGACGATGCTCGACGCGGCCCGCCGGGCCGTCGAGCTCGCGCGCGGAACACGCGACGGCGACGGAGGGCGGTAGAGCATGGCGATACTGGTAGACGACGGCACCCGCCTTGTGGTGCAGGGCATCACGGGGCGCGAGGGCGCCTTCCACACCGGGCGGATGCTCGAGAGCGGCACGAACGTGGTGGCCGGCGTTACGCCAGGCAAGGGGGGCCAGAAGCACGACGGGGTGCCCATCTTCAACACCGTGAGGGAGGCGGCCGAGGAGGCCGGCGCGAACGCGGGCGTCATCTTCGTGCCCCCGCCCTTCGCCGCAGACGCCATCTTCGAGTCCCTAGAGTCGGGCATGAGCACCGTCTGCTGCATCACGGAGGGCATCCCCGTCCACGACATGATGCGGGTGGCGGACTTTATAGGGACGAAGGACGCCACGCTCATCGGGCCGAACTGCCCCGGGGTGCTCTCGCCCGGCAAGTCGAACGTCTCGATCATGCCGCGCGACATCTTCACGCCCGGCAGGGTCGGCGTCGTCAGCCGCAGCGGGACGCTCACTTACCAGATCGTCAACGAGCTAACCCAGAGGGGGATAGGCCAGAGCACGGCCGTCGGGATAGGGGGCGACCCGATCATCGGCACGAACTTCATCGAGATCCTCGGCAAATTCGAGGAGGATCCCGAGACCGACTGCGTCGTGATGATCGGCGAGATCGGGGGCAACGCCGAGCAGCTCGCCGCCCGGTTCGTGCAGGAGGAGATGAAGACGCCCGTCGTCGCCTACATAGCGGGCTTCACGGCCCCCGAGGGCAAGACGATGGGCCACGCTGGGGCAATCGTCTCCGGCGGCGAGAGCACGGCCGAGGCGAAGAGCGAGGCCCTGCGCGGCGCCGGAATCAGGGCTGCGACCAACCCTTCCGAGGTTGCGGAGCTGGTGGCCGAGGCCCTCGGCGGGTAGGGGTGCTGGGGTGAGGTTCGGAGGCTCGGGATGGCAGCCCGCCAGCCGGCGGAACAGGCGGCGGGGCCGTGGTCCGAAGAGGTCCACGCAGGAGGGCGCCGGTCGCACCTTCGTCGTCCTCCTCATCGTCTTCGCCGTCCTCCTCATCGTCTTCGCCGTCCTCGTCCTGGGCCTCGTGCTGCTGTTCGGGTTCCTCGCAACGTGACGCGGGGCTCTGAAAAGGCGTGCTAGAATCGGAGGTGGGTCGGATGCGACCGGGATCTCATGGCTAAGTCTACGGCTCCATCCGCGCCTTCCGGAAATCGCCTCACCCGCTGGTTGCTCAAACACCGTATAGAGCAGGCCAAGGGCCCGGGGGCGCGCGAGAGCGACACCGAGCAGCACCCGTGGTGGCAGGTAGTGTGTCTGACCGGTGTGGACTACTTCTCGACGCTCGGCTACATCCCGGGCATAGCCCTCGCCGCGGCGGGGGTCCTCTCCCCCATCGCGACCATGCTCATCGTGCTTCTTACCCTCTTCGGGGCGCTGCCCATGTACAGGATCGTCGCGGGCAGGAGCCCCCACGGGCAGGGCTCCATAGCTATGCTGGAGGAGCTGCTCTCGTTCTGGAAGGGCAAGCTCTTCGTGCTGTGCCTGCTCGGGTTCGTCGCGACCGGCTGGGTGGTTACCATCACCCTGTCTGCCTCCGACGCCACGGCCCACATCGTCGAGAACCCGTTCTGGCCCGCGTCCTTCGGCAACTCGACGGGCACCCTGATCGTGGTGACCCTGCTGCTGGTGGGGCTTCTCGGCGCGGTCTTTCTCAGGGGTTTTCAGGAGGCCATCGGCATCGCGGTCGTCACTGTCGGGGTGTACCTCGTGCTAAACCTCGTCGTCGTCGGCGTCGGCCTCTACGACGTGTTCACCCATCCGCAGGTCCTCGCGGGCTGGCAGTCCGCGCTCTTCTCGAACCACGGCGGCCCCTTGTCCATGCTCGGCTCCGCGGTGGTGGTGTTCCCGCTCCTGGCGCTCGGACTGTCCGGGTTCGAGACCGGCGTCGGCATGATGCCGCTCGTGCGCGGGGAGGCGGACGACGACCCGGAGAGGCCCGCAGGCCGCATCCGCAACACCCGCAAGCTGCTCACCGTCGCCGCGGTGACCATGTGCTTCTACCTCATCACAACCAGCTTCGTGACGACGCTGCTAATCCCCGTCGAGGAGGCCAGGAGCGGCGCGGCCAAGGACCGGGCGCTCGCCTACCTTGCCCACGAGCACCTTGGCGACGCCTTCGGCACCGTCTACGACGTGAGCACCATCACGATCCTGTGGTTCGCCGGCGCCTCGGCGATGGCGGGCCTGTTGAACATAGTCCCGCGCTACCTGCCCCGCTACGGCATGGCCCCCGAGTGGGGGCGCGCCGTCAGGCCCCTCGTGCTGGTCTATACCCTGATCTCCGTGGTGGTAGTGGTGGTCTTCGCCGCCGACCCGACCGCCCAGGCCGGCGCCTACGCGACCGGCGTCCTCGCGATGATGACCTCGGGGGCAATCGCCGTGACGATTGCCACCCACCGCCAGGGGAGGCGGGTGGCACCCATCGCGTTCGGTTTCATAACGCTAGTCTTCGCCTACGCGACCGTTGCGAACATAGTTGACAGGCCAGACGGCATAACGATCGCGCTCCTTTTCGTCGCGGCGATCATCGCCGTCTCGCTCGTCTCGCGGGTGCAGCGCTCGCTGGAGCTCCGCCAGGAGCGCATAGAGATAGACAAGACGGCCCAGGGTTTCCTGGACGAGGCGGCCAAAGGCACCGACATCCACATCGTCGCCCACAGGCGCCGGACCGGCAACGACCCTGCGGAGTACGCCCGCAAGGAGCGGGAGCAGCGCGAGGACAACCACATCCCCGAAGACCAGCCGATCCTCTTCCTCGAGGTCGACGTGGAGGACGCCTCGGAGTTTACCGACGTGCTCGAGGTGTGTGGGGTCGAGGTCGGGGGTCACAAGGTGCTGCGGGCAGTAAGCTCCGTGGTGCCCAACGCCATAGCGGCGCTGCTGCTGCACCTCAGGGACACGACGGGCAGGACGCCGCACTGCTACTTCGGCTGGACGGAAGGGAACCCCATCGTGTACCTGATCCGCTTCATCCTCTTCGGGGAGGGCGACACCGCCCCCGTTACCCACGAAGTACTGAGGGAGGCGGAACCGGAGGCCTCGCGGCGGCCCCTTATCCACGTCGGCGGCAGATGAGCCACCACTTCCTTGTCCAGGTCTTGATGTTCTATGTTGGGCCGATTGCCGGACCTAGTTGGGACCGAGCCCCTCGAACCGACGCACACCATACCGCGACGCCTTACCACGACCTAGAATCTAGAGCTAGAACCTCCACACCTAAGCCGGCAGGTCTATGATGCGGCGCCCGAGGAGGCTCTCGACGAGCTCGACGGCGAGTGCTGCGGTGCCGTTGCGGACGTCCAGGATCGGGTTTACCTCGACGACGTCAAGGGAGGTGACGACGCCCGCCTCGTTTATGAGCTCCATGACGAGGTGGGCCTCGCGGTAGGTTAGGCCGCCGCGGACGGGGGTTCCGACGCCAGGGGCTATCTCCGGGTCGAGCACGTCGAGGTCGAATGAGAGGTGCAGCCGGTCGACGTGGCCGAGGTCCTTCATCGCCTGGCGGACCACGCGGGCGACGCCGTAGGCGTCTATCTCCTTCATGGTGTAGGCGCGGGCGCCGGCCCTGCGCAGCAGGTTTCGCTCCTCGAGGTCCACGGACCTGAGCCCGATCAGGACGACGTCCTCGGGACTCACGCTCGCGCCTGGGCCGCCGATCTCGACGAGGCCCGGCGGGCCGTTGCCCGTCAGGGTGGCGAGCGGCATCCCGTGGATGTTCCCGGACGGCGAGGTCTCGGGGGTGTTGAAGTCGGCGTGGGCGTCGAGCCAGATCACGCCGGTCCTCCCCCCGAACGGCCGCGCCACCCCCGAGACGGTCCCTACGGATATCGAGTGGTCCCCCCCGAGAAAGATAGGGAATAGTCCCTCGGAGACGACCGCCTCGGCCCTCTCCGCCACCTCCTCGCAGACTGCCCGCACGGCGTCGAGGTGCCTTACGCTCTCGTCGCTCTCCACGAGCTCCGGGATCGGCACGCGGGCGTTGCCGAGGTCCGTTACGGGGTGCCCTAGCTCTTCTATGGAGGCCTCCATGCGGGCGTAGCGGATGGCGCTGGGCCCCATGTCCACGCCGCGGCGGCCTTGGCCGAGGTCCATCGGGACGCCGAAGATGCCTACGGGCAGGCGCTCGTTCTCAGGCAAAGGAGACACCCCCGGAACGCCGCGGGTCGGCCGCGGCCTCGAACCCTCCCTCGGTCGTCAGCCTGACGGCGTTGACGCCGCCGAAGTACATGTTCGCCTCCTCGAAGGGGAGCACGCGCCCGAAGCGCCCTACGTCCGCGACCCTTGCCCCGTGCTCGTAGGCGAACAGGTCACCCTCGGCGTGGAACCGCGGCGCGAGGACGGCGTCCTCGACGGTCATGCCGAAGTCGAGAACGTTGACGAGCGTCTGCAGGATGGCTGTGGGTATGCGCGAGGCGCCGGGGGAGCCGAGGGCGACGAGCCCGCCCTCCGCGGAGGAGACGACGGTCGGGCTCATGCTCGAGACGAGCCGCTCGCCGGGGTCGAGGGCGTGGAAACCTTTCGGGTTCAGCTCTGGCTCGCCGAGGCTGTTGTTGAGCGGTATCCCCGTGCCGGGCACCACGAGCCCCGAGCCGTACCCCATGCTGGCGGTGATCGAGACGGCGAGCCCGTCGGCATCAACGCACGAGAGGTGGCTCGTCTGCGGGCTACCGAAGCCCTCGAAGATGCGCTGGCGCTGCGACTTGGCGTACTCCTCGCCGGTAAGGCGGGCGGCAACCCGGTCGTTGCGCGTGCCGTCGAGGTAGGCTGTCTCCCTGTCTTCGAGCGCGAGCCTCATGGCGCCGGCCACGACGGTTACGTACTCGTCGTCAGGCATCGCCGCGAGGTCGTAGGCGGAGACGATCCTTAGCATTTGGGCGAGCGTTGGCCCGCCGGCAGACGGCGGGCCGTTCGTGTACATCTCCCCAGTACCGTAGCGCACGCTCATGGGCTCCCGGATGACGGGCCGGTACTCGGCGAGGTCCGTCTCCGTGAGGACCCCCTCCATCTCGAGGACGTAGGCCGAGATCGCGCGCGCCAGCCCCCCCTCGTAGAAGAGGTCGGCGCCCCCCTCGCCGACCGCCTCCAGCGTGTCCGCGAGCTCGGGGAAGCGCATCTCCTCGCCCTCCCGGTACACGCGGTCGCCCGTGTAGTAGTGGCGCCGCGTCTCGTCGGTGAGCCTGAGCACCTCCTCGGCAACCCCGAACCAAAGCCCCGACGTCCTGCAGAGCCTGAACCCCTCCCGCGCGAGCCTGATCGCCGGCGCGAGCGCCTTCCCGAGGCCAAGCCTCCCGTGCCGCGCCAGCACCGCCTCCCAGCCGCGCAGCGAGCCAGGCACGGAGACCGCCGCCCCGCCCACGATGGATTCGACCCCGGCCCCATACTTGAGCGTCACCGACTGAGGACTTCCGCCCGCCCCGAAGGCAGACTTCGGCAGGCCCTTGCCAGGCATCACGTCGTAGTAGTCCACGACCTCCGCCGCCCCGTCGGCCTTGCGCACCAGGGCGAACCCGCCGCCCCCGACGGAGCTCATCAGGGGCTCGGTGACGCTCACGGCGGCGGCCGCGGCAACGGCGGCGTCGGCGGCGTTGCCCCCGGCCCGGAAGACCTCAGACGCAGCGTAGGCGGCGTAGGGCGTGCCGGCTGAGGCGGCGAAAGTGGTGTTTATACCGGGTGAGTTCATCACTGGCTATTCTAACGGAGCCATCAGCCCCAGACCGCGGCTTTCCGCAGACCCTTACATTGGAGCGGTTCTCTCCTATGCCGAATTAGCCCGGAAGCTCCCGGCTGGCCGCGCCCGGTTTGGCTGCGGGGCTGGGGTGTAACGGTCTCGCACTCTTCGTGCGTCCAACGTTGCAAGGACGGCCACAAGAAGAGGAGGCAGCGATGGACAAGGCAAAGGGCAAGGCCAAGGAGGCCTACGGCGCCGTGAGCGGCGACGAGGCCAAGAAGGCGGAGGGCCGCGCCGACCAGACGAAGGCCGAAGCCGCCGAGGAGGCCAAGCAGAGGGAGAAGACCAGGCAGGCTGAGGCAGAGGCCAAGCAGGTTGAGAAGGAACGCGACAGGCAGCGGCGCAAGGACAAGGGTGGCCTGGGTGGCATCACCGACAACCTCACCGGCCGCTAGCGGTCGCCTTTAGCATGGCGGACAAGACCCCGGTGCATGTCCTTTCGCGGAAAGACGGGTGGGCGGTGGTGCGCGAGGGCAAAGAGCGGGCCACCTCCGTCCACCCCACCCAGGCCGAGGCGGCCAAGGCGGGCCGAGAGGTGGCCCGCAAGGAGGGGAGCGTGTTCCTGCTGCACGCCAAAGACGGGCGGGTCAGGGACCGAAGCGACTACGGCGCGGGTTCGGGCCCTCTGACGAAGAGAGCCGGGGGCCCCGCGGCAAGCGTGGCAGGTGTGGCAGGCGCCGCGACTCAGGCGACGGGCGGAGCCGCCAGCCTGGCCTCCGAGGTCGTTGGAGGGGCGATCGGCGTTGGCCAAGACAGCGGCGAGACATCCAACGAAAAAGGAACCGACGACGAGAGGAAGGCAGGCGGCTTGGCCTACGAAGAGCGCTACGCGGATTACGAGGTCTACGATCGGGACGGCGAGCGCCTGGGCCACGTGGACGCCCTGTTCATCGACGAGGACGACCGGCCGGAGTATCTCGGCGTGAAGATGGGCCTGCTGGGCACCCGCTCCACCCTCCTACCCTGGGCGACCGTAGCCCGCGCGGACGAGGAGGGAGGGCGGCTGGAGGTCGATGTGGACAAGGAGACGGCCGAGGAAGGGCCAGCCTTCGAGGACGACCAGGAGATTACCCCGGAGCTAGAGCGCCGAGTCCACGTCCATTACACGCTCGAACAGGCAGGCTCGGCCGGGAACCGTGGCGCCTACGGCGACTACCGTTCGGGTGCCGACCAAACCAGCACTACCACCGATACTACTGCCCCGGATACCGCTAGCCCGATCTCAGAGACGGGCGGCCCCGAGACCGACGCATCCCGAGAGCACGAACGCGAGGGTAGGAACCTGCGCGAGCCTGGGACCGATGCCGAGGACGAGATCAGGGTGCAAAGGAGCGAAGAGGAACTCGTCGCCGGGACAACTAGGCGCGAGGCCGGCACCCTGCGGGTGCGCAAGCGCGTGCGCACCGACCGCGAGAGGGTGGAGGTGCCCGTCAGGCGCGAGGAGGTGAACGTCGAGCGGGTCCCGGTGTCCGGCGAGAAGGCGGAGGCCGACATAGGCGAGGACGAGGTCGTCGTGCCCGTGACGGAAGACGAGGTGGTTGTCTCGAAGAGGGCCGTGATCAAGGAGGAGGTCCGCATCCGCAAGGACGTGGTAGAGAGCACCGAGGTCGTCGAGGAGGACGTAAGGCGCGAGGAGATAGACGTAGTAGACGAGACAGAGCAGCGCAACGTCTAGGGAGGCTGCCAGGGTTACTTTCCCAAAAAAACCGCGGCCCTGAGTACGAGCTTTGCATAAAGGAGGGCAGGGACACGATATCCCAGCCCTCCTTTATGCTTATGTCGACCCAAACCCGTCCGAGGCGTGTACGCGAAGATACCCGGTGACCTTACGTCGTTGTCCCCGGCGGTCTCCGGCGAAGCGTGGATCATTAGCTATCATACGCGAGAGAAAGATCCGGCGAAAACGGGGGGAAGCAAATTTGGGCGAGGACGGGCAGAGGTTCAACTCGGCGACGGATGCGGAGATCCTGAACGCCGAGGTCGCCGACTCCTACTTCCACCGCACTATGGAGATCCTCCGCTCGCGAGGCCTGGAGAACACGCCGGTCCACGCCGAGCTCGCGTACAAGACATCCGATCCCGACGCCTGGTTCGTGGTGGCAGGGCTGGACGAGGTAGCCTACCTCTTCGAGGACGTGCAGGTCGATGTCAGGGCTGTGCCTGAGGGCACGATCTGCCGCCCCCACGAACCTGTGCTTACCCTCTCCGGCCCATACGGAGCCTTCGCCGAGCACGAGACGGCCCTGCTAGGCCTCCTCTGCCAGGCCTCAGGGATAGCCACGGGCGCAGCCCGGTGCCGGATCGCCGCCGAGGACAGGCCCGTCGTCTCTTTCGGGGCCCGAAGGATGCACCCGGCGATCGTTCCCATGATCGAGCGCTCGGCGTACCTCGGCGGCTGCGACATGGTGGCCGTGGACCTCGCCGTCGAACGCATGGGCATCCCCGCCACCGGCACCATGCCCCACGCGCTGGTGCTCATGATTGGCTCGACCGCTGAGGCCGCGAAGGCCTTCGACGAGACCGTCGGCCCCGAGGTCCCCCGAACCATCATCATAGACACCTTCGACGACGAGAAGTTCGGCGCGCTGCTGGCCGCGAGGGCGATCCCGGACTCGATCTACGCCATCCGCATGGACACGCCGGGCAACCGCAGGGGCGACTTCCGCGACCTTATGCGCGAGGTCCGCTGGGAGCTCGACCGTCACGGGTTCTCCCACGTAAGGATCTTCGCCTCAGGCGGCATCGACGTTGACTACATCCTCCACCTCAACCCCGTCTGCGACGCCTACGGCGTCGGCGGAGCCATCGCAGACGCGCCCATGGTCGACTACTCCCTTGACATCGTCGAGGTGAACGGCGAGGACCGCTCCAAGCGCGGCAAGCGCGGGGGACGCAAGCGCCTGCTCGAACTCGAAGACGGCTCGCGACTCGTCCTGCCGGCGAACGCCCCCCAACCGTCCGGCTCTAGGGACGTCCTCGTCCCGATCGCGGAGGCCGCTGATGGCGGCGGCGTCCACGCCGTCAGGGACCGCGTGCTCGCCCAGCTCGCCACGGGCGACTTTCCCCTCTGACCCGACGCCCCACCGCGCGTAGTTCAAATAGGCTAGGCGTTTTTAATCACATTTCGTGAGAGACAATTGGTTCATTTGTGCGATGTCGTACGTGGTACTTGCGTGGATAATTACGTATGCAAGGTCGAGAACACGGAGAGGACAAAGGGATGGAGCACACGACCTCAAATATCAGCCCCCTTACCTGCCCGTTCTGCGAGTCGTCGCAGTTGGCGGACTTCGGACGAAACTCCGCGCGCTGCGACGCGTGCGGCGGCGTTCTCGGCGGCGACCTCCTGGAATCTTTGCGCCGGATCGTCGCCCTGCCAGAACCCTTCGGCCGGCACGCCTGCGAGTGCGGCCACCCCGAGATGCGCCTCCTCCCGGACAACGTCTACCGCTGCCCGGCCTGCGGTTCTGAGGTCCTTCCCGTCACCGCCAACAACGTCTCCTGGATCAACCCTGGAACCTCCGAGGCCTACCGCCAGGGCTGGCTGGACGGCCGCTTCGGAGGCCCCGAACTCCTCGTCGAGAGCCGGCTGCTCGCCCGCTGGAGCACCGCCCAGGACCGCCTGGATTTCTACCGCGGCCACCGCGCCGGGCACGAGGCAAGGGTCGGCAAGGACCGCCTCATAGAAGCGTCTTAGAGCTGATAGCTGT
>DATFPF010000083.1:0-31218 GCA_035264945.1 Rubrobacter sp.
AGGTTCTTCCGCACCGGGGGGCGGCACGGGACGGGGAAGATCGGGGCGCAGATGGCGCCCGTCTCCGGCTTCGTGATCCAGGCGGAGGGCTCGCCAAGCCTCTACGTCGCTGGCGACACGATCTGGTGCGACGAGGTCGAGAAGGCGCTTCGCACCCACCGTCCCGACGTGGTCCTGGTCAACGCCGGCGCCGCGCGCTTTCTGGAGGGCGACCCCATCACCATGACGGCCGACGACGTCGCGCGGGTCTGCAACTCTGCGCCCGGGGCGCGCGTGATCGCCGTCCACATGGAGGCCATAAACCACTGCCTGCTCACGAGGTCGGAGCTCGCCGCAGAGCTCGGCGAAAGGGGGCTCGACGGCAGGGTCGAGATCCCGGCCGACGGCGAGACCCTCGAAGCGCCACCGTGAACGCCACGCGCAGGGAATTCCGCTTCTTCCTGCTCGCCGGACGAATGTCCGTTTGCCGTCTGGAACCGGAGACTGCGATACCGGATTGGGCTACGACGGGCGTTTTTTTCTCCGTCACCCGCACCGCCGACGAGCTCTCCGTGGTGTGCCCTGAGGGTTCCGTTCCCGGGGAGGTGCGGGGCGAGGGTGGCTGGCGGGTTCTGAAGCTGGAAGGCCCCTTCGAGTTCTCGGAGGTCGGCGTGCTCTCCTCCGTGACAGCGCCGCTCGCGGAGGCCGGTGTGGGCGTCTTCGCCGTCTCTACCTTCGATACGGACTACTTGCTCGTAAAAGAAGACCACCTAGGGTCCGCCGTGGCGGCGTTGCGCGGGCGGGGCCACGAGGTTCTACGAACACCCACGTTACCCAAGGAGGAAACATGCTAGAAGGCAAGAAGGTGGTGCTCGCGTACTCGGGGGGGTTGGACACCTCGGTCTGCGTGAAGTGGCTGGAGCAGCAGGGCGCGATCCCCTACGCGCTTTACCTGGATCTCGGCCAGGGTGAGCCGGCCGGCGACGTGAGGGACAAGGCGCTCAGGATAGGCGCCGCCGACGCCTTCGTGCGCGACGCGAGGGCCGAGTTCGTGGAAGATTACGTAGCTCCTGCCATAAAGGCCAACGCCCTCTACGGCGGCAAGTACCCCCTCTTCACAGCCCTCGGGCGCCCGCTCATAGCCAAGAAGCTCGTCGAGGCCGCCCGCGAGGTGGGGGCCACGCACATCGCCCACGGCTCCACAGGCAAGGGCAACGACCAGGTCCGCTTCGACGTGACGACCGCATCCGTCGCCCCCGACCTCACGGTGGTAGCCCCGGTCCGGGACTGGAACATGAGCCGCCCGGAGGAGATGGCCTACGCCGAGGAGCACGGCATACCCGTCCCGACCACCAAGGAATCCCCCTACAGCGTCGACCAGAACCTCTGGGGCCGCTCCATCGAAGCCGGTCCCCTCGAAGACCCCGACCACGAGCCGACGCCCGACGTCTTCGAGCTCACCGCCGAGCCCGAGGACGCGCCAGACGAGCCGCGCTACGTCGAGCTCGGCTTCGAGGGCGGCCTTCCCACCAGCCTCGACGGCGAAGAGCTGTCGCTTGTCGACCTGATCCCAGCCCTCAACGCCATCGTCGGCGAGCACGGCGTCGGCCGCATCGATATGGTCGAGGACCGCCTCGTCGGCATAAAGAGCCGGGAGATCTACGAAGCCCCCGCAGCCCTCGCAATCATCCAGGCCCACCAGGAACTCGAGACCCTAACCCTCACAAAGGACGTCCTCCGCTTCAAGGCGACCATCGAACAGCGCTACGCCGAGCTCACCTACGACGGCCTCTGGTTTACGCCCCTCAAATCCGCCCTCGACGCCTTCTTCTCCGAGACCCAGAAGACCGTAACAGGCACCGTCCGACTCAAGCTCTACAAGGGAAGCAGCGCCGTCGTAGGCCGCACGGCCCCCAACGCCCTCTACAGCAAGGACCTCGCGACCTACGATCCCAACAGCACCTTCGACGAGGCCGCAGCAGCAGGCTTCATAGCCCTCTGGGGCCTCCCCGCCCGCCAGTGGGCCGGCGTCAACGGCGGCGTCGAGCAGGGCACCGTGCCGGCAAAACACTAAAGTAATAGTACAGATCATTCCGGGAAAAACGCCGCTTTTGCAGGAAGTTCGGCATGCCGCAGAAAGACGACACGCAAAACTGAGGTCTATACGTCGCCCTGAGGTACAAGCTGAACGTGCTATATAGCGTTAGACTGGGCCAAAAGCCATGTTTTCTAGAGGGGTGCCCTCCGAGGGGTCGGTTGTAGGTGGTCGGGGCTCGTTCTCTGTCGTGGTAGTCGAACGCTATTCCCTGGCATTCCGCTTCGAAGTGGCGGCGATCGAGGAGGAGCGCCCCGGGCCGTGTCCTGGCCCACACGATACCGGCGATAAGCACCACGCTGCCCCGGCCTCGAACCTCGTACCACACACTAACTGCTCGATCCAAAAGGACGCAAGAGCGGATCGACCCTTGACACGACGGACGCGAGCGGTCTAGAGTTGAATCAAAATTTGTTGATGCGAAAAAGGGAACGGGCATGAAGGAAGACTTGCGGGATCGCGTAAGGGAGAAGTACGCGGAGCTGGCCACCGCCGCCGGGGGCTGGGGCTCGTGTTGCGGGTCCTCTTGCGGTTGCGGGTGTGGGGGTGAAGTGGCCGTCGGGGTCTCGAACCTCTCGCGGGGGAGCTACTCGGGGTCGGAGAGGGAGGGGTTGCCGCTACTGGCCGCCGGGGCGTCGCTCGGGTGCGGGAACCCGGTGGCGCTGGCGGAGCTTTCGCCGGGGGAGGTCGTGTTGGACCTCGGGAGCGGGGGTGGTATCGACGTCCTGCTCTCCGCGCGGCGCGTCGCCCCGGGCGGGATGGCCTACGGCCTTGACATGACCGACGAGATGCTGGGGCTGGCGCGCAGGAACCGGGAGGAGGCAGGGGTCGAGAACGCGGAGTTTCTGAAGGGCGAGATCGAGGCCGTACCCCTGCCCGACGCGCACGTGGACGTCGTGATAAGCAACTGCGTCGTCAACCTCTCCACCGACAAACCCCGCGTCATCTCCGAGGCGTTCAGGGTGCTCAGGCCTGGGGGACGCTTCGCCGTCTCGGACGTCGTCTTCCTGGGCAAGAAGGATGAACTTCCCCAAGAGGTGCTCGAGACGGTGGGCCTCTGGACCGGGTGCGTGGTCGGGGCGCTGGAGAGGGAGGAGTACGAGGCCCTGCTCGCGGCGGCCGGCTTTGAGGACGTCTCCGTCGAGGTCACCAGCGTCTACGAGCCCGACGCGATAGAGGGGCTCGACACCGAAGAGAAGCGCGAGGCGCTCCGCAGGGTCCCCGCGGCCAGCGCCTTCGTGCGGGCCCGCAAGCCGGAAGCGGGGTAGCCGGTGCCTGAGCAGATGCCCGGCGTGGTCTCGGAGAACGGGCGCGCCCTCGGGGTCGCGGACGACGAGTCGAGAATCGGACGCCTCGTCGCGCTCGGGGGCGCCCTCTCGGACCCCATACGGGTGAGGATGATCGGGATGATGGCGGGGGGCAGGGGTTGCTGCAGCCTGCCCGACTGCGGCGTGCCGGCCGAGGACCAAGACGCCGGCATCTGCGTCTGCGAGTTCGAGGCGTACTTCGGCATGGGCCAGTCCAAGGTCTCCTACCACATGAAGAAGCTCAAGGAGGCAGGGCTCGTGCACGAAGAGAGGCGGGGCAGGTGGAGCTTCTACTCGTTAGACCGGGGCGCCGCCGAAGGCTTGCTCTCCGAGACCGCCGACCACCTCGGGCTGGCCCTGGAGGCCAGCGATGGCTGATGCACAGGGGAGATCCCGGGTGCTCTTCCTGTGCACCCACAACTCCGCCCGCTCCCAGATGGCCGAGGGCCTGCTCCGGCACCTGGCCGGCGCCCGCTTCGAGGCGTTCAGCGCCGGGACGGAGGCCACGCGCGTCAGGCCGGAGGCGGTCGAGACGATGCGCGAGATCGGGGTGGACATCTCGGGCCAGGAGTCCGAGACGCTGGGCCGGTACCTCGATGAGCCGTTCGACTACGTGGTGACGGTCTGCGACGACGCGAGCGAGGCCTGCCCGACGTTCCCCGGCGCGAAGAGGCGCCTGCACTGGTCGCTTTCCGACCCGTCCGGGGTTGAGGGAAGGGAGAGGCTCCCTGCGTTCCGGGAGGCGCGCGATGGGATCCGGGCCCGCATCGAGACGGAGCTGCTGGGGGCCGTTACCTAACGGACGCGGAAGGCCCAAGTCTTCTGGGCGATGTTTCCCGCGGCGTCCACGGCGACGACCTTCACGGTCTTCCGGCCCGTTGCGAGCCGGCGCGAAGTGTAGAAGAGCGTTCCGTCCGAGTACCGGGTGCTGGCCGTCGGAACCCGCTCACCGGCAACGTGGAGGCCGATATCGTCTTTGGATACCTCGTAAGGGGGATCCGTGACCTTCGCCCTTATGGTTGGCGTCCTGTCGTGGGTCGTCGCGCCCGGTTTGGGCGAGACGGGGGTCACGAGCGGTGCCGTCGAATCCGTCGCTTGCTGCTTTTCGGCATCAAAGTAGGGGACGGACGGGAGGGTGTCCCACGGGTTGGGCAGGTCGTCCGGGGTAACGTATATAAGGCCGGCGTTGCGCCCATTGCTGAGGGTGACATCCTGCTTCATCGTCGCCGCGTCGGGCGAGGCGTAGACGAGGTGCCAGAAGCGACCGGGGTCGTAGCCCTCAACCCAGTCAGGGGCGGAGTAGGACGATACGTACTTCTTGTGGGTGCCCTCGAAGTTCACCACGACGTCCGAGACGGACATGTAGCGCTCGTTTGTCTGGGTGCCGGGGTTGATAGCGACGACCGCCCCGCCGCCCTTGGCCTTTGCGTGCTGGTAGACCTCGTTGTAGTAGGAGGTCGGGGAGACGGCGTGCTGGCAGTCGGTGCTCGCCTCGTCCAGGAAGATGCCGTCCACCCCGTACCATTCGTAGAACTTGTCGATGTCGGCCTCGACGGCCGCGACGGTGCGGGAGTGGTCGGGGGCGGTGTTGGCGTAGGCTGTGGACACGTACCCGAGAACGGTGAGGCCCGCGGCCTGGCTCTTGTCTACCTGGGCTGCGTACCCGGGTCCCTGGTCTCTCCGGGGCCGCTGGCCGGGTTGATTACCGCGAGGCTCACGGCCGGGGCGCCGTCATCCGTCCTGTCCCACAGGGAACCCGCGCCGCCAGAGTCGGGATAGAAGTACGAAGGGATGGCCACGGTCAGGGACCCCGTCGCGCCCCGGGCCGATTTGGCCGTCGACACCAACGAAAAGACGGCGACAGGCAGCGCCACCCCGAGGACCCACGCCGCCCGGAGCGCCGGATCTGGACGCCCGGATGCGCCCGCATGCCACTTACCAAACCTCATCAAAGAACGCCCGAGTCCATACGACCCCCCACGGCAGACCCCTTCCGACGATAGACGCCTCGCGAACGCGGCGGAATTCTATCCGCCCGCGGTTCGCGGCACAACCGCGATAGTCGCGCCATCGCCAGCGCGCCGCGCGGGGAGAGGAGGAGGCCCGCGTCCATGCCGACCCTCCTCGGGCGTTGGACCGTCACGCGAGCTTCGGACCGGACTTCGGCGGGAACCGCCTTATCCCGCGCGGCGGTGATGGTCCTCTAGCCCTCTGTCTTGATCGGTTAGCTCCCACGCCCACCCCACGCTATGTTCGAAGGACCGGCTGCTATCATCGGCGCCGTGCCGGAAGAGACAGGACACCCCCCCGGAGGCACCGACCTCGCCATGATGCGCCGCGCCCTGCTCGCCGCGGAGGAGGCGGCAGGCAGGGGGGAGGTCCCCGTCGGGGCCGTGGTCGCCAGGGGAGACGAGGTCCTCGCCGTCGCCGCCAACGAACGCGAGGCCACGGGCGACCCCACAGCCCACGCCGAGCTCATCGCCATCCGCCAGGCCGCGAAGGCCGTAGGCGGCTGGCGCCTCTCCGGCTGCACCCTCTACGCCACGCTCGAACCATGCCCCATGTGCGCCGGCGCGGCCCACGCAGCCCGCCTCGCCCGCCTCGTCTACGCCGCCCCGGATCCCAAAGCCGGATACGCGGGCACCCTGCACGACGTCCCGCAAGACCCCCGCCTGAACCACACCTTCGCCGTGAGCCGCGGCCTCCTCGAAAAAGAGGCGGCCGACCTGCTGCGCGCCTTCTTCAAGGACCGCCGCAAACGGTCCGCACCGGGGTAATGCTACGCTGGATGCTATACCTAAAGCTCACATAGAATCTTTTTAGAGTAGTAATCTTAGTCTCAAGCGGTGCTGTAGGCCGGCGATTCCACCTGAACGTCAAGGTGCGTGATTTGCGGGATATTCGCCATTTTCGTCCCCGGTTGAAAAAATCTTTGAAAAATCTTGCGGGGCGTTAGCGCCGTGTCGATTCCGCTTAACAAAAGGGACTCGGGCGTTTATGGTTGAGTTAACCTGAAGTTAAGGTGTATTTAGGACCTGTTGCGTTCGGAAAATGTGGTGTGCTAGGTTTTCGCGGTACCAGATGTGGTGTTGGAGCGACGGGGGTCGTGAGAATGCAGTGTCCGTACTGTGATTTCGAGGATACAAAGGTCATAGATTCGCGGCTCTCGGAGACGAAGGACGCCGTGCGCCGGCGTCGGGAGTGTCTCTCGTGCGAGAAGAGGTTCACCACGTACGAGCGTCGCGAGCCCTTGCGTCTCATGGTCATAAAGAGGGACGGGGTCAAGGAGCCGTTCGAGCGCGAGAAGTTGAGAAGCGGTCTTGCCAAGGCCTGCGCCAAGCAGCAGGTCACCGACGAGCAGGTCGAGTTGATGGTGGACGAGATCGAGGCCGAGCTCCGCGAGCGGCGGCGGCACGAGGTGACGTCGCGGCGGCTGGGGGACATGGTGCTCGTCAGGTTGCGTAGGTTGGACATGGTAGCCTACCTGCGCTTCGCGTCCGTCTACCGGCAGTACACCGACGTCGACCAGTTCCGCACCGAGCTCGTGCGCCTGGCCGGATCGGGTATCGGCAACGGCAGGTAGCCAGCAAGGGAGAGGTACCGGCGGCCATCTGGGGAGGGTCCGCCGGGCGAATGCGTCGATGGAATAAGTAGGGCAAGCGGTAGAATTGGGAGGATGAGTATGGAGGTAGACCGCAACAGGTTGGCGGCAGGCATAGAACTCACCGAGAACGCGGTCGCGGTTCTCAAGAAGCGCTACCTCAAGAAGGACGAGCGCGGCGAGGCGATCGAGGAGCCCATCGACATGTTCCTGCGCGTGGCGGGGAACATCGCGGAGGGCGAGTTCCGGTTCAAGGGGGGCGATGAGGCTAAAGCGCTCTACGAGGAGTCCAGGGAGAGGTTCCTCGGGATCATGCTCTCCAGGAAGTTCATGCCGAACTCGCCTACCCTCATGAACGCGGGCCGCGAGCTGCAGCAGCTCTCGGCTTGCTTCGTGTTGCCGGTCGAGGACTCCATAGACGGCATCTACGATACCCTCAAGCACCAGGCCATCATCCACAAGTCCGGCGGCGGCACGGGCTTCGGGTTCAGCCGGCTGCGCCCCAAGAACGACATAGTCCAGAGCACGATGGGCGTTTCTAGTGGGCCCGTTTCGTTCATGGCGATCTACGACGCCTCGACCGACAAGATCAAGCAGGGCGGCACCAGGCGCGGGGCCAACATGGGCATCCTCAGGGTCGACCACCCTGACGTCGAGGAGTTCATCGAGTGCAAGCGCGAGAACGACCAGATCAACAACTTCAACATCTCGGTCGCGATCACGGACGACTTCATGGAGGCCGTCGAGGCCGACCGTGACTTCGAGCTCAAGAACCCCAGGGACCTATCGGTAATAAAGACCGTGAGGGCGAAGGACCTCTTCAGGAAGATAGTTGAAGGCGCGTGGCTCAACGGCGAGCCCGGCGTGGTCTTTATAGACAAGATCAACGGCGATAACCCGACGCCGCAGTTCCCTATAGAGTCGACGAACCCGTGCTCGGAGGCGCACCTGCCGCCGTACGACTCGTGCAACCTCGGCTCGATCAACCTTGAGAAGTTCTACAGGGAAGAGACGGGGGACGTCGACTGGGAGGACCTGCGCGAGACGATCCACACGGCCATTCGCTTCCTGGACAACGTCATCGAGCAGAACAACTACCCGATGCCCGAGATCGACAAGATGAGCCGCGGCAACCGCCGCATCGGCCTCGGCGTTATGGGCTTCGCCGACCTCCTCATAAAGCTCGGCATCACCTACGACTCGGACGAGGGCCTCGCCTTCGCCGAGAGGGTTATGAAGTTCGTGGACGACGAGGCATGGGAGGAGAGCCGCAACCTCGCCGAGGAGCGCGGCGTGATGCCGAACTTCGAGGGCTCGCGCCACGAGATGCGCGGCGATAGGGTCCGAAACGCTACCGTCACCACCATAGCGCCCACGGGCACCATCTCCATGATCGCCGGCTGCTCGGGCGGCATCGAGCCGCTCTTCGCCGTCGCCTTCATGCGCCGGCAGGCCGACATGGAGATGCCCGACGTCAACCCCGAGTTCGTGAAGATCGCCAAGGACCGCGGCTTCTACTCCGAGGACCTCATGAAGAAGGTCGCCGAGCACGGCTCCGTGCGCGACGTCGAGGAGGTTCCGGCCGACCTCAGGAGCGTGTGGGTCACCTCGCACGACATAAGCAGCGAGTGGCACGTCAAGATGCAGGCGGCGTTCCAGAAGTACACCTCGATGGGGATCTCCAAGACCATCAACCTCCCGAACGACGCCTCGGTCGAGGACGTCGAGGACGCCTACATGCAGGCCTTCGCCACCGGCTGCAAGGGCATCGCCGTCTACCGCGACGGCTCCCGCGACGCCCAGGTCCTCTCCACCGGCAAGACCGCCGCTGGCGAGAAGCCGACCATGACGCCAGCCTCCCCCGAGGCGCCGACCGCGCCTTCGGTCACGCCGCCGAGCCCTGCAGGCGCGCAGAACAACGGGCCGCGGTTCAACTCGCTGGCCGAGGCGAGGAACGGCAGGCCCCGGACGCTCACGGGGGTCACCAAGAAGATCCAGACCGGCCACGGCCCGCTCTACGTCACGATGAACGACGACGAGTTCGGGCCGCGGGAGTGCTTCGTGATCCTGGGCAAGCCCGGCGGCACGGCCGCCGCGTTCTCTGACGCTTTGGGGCGCATGATCTCGCTGGCCATGACCCACGGCGCAACGCCGGCCGAGCTGGTCCACCAGCTGCGCGGCATCCAGGACGGCCACCCGGCCGGCGTGGGTCCCGCCGCCACCCTCTCCGTCCCCGACGGCGTGGCCAAGGCGATGAGCGAGCACTACCTGATCGAGGACAGCCTGCCCGACACCCGCGAGCTCCCGATCATAGGGGCCTGCCCGGACTGCGCCAGCGGCCTTACCCGCCAGGAGGGCTGCGTCGTCTGCCACTCCTGCGGCTACTCGAAGTGTAGCTAGAACACAGGCTCAAGCGGCCTGCGAGGGGCGGACCTACCCGGTCCGCCCCTCTTTTTGCGTTCCCGGGCCTTCGGATTGCTCGCGGTCGAGGGCCTGGTCGGCGAAGGAGGCTGGGTCCTCGGCTGGCTCGACATGGACGAAGAAGGTGCTCTGCGGAAGCTCGCGGGCTATGTCTTTCTCTATCTCTTCGGCGAGGTCGTGGCCCCGCTTGACCGTCCACCCGCCAGGCACGAGGACGTGCATGGAGATGAAGCGGCGCTGGCCGGCGGAGCGGGTGCGGACGGCGTGAAAACGCGTGCCCCGCTCCTCGTAGCGGGAGAGGGCCTTCTGGATCTTGGCGAGATCCTCCGCCGGCAACGCCCGGTCCAGAAGACCCTGGCCTGTGTCGCGCAGGAGCCGGATGCCGGTCCAAACGATGTTTGCGGCGACGAGAAGGGCGATCAGGGGATCGAGGATAAGCCAGCCCGTGAGCCCGACGAGCACGATGCCCGTGACGACGCCCACCGAGGTCCAGACGTCCGTGAGCAGGTGGCGGGCGTCGGCTTCGAGGGTTATGGAGCGCAGCTGGCGGCCGGCGCGCAGGATGACGAGGGCCACCCCGCCGTTGATCGCCGCCGCGATGAGCGTCACGGTGAGCCCTGCCCCGACGTTCTGCAACGGCTCGGGCTCGAATAACCTCGGTACCGCGGTCGCGGCGATCCAACCCGCCGCGATCAGGATGAGCGCGCTCTCGAGACCGCTAGAGAAGTACTCGGCCTTGTTGTGCCCGAAGGCGTGCTCCTCGTCCGGTGGCCTGGCCGCGAGCGTGAGCGCCCACAACGCCGTGACCGCCGCCACCAAGTTCACCACCGACTCAGCCGCGTCCGAAAACAACCCCACCGACCCCGTGAGCAGGTAGGCCCCGAACTTGAGCCCGATGGTGACCACCGCCGCCGCGATGGACACCACCGCGTAGAACCGGGTGGACCGACCGACCCCCGTCAAGACCTTCCTCCCCAAGAGACCACAGCCACCGAAGCCACCAACCCCCGCCAACTCTTCCAAGGCCAGCCGAATCACACGAACGAGCCCATATACCTACCACGCGAGCAGGCCAGGAGCACCCCCCGAACCTACCTAAAGGCCACAGATCGGCCTATAACCCTAAACTAAACAGTAACGCACTCGACCAGCGGGCCGTGATCCAGCGCCTCAGACGTCCCACACCGGGCAGTACGAAAACGTCTGATTTTGCAGCACTTTCATCCGTAGTCGATCACCGCGAAGGCCGAGAAAGTTCCAACCCGTCAATGTAGCTTTCAGAACAAGTATAACCTTCGACCACAAGTCCAATACTCCCGTGGGGGCTGGAGATCGGTGCGCAACGCGGTTGAAGGCGCCGGTCTCAATAGATAAACTCCCCCGCGGAGAGGTGGCAGAGCGGTTGAATGCGGCGGTCTCGAAAACCGTTATGTCGGTAACCCCGGCATCGGGGGTTCGAATCCCCCCCTCTCCGCTTCGCAGCGCGCCGCCTTTGGCCGCTTGTCGGCCCGCTCCGGCTTACGCCTCCGCTCTCAGCGGTCAGCTTTCAGCCAAGTCCTAAGTCGTCCGTGCCCGCAACGCCTCGCATCGATCGGGTTGTTGCGCACCGCGCTACCCGGGTTCGTCTCGCGCGGCGAGAAGCTGATAGCGGAGCCCGAAGGGCGCAGCGTGCTGATAAGCTGCGTCCGTGCGATCTACAGGTCGGATACCGGCGCGGGGGAGAGCGAAGGCTCGGGACGCGGTCCTCTACACGGCCGCGTTCTGGGTCTTCGCGGCGGCCGTTTGGATGGACGTGTCGTTCCTGGGCGGTGCCCTTGGCAGGATCTCGACTGACTCCATGCGGGTCCACGTGGACTTCGACTCCTTCTGGCGCTCTGCGCGGGCGTTGCTTGAGGGCGGGGACATCTACGACGCGGGGGCGCGGCTCGTCAACCTGAACCCCCCGGTGTGGACCGTGCTGATCTCGCCCTTAGGTTTCATGGAGGCGATAGACGCCTACCGGCTCTTCGTGCTGCTCTCCGTGCTGGTCGTGCTCGGGTACCTCGCCTGGACGGCGGAGGAGCTCGGGCTGCGGCCTGTGTGGGCCGTCGTGGGGGCGGGGCTGCTGCTACTGTCGTCGCCACTTATATCGACGCTGGCGCTCGGGCAGGTGTACCCTGTGCTGGCCCTGGGGCTTGTGGCGGCCTGGATCTCGGACCGCAGGGAGCGTAGGCGGCTCTCCGGCGTCGCCCTCGGGCTTGTCGTCGCCCTGAAGCCTTCGCTGGCGCCGGTCCTGCTGTGGCCGCTCGTCCGGCGGCGCTGGGACGCCTTTTTGGCGGCGTGCGTCTCAGGCCTGGCGGCGACGCTCGTCGGCCTCGTCGTGGCGGGGCCGGCGGCGACCTGGCGCTACGTCGGGGTGCTCAACGAGGGCTCCGCGAACGCCTACTGGGACAACGCGTCCATACCGGCGGCGATGGCCCGGTTCTTTACCGAGCACCCATACGGGCAGAACGCCGCGACGCTGCCGTGGATGGTCTACGTCGGCTACGCGCTTGGGATCGCGGTCGTCCTCCTCACCGCGGCGAGGATACGGGGCGGGGGGGAGGCGGGCCTGTGGGCGCTCGTGGCCGCCTCCCTGCTCGCCTCGCCCATCGCCTGGCACAATTACCTAGTCCTGTTGGCCCCAGGGGTATTGCTGCTGCTGGCGAGGGGCCTGATCGCGCCCGCGCTGTTCCTGCTAGCGTTGCAGGCCATCCCGGCGCAGTGGCCGCTTTTGTGGAACGAGCAGGAGACCGTCGGGGCGACGTTCGCGCTCACGCTCTACCTCTACGTGTTGCTGGCGCATTGGATCCTGCTCCTGCTCGCCGTGAGACCTGAGGAGCCGGAAGCCGCGAAGGCGGGGTAGGAAGCCATTCTGGGGACCCTTAGAGTTCGGGTCATCGGGGCATAAACTTACCTGGAACGGAAGCCGGACACCGGAAGCGAGGCTGAGAGACTTGGAGAAGACCATCGGCGAGCGAATAGTGGACGCGATGCCTTTCCTGGACAGGGCCTCGGACGCCGTCCAGCCCAAGGTGCGGGCGCTCGTGGACGCGGGCGGGGAGACGGCGCGCTACGTCCTTGACGGCGTCTGGTTCGAGGTTCCGTTGCACCCGGTGCTCACGGATGTCCCCATAGGCTCGTGGACGGCTGCGGTGGTCTTCGACGGCCTCGACCTCGTGAGCGGGAAGAAGGCCATGCGCGACGCCGCGGACGCCTCGCTCGCGTTCGGCGTCGCCGGCGGGTTCCTCGCCGCGGCGGTCGGGTTCTCCGACTGGCGCTACCTCTCCGGCGGCTCGCGTAGGATGGGCATGTCCCACGCCCTGCTCAACGCCGCCGGGCTTCTCCTCAACACCGCGTCCCTGCTGCTGCGCGCCACCGGACGCCGCAACGCAGGCAGGCTTGCCTTCCTCGCCGGATACTCGCTAAACGGGATGGGCGCCCACCTCGGCGGCGAGCTCTCCTACAAGTACGGCCTGCGCGTCAACCGCAACACCTTCGAGGCGACCGGCCCCCACGACTACGTCCCCGTCCTCGACGAGGCCGACCTCTCCGGCGACGAGATGCGCCGCGTCGAAATCGACGGCGCCGGCGTGCTCCTCAGCCGCTCGCAGGAGGACGGCAGGGTCTGCGCCATAGCCGCCACCTGCAACCACATGGGAGGCCCGCTCGAGCAGGGCGACCGCGAGGGCGACACCGTCGTCTGCCCCTGGCACAAGTCCCGCTTCGACCTGCGCAACGGCAAGGCCCTAAACGGCCCCGCCGTCTTCCCCCAGTCGGGCTACGAGACGAGGGTGCGCGAAGGCAAGATCGAGGTGAAGGCGGTCGACGAGAACATACAGGAGAAGGTTAGGTAGCTGTCAGCCTTCAGCTATCAGCTATCAGGCTGCCGGTCGCCGCGACATCCGTACGCTTCGGTGACCGACGCAGAAAAAGCGGCGCGAGCGGGTCACTTTACAGCGTTCAGTCCGTCGCCAAACGTCCTAGCTGAAAGCCGACCGCTGAAGGCTGACAGCTTGGAGAAAGGCTCTAGCCTTTCTCCAAGCTGTCCATAGCCTCGCCCGCGGCGCGGCGCAGGGCGCGGCTGGAGTCCACCTGGAAAACCTTCTGCAGGTCGCCGCGGGCCTTTGCCCGCTCCCCGGTGGCGGCGAGGGCGGAGGCGCGGTTGTAGTAGGCGATGCCAAGCCTCGGGTCGAGCTTTATGGCGTGGTCGGCGGCTTCTAGGGCCGAATCTGGGTGGCCCGAGGCGTCGAGGCTTGCGGCGAGGGCGGAGAAGTAGCGGGGGAGGGGACGTCGGCCGGTCAGGTCATCGTAGAGGCGGGCTGCCTCCTCGTAGTCGCCGCCGCGGAAGGCGGCGCCGGCGCGGCGTTCTTCCGGGGTGACGGCGCGGGTAATCAGGGCCGTCAGGACGGCGGCTCCGCCGAGGTAGACGAGCAGGACGGGTAGGTAGTTCTCCACGGTGGCGAGGTCCATCACGAAGGGGAGGCCCGCCACGAAGACGCCGGTGGAGAGGGGTGGGATCATCCGCAGGAAAAACTCGCCGTAGGCGCCCACGCGCGGCAGGTCGCGGTTCTGGCGCCAGATCAGGGCGGTAAAGACCGCAAGGATCACGAGCGCGCCGAGCGTAGGGTAGAGGAGCCTCATTTTAGGTCTTCGAGCAGTTTTCTGGCCGCCAACCGGAACCGGCGCGGCATGTCCGTCTCGAGCGCCTTCTCCAGGTCGTTGATGGCCCTGGTCTTCTTGCCCGTCCGGCGCAGGACGAGGGCCCGGTTGTAGTAGGCGAGGCCGTACTCGGGGTCGGTGTCTATGGCCCTGGTAGACGCGTTGATCGACTCGTCGTAGCGCTCCGAGGCGCCCAGGGCCGCGCCGTGGAAGGCGTGGTTGCGCGCCAGGGGCCTCTCCTCGGCCAGCTTCCCGTAGAGCTCGGCGGCCTGGGGGTAGTCCCCGCGCCGGAAGAAGCCGTTGGCGCGGCGCTCCAGGGCCGGCGCGGAGAAGATGGTCGAGAAGACGATGAGGGCGCCGAACAGGATCGTCCAGGCGAACACGGTCCAGCCCTGCGCAAAAGCCCGCACGAAGTAGAGGCTGATCGCCATGAGCGCCAGCACCACGAACGGCAGGAACCGCCGCGCCAGGTCGCCCCAGGCCTCCGCCCGGACGAGGTCCTTGTTCGCCGAGTAGATCGTCACCCCGCTAAAGACGACGACCAGGAAGATCAGGACTACCGGGACGGCGGCGGAACCCAAGGTCCTCCCCCTACGACCCCACGGGCGCCGGCTCCAGCCCCCGCAGCACCCCGAGCGAGGGCGAGACCCGTTCGTCGAACTCCCCATCGGGCAAAGCCGGACGCGCGCCCTCCGTGGGGACTGAATCCTCGAGCTCGATCCAGGACTTGCACCCGCCGTAGCCCTCGCGGTACGGAAGCTCCACGGTCTCAGGCAGCACGAAGGTCCTCAGAACCAGCACCGTGAGCGGCTTCTTCGGACGCCACTTGAAGCGGCTCTCCGCGTACTCGTGCGTCCACATGTGGTGCTCGTTCAGGGCCGCAAGGTCCTCCGCTTCGGAGACCTCGTAAGCGCCCTCGACCTCGGCGAAAGACGAGAACCGCAAGGGACCGTCGTCGGTGAGGTCCGGGATCTCGTCCATGATCCCCCGGAACTCCGGCTTGATGAGCCCGGGCCTCTGGTGCTCGTAGCCGGGCAGGAGCAAGAACCGCGTCTTGGGCACGGCGAAAGCCTTCTCCCTGATGCCGCCCTTGCGGACGACGAGCATCGTGCCCCCGCGCTCGAGCGCCCTCACGGTTACCGCCCACTCTTTTAGCGCGTGGCGCAGAGAATCCAAAAGACCACCTCTCGTATAATGCCACCGGCAAAGTTACACAGAGATTATATGACGCAAAGGTTCCGGCTTCGATGGGAGGATCAGCATGGCCCAGCACGATACCCCGCACCGCGTAGAACGCGACTCCATGGGAGAGGTGGAGGTCCCCCGCGACGCCCTCTTCGGCGCCCAGACAAGGAGGGCGCTGGACAACTTCCCCATAAGCGGCATCCGATTCCCGCGCCGCTTTATCGAGGCCCTCGGCGCCATCAAGCTCGAGGCCGCCAACGTCAACCACGAGTTGGGCGGCCTCGACGAGAGCCTGAGGGACGCCATCGTCGCCGCCGCGGGGGAGGTGGTGGATGGGACCCTGGACAACCAGTTCGTGCTTGACATCTTCCAGACAGGCTCGGGGACCTCGACGAACATGAACGCGAACGAGGTAATCTCCAACCGGGCAGTGCAGATCATGGGCGGCGAGCTCGGCTCGAAAGAGCCCGTCCACCCAAACGACCACGTCAACAGGGGCCAGTCCTCAAACGACGTCATCCCGACCGCCATCCACCTCGCGGCCCTGATCTCCATCGAGAGGGACCTCCTGCCAGCGCTGCACAAGCTGCGCGACGCCCTGGGCGACAAGGCCGTCGAGTTCGACGACGTGGTCAAGACCGGGAGGACGCACCTCCAGGACGCAACCCCGATCCGTCTGGGCCAGGAGTTCCTCGGCTACGCCGGCCAGATCGAGCGCGGCATCGGGAGGATAGAGGGGGCCCGCGAAGACCTCGCCGAGGTGGCTTTGGGCGGCACGGCCGTCGGCACCGGCGTCAACACCCACCCCGAGTTCGCATCAAAGGTCTGCGAGAGGCTAGGCGCCCGCTTCGGCGTGGAGATACGGGAGACCGGGAACCACTTCCAGGCCCAGAGCGCCATGGACGCCGCAGTCTTCGCCAGCGGCGCGCTGAAGACCGTGGCCGTGAGCCTCCTCAAGATCGCCAACGACGTCCGCTTCCTGGGTGCCGGCCCGCGGGCCAACCTCGCCGAGATAGCCCTCCCGGAGGTGCAGCCCGGATCCTCGATCATGCCGGGCAAGGTGAACCCAGTGATAGCCGAGAGCGCGGCGATGGTCAGCGCCCAGGTGATAGGCAACGACGCCACCGTCGCCCTCGCCGGGGGGAGCGGCAACTTCGAGCTCAACGTAATGCTCCCCGTCATAGCCCACAACCTCCTCCAGTCGATAGAGCTGCTGGCGAGCACCGCCGACAACTTCACCGACCAGCTCGTCGTCGGCCTGCAGGCCACAGACCGCGGCCCGGCCCTCGTCGAGCAGGGCCTCATGCTCGCCACGGCGCTCGCGCCCGAGGTCGGCTACGACAAGGCCGCCGACCTCTCCAAGGAGGCATACAAGACCGGCAAGACCATCCGCGAGGTGGCCCGCGAGAGGACAGATCTCTCGGAGGAGCAGTTGGACGAATTGCTTGACGCCAGGAAGATGACGCAGTGGTAGAACGGGGTCCGGGGAGCGCCGTTCGGGGCGATTTCGACGTCCCCGAAGATGTCCTCTGGCCCGGCGATGCCGTAGACTCCTCTGGTAGCATCATTTGTGCCGGAACCAGCTTCGGGGATAGAAGGTAGTGACCCGGGCGAACGGAAAAGACACGCTAACGCCGCAGGATCTCGGGATAGGGCGCCTCTTCGGGAGCGTCCGCGACGCCGTGATAGTCGCCGACGCCGGCACCGGCGGGATAGTCCTGTGGAATCCCGCCGCTGAGGAGACCTTCGGCTACACCGCCGCCGAGGCCCTTCGGATGAACGTGGAGGACCTGGTGCCCGAAAGGCTCAAGGCCCGTCATCGGGCCGGCATGGC
The DNA here is from genome assembly GCA_035264945.1 of Rubrobacter sp. Taxonomy (GTDB): domain Bacteria; phylum Actinomycetota; class Rubrobacteria; order Rubrobacterales; family Rubrobacteraceae; genus Rubrobacter_D. The sequence goes on from DATFPF010000083.1 coordinate 17,103, forward strand.
CGGGTACCGCGACACGGGCCACGGGCGCCACATGGACTCGAACAAGCCAATGGCCCTGCCAGGCCTGCGCAAGGACGGCGAGGAGATAAGCGTCGAGTTGACCCTGAGCCCCGTAGAGGCCGCGGAAGGGGCGACGGGGGGCCGCCTGGTGCTCGCCATAGTGCGGGACGCCACCAACCGCGAGCACACCGAGCGGGCGCTCAGGGAGAGCGAGGAGCGCTACCGGCTGGTCGCCAGGGCAACCAACGAGGCGATCTGGGACTCGGATGTCCTCGCCGACCGGCAGACCTGGAACGGGGCGATCGAGGCCATGTTCGGCTACCCGACGGGACAGGTGACGGACGGCGCGTGGTGGGAGGACCACATCCACCCGGACGACAGGGAGCGGGTGGTGTCGGGCATCGAAGACATCCTCCGGGGAGACGGGGAGATCTGGTCGGACGAGTACCGATTCCGGCGCGCGGACGGGGGCTACGCCACGGTCGTCGACCGGGGGTACATCGTGCGCGGGGCGGGGGGCGACCCGGTGCGGGTCGTAGGCTCCATGATGGACGTCACCGAGCGCCGCCGGTCGGAGGAGACCTCGAGGGCCTCCGAGGCCGAGCTGCGGGCGCTCTTCGCGGCGATGAGCGATCTCATAATGGTGCTAGACGCGGAGGGGCGCTACCTCAGGATCGCGCCGTCCAACCCGTCGCTGCTATACAGGGCCCCGGATGACCTCGTCGGCCGCTCGTTGCGGGAGGTCTTCGATGAGGAGGCGGCCGACGCCTTTCTCGGGCACATCCGGCGGGCGCTTGAGGAGGGACGGCCGGTCAACACGGAGTACGCCCTCCAGATAGAAGGCAGGGAGGTGTGGTTCGCCGGCACCGTTTCGCCCATAGACGAGGACCAGATCCTCTACGTCGCAAGGGACGTCACGGAGCGGAAGAAGGCCGAGGAGAAGGTGCTCCGGGCCGAGGAGCGCTACCGCGCGCTCGTCGAGCGGATGCCGGCGGTCACATACATACAGGAGATCGGCAGCCCCGACTCGGCCATGTACATGAGCCCCCAGATAGAGGATCTGACCGGGTACACCCCGGAGGAGTGCCGAAACCCCGACCTCAGGTGGCGCATGGTCCACCCCGAAGACCGCGGGCGGATGCAATCCGAAGAAAAGCAGGACGGCGGTGGGGTCTGCGAGCCTGGGGAGGTCTCCGCGACGGAGTACCGCGTCCTCCACCGCGACGGCAGGACGGTGTGGGTGCGCAACGAGGCCGTACTGTTCGAGGACGAGGCGAACGGGTCGCGCTACTGGCACGGGTTCATGGTGGACGTAACCGAGCGCCGGCGGGCCGAGGAGGCCCTGAGGAGGAGCGAGGCCGGCCTCGCCGAGGCGCAGCGCGTGGCGCAACTTGGCAGCTGGGAGTGGAACGTCGTCACAGGCGAGACGTCGTGGTCGGACGAGACCTTCAGGATCTACGGCTTCGAGCCCGGCGCGGTCGTGCCGAGCTTCGATAGGATGATAGACGCTGTGCACCCCGCCGACAGGGCGGCGGTGAGGGAGGCCGTGAACCAGGCGCTCCGCGACGAACAGGTCTACGACGTCGAGCACAGGGTGGCCCGTCCCGACGGGACGGTGCGCTGGGTGCACCGTCGGGGCGAGGTCATCAGGGACGAAGAGGACGAGCCCTCCCGGATGGTTGGCACCGTCCACGACGTCACCGAACGCAGGCGGGCCGAGGAGGATCTGCGCCGGGCGAAAGAGGAGGCCGACGCGGCCAATCGGGCCAAGAGCGAGTTTTTGGCGAACATGAGCCACGAGATCCGGACCCCCATGAACGGGGTCATAGGCATGACGGAGCTCCTCCTCGGCACGGAGTTGTCGCCCCAGCAACGCAGGTACGTCGAGATCGCGCGCTCCTCGGGCGAGGTGCTGCTGGCCCTACTCGACGACATCCTGGACTTCTCCAAGATAGAGGCCGGGGAGGTCCGCATCGAGCGCGTGGACTTCGACCTGCCGGCGCTCGTGGGCGACACGATCTCGATGTTCGCCGAGCGGGCCAGGGAGCAGGGGCTCGGGCTCGAGAGCTCGGTCGGCCGGGGCGTGCCGACCTTCCTGGCCGGCGACCCATTCCGCATCAGGCAGATCCTGACGAACCTGCTCTCCAACGCCATCAAGTTCACGGAGAGCGGCAGGGTCTCCCTGCGAGTCGAGCGCATGGAGGAGCGGGACGATGCGGTAACGGTCCGCTTCGAGGTGGCGGACACGGGCATCGGGATCACGCCCGAGCAGCGCACGCGCCTGTTCCAGCCCTTCTCCCAGGCCGACGCCTCGACGACGCGGCGCTACGGCGGTACGGGCCTGGGGCTGGCGATCAGCGGGCAGCTGGTCGGCATGATGGGCGGCGAGATCGACGTCGAGAGTGAGCCCGGGACCGGCAGCGCGTTCTTCTTCACGCTGCCCCTGACGAAGGGCCGGGAGAGGCCCCACCCCGCCCCGGCCGGGACCGCGCCCGCGCCCGCGCCGCCGCCAGCGGACCAGCCCCCTGTCCACTACGGCGGCGGCTCCGGCGGGGTCGAGGCGAAGCGGCCGGGCGCCAGCATCCTCGTCGCCGAGGACACCCTGACGAACCAGATGGTCGCCGTGGAGCTGCTGAAGAGGCGCGGCTACGGGGCGGAACTTGCCTCGAACGGGGAGGAGGCGGTCGAGGCGGTCTCGAGGGCCCCCTACGCGGCCGTCCTTATGGACGTGCAGATGCCGCGCATGGACGGCTACGAGGCGACCGCCAGGATCCGGGAGCGCGAAGGAGCGGGGCGCCGCACGCCCATCATCGCCATGACCGCCCACGCCCTCCAGGGCGACCGCGAGAAGGCCCTAGAGGCAGGCATGGACGATCATCTCTCCAAGCCGATCCGCTCCGAAGAGCTAGACAGGGTGCTGAAAAAGTGGGCAGGCCGTTCGTCCGGGTCGCCGGAGACGCCCCGCCAGGACGCGTCCCCGAGCCAGGGCGGTTCTTTGGATCTCACCGTGCTGGAGAGCCTGCGCCTCATCCAGCAGGAGGGAGGGGGCGAGATCGTGGACAGGCTGGTGGCGACCTTCCTCGAGGAGGCCCCGTCCCGGCTGGCCGCCCTGCGCGCCGACGCCGAGCGGGGCGACTCCCAGTCTTTCTGGCGCACCGCGCACGCCCTCAACGGCACCTGCAGGTCCGTGGGGGCGGTCCGTATGGGCGAGATCTGCCTGCAACTGGAGAGGCTTGGCGACTCGGGCGACCTGACGCGCGTCCCGGACGTGTTCGCCCAACTCGAGGAGGAGTTCGAGCGCGTGCGCCTCCTGCTCGACGCCGAGCTGTCGGGGGGCTGAGAAGGCGGGCTTGCTTTCGGAGCAAGCTCGACGTATCGAACGGGCACCCGGAGAACATCTGCCCGACGTAAGGAAGACGATGGCGGTTTGATCCCCGGCACGCCCCATGCTATACATCGTTTGCATACATCGGGGGTGCCATGGAGCGGACGCAGATCTATCTGACCGAACAGGAGCGCAGGGCTCTGGTAGCCATAGCCGGCCGCACCGGGCGGACGCAGAGCGAGTTGATTCGTGAGGCCGTAGACAAGTTCATCGTTCGGTACGCAGAGGGAAACCGGCTTGAGTTTCTCCGCGCCGCGCGGAGCATGTGGAAAGACCGCGACGACCTACCCGATTTCGAGGCGTTGCGCCGGGAGTTCGACGAGCGTGGCGAAGCTGGCGTGGAGCGTTAGCCTCTGGCTGGATCTTCTGAAAAAGAACAGCGAGCATCGTACAATTCGCTTATGAGTGCGGAGTATACGGCAGTATTGAAACACAAGGGCAATTGGTGGATCGGTTGGGTTGAAGAAGTTCCGGGCGTCAACTGCCAGGAACGCACCAAGGCCGACCTCTTGACCAGTCTCAAAAAGGTTTTCTCTGAGGCGATAGAGTTCAATCGCCAAGAAGCGATTGATGCCGCCGGTGAGCAGTTTGTGGAAGAACGCATTGCTCTATGAAGCGCCGCCAGTTGCTGCGCCACCTGCGCGGTAACGGCTGCGAGCTTCTCCGGGAAGGCGGTAACCATTCCTGGTGGCACAACCCGGCGCAGAATCGCCGGTCCGCCGTCCCTCGCCACACCGAGAAACGACATCCTGGCCAATAAGGTCTGCAAGGATCTGGGCGTCCTGTCCATCAAGTAGGATCAGGAAGGGATGCTACGATAGCGGCTTTCTACCCAACAGAACGGGCGCTACTCGGAGCGCAGGCGAACGGCAAGAGCATGACTACGCTACAAGCAACGGAGGAGTAAGCGTGTACAGAGTAGACGTTAAGGGGAAGCAAATCTCTAAGCTTGACCCGAAGACGTTCCTAGAATTAGGTCTACTAGAGCGCTTCGACATGCAGGAGTGGATAGCTGCATCTCCCGAAATCTTGGGTGAAGATCTGCTGATCGTAGCCAAAGAGCATGAGCTGCCTTCGCGGATTCGACTCGATCTCCTCGCAGTAGATAGAACTGGCAATCTTGTTGTCATTGAACTCAAGCGCGATGAATCTGGTAGCGCAGTCGAATGGCAGGCTATCAAGTACGCTTCTTATTGTTCCAATTTCACTACCGAAGACCTCTGTGCTTTCTATGCGCAACATTTGGAGAGCGATACGGAAGAAGCTCGGAGTAGGATTGAGGAGTTTGTAGACGGAGAATTGAGCGATCTGAATCAAGACCAACGCATTGTCCTCGTTGCCCGAGAGTTTCATTCCGACGTAGCGTCGGCGGTCCTTTGGCTTCGAGACTATGGAGTGGACATCACGTGTATCCGATTGCGGCCCTATGTAGACTCGGACAGTAAGCTGTTCATTAATCCCGACATAATTATTCCTTTGCCAGAAGCTAGGGATTATATTGAACGACGAGAGAATAAGCGGAGAGAAGAAAAGCAACCTACAGAGGCTATAGGTTCCTTTTCGATGGAGAAGGGCACTTTTGACGACGCCACTTTAGAGCAGAACTTACGTAGAACGCTCGCCCGTTCGACTCGCTTAGCTCCAAGATTCGTGTACTTCTTAGAGATCTTGTTATCTGAAGATAGGTCATTCAAGCGGGAAGAGGTAATAGGCAAACTCTTTGAGGGAGGGATCGGCACTGACGAAGGTCAGTCAGGACGTTACCTGAGCAACCTGTCTCAACTGCTGACGAAGAAGGCAACTCCGCACCTGCGACAGATCATCACGTTTACCGGCGGCGAATGGGCGGGGGCGCCAAAGAATGACTACTACATACACCCCAAGTATAGAGAGATGGTACAGCGTTTAGTCCACGAGTGGAAAGCTGATTCTAGTTGATATATCGGGGAGTTTCCTTCGCACTCTTGAGTCGGGGACGATGAAGTGCGCTTGCGTTACGTCTAGCGAGTTAGACTCACTTTCGCATCCCCGGCTCTAGAACCTTCTTGCGGAGGCGGATGGACTCGGGTGTGATCTCGACGAGCTCGTCCTCGCCTATGTACTCGAGCGCGTCCTCGAGGGTCAGCTTGCGGACGGGCGTCAGGTTGAGGGCGTCGTCGGCGCCCGAGGAGCGGACGTTGGTCAGCTTCTTGTTCTTGCAGACGTTGACGTTCAGGTCGTTCTCGCGGCTGTAGGAGCCGACGACCATGCCGACGTAGACGTCCGTGGCCGGCTGGATAAAGAAGACGCCGCGCTCCTGGAGCTTCCAGATCGAGTAGGCGTAGGCGGTGCCCGCCTCTATCGCCACCATGCTGCCGTTCGTGCGGGTCTTGAGGTCGCCGGCCCAGGGGGCGTAGCCGTCGAAGACGTGGCTCATTATGCCCTCGCCCTGGGTCATGGAGAGGAACTGGGTGCGGAATCCGAAGAGGGCCCGCGCCGGTATCTTGAACTCTATCCGGGTGCGCGAGCCCTGCGGCTCCACGTCCACCAGTTGGCCCTTGCGGCCGGAGAGCGTGCCGATGATCGTCGAGGAGAACCGCTCGGGTACGTCGAGGACGAGGTGCTCGAAAGGCTCATGCTTCTTGCCCTCGATCTCGCGCACGATCACCCGCGGCGACCCTACCTGAACCTCGTATCCCTCGCGCCTCATGGTCTCTAGCAGGATGGAGAGGTGCAGCTCGCCGCGCCCTGAGACTTCGAACTCCTCGGGCCGGAGCTCCTCGACGCGCAGGGAGACGTTCGTCTGGACCTCGCGCATCAGGCGGTCGCGCAGGTGGCGCGAGGTAACGTACTTGCCCTCCTTGCCGGCGAAGGGGGAGGTGTTGGGGCCGAAGGTCATGCTGACGGTCGGCTCGTCTACGGTGATGATCGGGAGCGCCTCGGGGTCTGCGAGGTCTGCGACGGTCTCGCCTATCTGCGCGTCCTCGATGCCGGAGAGCGCCACGATGTCCCCGGCGCCGACCGTGTCGGCCTCGATGCGCTGGAGGCCGAGGTGCGTGAAGGGTTGGACGACGCGGGTCTTGGTCCTCGTGGAGTCCTTATGGAGGAGGTTAACGAACTCGCCCTTGCGGACCTCGCCGCGCTGGACGCGGCCGATCACGATGCGGCCGAGGTAGTCCGAGTAGTCCAGGTTCGTGACGAGCATCTGGAAGGGGGCCGCAAGGTCGGTGCCTGGGGCCGGTATCTCCTCGAGCACGGTCTCGAAGAGCTCCTGCATGTCGTCGCGGGGGTCTTCGAGGTCCTTGAAGGCGCGGCCCTCTCGGGCCACGGCGTAGAGGATCGGGAAGTCGAGCTGCTCGTCAGAGGCGCCGAGGTCGGCCATCAGGTCGAAGGTGAGGTCGACGACCTCCTCCGGGCGGGCGTCCTGGCGGTCTATCTTGTTTATGACGACTATGGGCTTGAGGCCTAGCTCTATGGCCTTGCGCAGCACGAAGCGGGTCTGGGGCATGGGGCCTTCTGCCGCGTCCACGAGCAGCAGGCAGCCGTCGACCATGCCGAGGACGCGCTCGACCTCGCCGCCGAAGTCCGTGTGGCCCGGGGTGTCTACTATGTTGATCTTGACGCCCCCGTACTCGACGGCTGTGTTCTTCGCCAGGATGGTGATGCCGCGCTCCTTCTCGAGCACGTTCGAGTCCATGGCGCGCTCTGCTATCTCCTGCCCGTGCCCGAGCTCCAGCGTCTGGCGCAGCAGGGCATCCACGAGCGTCGTCTTGCCGTGGTCGACGTGCGAGATGATGGCGATGTTGCGGTAGTCCACGAGCTCTCCTGACGAATTTATCCCACCGCACGACCCTCTGACGCGCGTGCGGGGGACCCAAGCAACAAAAAAGGCCGCGCGGCGCGGGCCTTCGGACCCAGAGTTTACCGCATCGGGCGCCGACGACTACCCGCCGAGTGCGTGACCTCTCCCTCAGGGATGGAGCTTCTTGCCCTCAGCCAGCATCGCCACGTACCGGGCGATGCGCCGGGCCCTCGTCTCTTGCTTTTTGGCGTCCTGGATCCTGTACAGGATCGCGTACCTGTTGGCCCTGTCGAGCTTCTCGAAGAACTCGCGGGCCGCCTCGTTCCCCTCCAGCTCCAGCCGCAGGTCGTCGGGCACCTTCGCGGCGCTCTGCGGCTCGTAGGCTGCGTCCCACCGGCCGTCGGCTTTTGCCCGCTCGACCTCACGCAATCCCGCCGGCCGCATCTCGCCCGACTCGATGAGCCTCGCGACCTTCTCGCGGTTGACCTGCGACCACCTGCTCCTTGGCTTTCGGGGCGTGAACCGCTGCAAGAAGTACCGCCCGTCGAAGCCGCCCCTCTGGCTGTCGATCCAGCCGTAGCACAGGGCAACATCGAGGGCCTCCGCGAAGGTGACGGTCTCGATGCCGGAGCCCTTCTTGGCGATCTTGAGCCACACCCCGTCCGAGGTGGCGTGCCGCCCTTCGAGCCAACTCCTCCACGCTTCGCGCGAGGCGAACGGGATGATCGGCAGGTCCGGTCTGGCGGCCACTTCGACTCCCTCCGAAAGCCGTTACGACGAGATACCGCAAGTCTACAGGGGGGCAAGCCCGGCCCCAAGTAGCGCCTGGGCCGCGTGCCCGGTGTCTCCCTGCGCATCTGGGGTACCCTTGGGTCATGACCGGACGCCAACGCAGAGGGAGGGACCGTACAAACGTGGGCCCGTCGTTCTCGCGCACGCTGGCGGGGCTGGTCTTCGTCGCGGCCGGGCTGCTGCACTTCGCCGTTCCCGGTACGTACGAGAAGATCGTGCCGCCCTACCTGCCGCTCCACCGCGGTCTGGTCTACGCGAGCGGGGCGGCCGAGGTCCTGGGCGGGATGGGTCTGTTTCCGAGGCGCACCCGTGCTGCCGCCGGCATCGGCCTGATCCTCCTGCTCGCGGCCGTCCTGCCTGCCAACGTGCAGATGCTGCTCGACGCGCGCGCCGCCGGCAAGCCTTCCTGGTGGCTGGCGCTCCTGTGGCTGCGCCTCCCGCTCCAGGCCGTCCTCGCCGCGTGGGTCTGGCGGGTCTCGCGCACCGGCGGGTGAGCGCCTGAAGTCGAGCGGTCAGCTCTCTTCTCTTGCTGAAAGCCGACCGCTGAAAGCCGATAGCTGAGTCAGCCGAGGAGAAGCCGGTAGGCGACGTAGAGGAAGGCCGCGGCGAGGAAGGCGGCGACGAGCATCACGGCGGCCTTGCCGAGGGGGCCCGTCCGCCAGACGTCCCCGACGAACCGCCAGAGCTTCCGGAGGCGGATCTCGGACCAGTCCAGGAAGCGGGCGGCGGGGAGGAGCTCGCCGGCAAGGATCGCCAGCCCGATAAAGACGGTGGCGAAGCCGGGGCCCGGCAGGGGCGCGGTGAAGAGGCTCCCGACCGCGATCACGGCGCCGAGGACGACGAGCACTATTCTTTTGACGATGTGGCCAGGCTCCTGCTGCCGGCGTTGGTAGCGGTCCTTGAAGCGCTCGCCCGGCTTGCCCTCCTTAAACTCCTCCCAATTTCCCTTGAGGCTCTTGATCATGGAGTGATCATGGCCCATTTCGCCCCCCTTGGCAACACGGTTCACCCCCCGACCAGCGGCCCGCGTTCCTGGCCGTCGGCCCGTTCCGTGAACCGTTCTCCTGCACCCCGGCGCCGGATGCGGTATACCGGAAACGCAGAAAATATACGGAAAGAGGGATGATGTCGGAATCGAGCAACGGCGCGGGCCGCGGGCAGGTGGCAACCCTCGGGGGCGGGTGCTTCTGGTGCACGGAGGCGGTCTTTCTCGAGGTGCGGGGCGTGGAGAAGGTCGAGTCCGGGTACTCGGGCGGGCACGTTCCGAACCCGACCTACCGGCAGGTCTGCTCCGAGACGACCGGGCACGCCGAGGTCGTGCAGGTGACGTTCGACCCTGAGGTGATCTCCTACAAGGATGTCCTCGAGGTCTTCTTCGCCACCCACGACCCGACGACCATGAACCGGCAGGGCGCGGACGTCGGGACGCAGTACCGCTCTGTGGTCTTCTACCACGACGAGGAGCAGAAGAAGGTGGCCGAAGAAGTGATTGCGGAGCTCGGGGCCGAGGGCATCTGGGACGACCCAATCGTCACCGAGGTCGTGCCGTTCGAGGAGTTCTACGTCGCAGAGGACTACCACCAGAACTACTTCGCCAGCAACGGCTACCAGCCTTACTGCCAGGTCATCATCGCCCCGAAGGTCGCGAAGTTCCGCAGGGAGCACCTCGAAAGGCTCAAGGCTTAGGGGTTTTAGGCTTCAGGTTCTAGGTCTGGGGGAGAGGGAGGATAGGGGATGAAGAGGCTGCTCGTCCTCCTCGTCCTCGTTCTCTGCTCCTGCGGGCCGCAGAGCGAGCCCTCGGAGGGCTCCTCAGGCGGGAATGGCGTCCCCGCGCGTACCGCAGAAGCCACCGGGGGCGCCGCGGTGGAGGAGTCTACCTCCCGGCCCGCGGAGGAGGCCACGTCCGCGCGGTCTTCCGGCGGGCAGGGGTCGGAAGCCAGGCAGAGAGATGCCGAACCGGAGTTGAGGGAAGGGCCTGCGACGACGAGCACGGCCGCGCGGGCGGCGGTCGGGACGAACGGGATGGTTAGCGCGGCGCACCCGCTGGCGACGCGGGCCGGGGTGGAGGTGCTCGAGGACGGCGGCAACGCGTTCGACGCGGCCGTCGCCGTCGGCGCGGCCCTCAACGTCGTCGAGCCGATGATGAGCGGCGTGGGCGGGTACGGCGCCACGGTCGTCTACGACGCCGAGAGGGGCGAGACCCGCTTTCTGGAGACCGGCAGCATGACGCCCGAGTCGCTCGACCCTTCGGTATTTCGTCCGCCGACGCCCGGTTACCAGGAGAACCGCTGCGGCGGCCCGGTCGTCTCGACGCCGGGCAACCTGAACGCCTGGCGGCTCATGTGGGAGGAGTACGGGGAGGAGAGGTGGTCAGGGCTCTTCGATCCCGCCGTGCGCTACGCCGAGGATGGGTTCGTCATCCGGGAGGAGACGGCCGGTTGGATCGGCTCCGAGTACCCGGCCTTCCCCGCACACGCGCAGGAGATCTACGGCAAAGACGGCGCGCCGTTGCAGACCGGCGACCGCCTCGTGCAGAAAGACCTGGCGGGCTCCCTCAGGCTCATCGCCGAAAGGGGCGCGGGCGCTGTCTACGGCGGCGAGCTCGGCCGCGCGATGGTCGCCGAGGCCAGGGAGAACGGCGGCTTCCTGACGGAAGAGGACCTGCGGGAGAACAGCGCCCGCTGGCGGGAGACCGTAAGCTCCGACTACGGGGGCGGGAGCATCGTCACGGCCGGGCCGCCTTCGACCGCCTGGGGTGCCCTCGTCCGGCTCGGCACGATGGGCGAGCTCGACCCGGCCTCCCTCGGCCAGAACACCTCCCCCTACATCCACGCCCTCACCGAGATCTCCAAGAACGCCTTCGCCCAGACGAGCGAGTACGCCGACGACCCGCCCCTGAAGATGCTCTTCTCCGGGGATTACCTGGCCGAACAGGCCGCCGCCGTGGACTTCTCGGGCGCAGCACCCTACGAGCCGCCCGTGACCTTCGACTCGGCCACGACCTGCTCCCCGACGGGCTACGTCCCCACGACGGGCGCCTCTTCGGCCTCCGCGAGCGCCCAGGCGAGCGCGGCCCAGGCTGGCGTCGGGCACACCACGCACTTCGTGGTAGCGGACCGGGACGGCAACGTCGTCTCCTCCACGCAGACCCTTGGCAACGTCTTCGGGAGCAAGCTCATGCCCGAGGGGACCGGGATCTGGCTCAACGACCAGCTCGCCTGGAGCCGCTTCGAGCCCCGGGGCAACGTCTTCGACGTCTACGCCGGCCGCCAGTCCCTGTACGCGCTCTGCCCCACCATCGTCATGCGCAACGACCGGCCCGAGATCGCGCTCGGCACCCCCGGCGGGCGTACCATCCCGCAGACCACGACGCAGATGATCACGAACATGGAGACCTTCGGCATGGACGTCCAGGAGGCCGTAAGCGCCCCCCGCTTCGGCTTCGTCATCCCCGACCTCCTCGGCGTGGAACCGGGCATACCGCCGGACGTTGTGGCCGAGCTCGAAGCCTTGGGCCACAACGTCTACGTGGACGATCTCGGCTTCGGCAACGCCCACGGCCTCACCATCGAGTACGGCAAGGAAGGCAACCCCAGCCGCTTCACCGGCGCCGCCGACCCCCGCGGCGAGGGAGAGGCCGCAGGGCTGTGAGGGAGGTCGAACACTTCGACGAGAGATACCCGAACGTTGCCGCATGGGTACGGGACGGCTGGATCGAGATCGGCCGCGACGAGTACTCCCGATCCTTTATCCGGGTTCTGGATATAGGCGGGTTGGTCTGGGAGGGCGAAGAGGAGTACGAGAACGTGGACGAAGCCTTGTCCGCGTCGGAGGTCGAGATCTCGGCCAGGCTGGAGGAGAACACCTGATCCGCCGCGACGATCCCGTCGCGATCAGGCGCGTTCCCAACCACCGGGTTCGTAGTGCAGATCGTACTCTTTTTCGAAGTCCGCCACGTGGTCGAACGCATCTTCGACCGGGGGGTGTCCCTCCTCCAGGGCTTTGCGCCAGGGTTTCCCGTCTACGGTGCCGAGTACCGCGTACTCGTTACCGATCACGCCCGGGTCGCGGGTTTCCAGGGCGATGACGAGCTCGTGCTCCAACTCGTCCTGATGGACGATGATGAGCTCGCACCGAGTGCGGAAACGGCAGGCCTTGCCGAGCGCCATCGGGGCGAATCTTTCTATGTATACGAACAGCACGAACTTGCGCAACCGCGTCGTCTGCTCGCATAGGGGGCATCTCGTGAAGCGCGCTTCCTGATACGGGTTCAGCGCGAACGAGTACCTGGGAGGCAGTTTCCCGGACCTCCGCGCCGATGCCACGCAAACCTCCTCTCTACGACGACCCCAGCCCGAAGAGGTCCGTCTCGTCCCGGCCCGTCTGGAGGGCGTCTATTAGCTCTTCGAGGCGTCCCATCTCTACCCTTATGGGGCCCTCCCCGGCGGGCGGCGGGTCGAGGGCGACGTACTCGGCCTTGCCGCGGCAGGCTTCGAGGGCTACGAGCAGTCCCGCGCCGGAGACCTCGACGGGCTTCCAGTCGGGGCCGAAGTCCGTCGAGTCGAGGAAGGCCTGGGCTTTCGTGGCGGAGTCGAAGAGCGGCAGCGAGGGGCGGTCGTCGACGGAGATGAGGAGCGGCTCCATGCCGGGCGCGGCCTCTTCGTAGAGGAGCACGTAGGGCGGCTGCGGGGCTTCCCTGGCCGGCATACCGTTAGGAGGGCCTCGGGGCCATCGTCACGAGCAGGACGAGCTCGTCCCCTGAGTCGTTGCGGACGCCGTGGGGTACGCCGGCGCGGGCGATGACGGCGTTGCCCTCCGTGAGGTCCGCCTCCTCGTCGCCTACGGTGAAGCGGCCCGCGCCCCTCACGACGAAGTAGACCTTGTCCGAGCCCTCGTGGGCGTGGATCTTCTGGTACTGTCCGGGGAGGAGGCAGTAGGCGTCGTAGAAGAGGTTGGGCGAGTCGAAGATGGGGCTCTTCTTCATCTTCTCCTCTGAGAAGGAGATGTGGTCCGCCAGCCGTCTGCTCTCCAAGCCCGTTCCTTTCGTCTCTCCTGCCCCCATCACTGTAGCATCCCGGCGGGCCTTGCTATCATGCGCGGGTGATGCAGAGGACAGACGAGGTATTCCCCGAGGTAACGCTCCGCCTCCCGCGTTGGGTGGGGGAGCTCTCGTCCGACGGAGGCCGCCGCTACCGGACGGTCGAGGACCGGATGCGCTTCGCCGTGGAGCTCTCGCGCCTGAACGTGCGCCACGGGACCGGCGGGCCGTTCGGGGCGGCGATCTTCGAGCGGGCGTCAGGGCGCCTGCTCGCGCCCGGCGTGAACCTGGTCGTGGGGTCTGGATGCTCCGTCTTCCACGCGGAGATGGTCGCGATTATGGTCGCCCAGAAGGTCCTCGGCACCTTCGACCTCGGCGGCGACAACCTCCCGTCCTACGAGCTCGTCGCCACCACCGAGCCGTGCGCTATGTGCCTGGGCGCGACGCCCTGGTCCGGCGCCAGGCACCTCGTCTGCGGCGCCCGCGACGAGGACGCCCGCGCCGTCGGCTTCGACGAGGGGGTCAAGCCCGCCCTTTGGGTCGGCGCCCTCGAGGAGCGCGGCATAACCGTGGAGCGGGACGTGCTGCGCGAAGAGGCCGTCGCCGTTCTGCGGGAGTACACCGAACTGGGGGGCGAGATCTACAACTCCCGCCAAGGCGAACGAGGGGACCCGCGCTGATCCTGGAGGTCGCCATGCTCGACGTTCTGGCGGACAGGACGCAGGAGTTCGAGCGGGCCTTCGCCGAAGCCTCGGCCATCATATCCTCGGCGCCGGGCTACATCTCCCACGAGCTACAGCGTTGCGTAGAGACGCCGGGACGGTACGTCCTGCTCGTGCGCTGGGAAACGCTCGAAGACCACACCAAGGGCTTCCGCGGTTCCGACGGATACCAGGAATGGAAGCGCCTGCTCCACCACTTCTACGATCCTCTCCCCACCGTGCAGCACTTCGAGCCGCTCCATGCCGGCCAAAACAGTCGTGCCGGAGCTATGTGAGCTACCCTCGGCGTAGCTTTAGGGTAGATTGACCAGAGCCACCTCCGCCTCGTAGCGGGTCCGGGAAAGACCGGGCAAGGAGGCCACCGAATTGTTCTATTAATCGCTCAGGAGCCGAACCGC
>DATFPF010000084.1:0-4458 GCA_035264945.1 Rubrobacter sp.
GCGCTCGTCGGTCCCGCGGTGAACACCGTGCTCGAGGCCGTGGAGCACTCCCGCTACGAGGCGCTCGCCAGGAGGGCGCACCGCATCCTCGACGAGGAGAGGCTCACCTCGGCATACGCCGAGAGCCTGGTGCGCCAGATCGCCTACGAGGAGCGCGGCCGCAACCTATTCCAGGAGCGCGTTGACGAGCTCCTCCCCGAGATGCTCTGCTGGTTCGGCCCCGACGGAGAGGAGGGCATAGAGGCCCTCAAGGCCGAGGGTCTGATCGGCATGGGTAACGAGGAGATGCGCCAGAGGTATCTGGACCAGGTCGTTCCGCTGCTCCAGGAGTGCGGAATAGACGTCCCGATCAAGTGGAGTGAGAGCGATAAACGATGGGAGTATGGAGAGCTGCCGTGGAACCAGTGGAACCAACTTCAGAGACGCCTAGAAAGATAGTGGCCGGGGAACCCGTCGAGGGGGGCGAGGAGCCGCGCCGGGTCGTCTGCCCCTGGTGCGACTCGGCCGACGTGGAGAAGATCTCCGAGTACGGGCCGCACCTGATGGTGTACTCGTTTATCTGCCGGGGCTGCAATAGCCCGTTCGAAGTCATCAAGCGATGACCGAGGCGACGGCCCTCAAGACGACCCTCGAAGACGGCATCCTCCTCGTCGAGATGAACCGCCCCGAGAGGCGCAACGCCCTCGACGAGACGCTCCAGGGCGAGCTTCTCGGGGTCTTCGAGGGAGCCGCCACGGACCCCGGGGTGCGCGGTGTTGTCTTGACCGGCGGCGGCGAGGCCTTCTCGGCGGGCGGCGACCTCTCGCGCTTCGAGAAGGACTGGAACCCGGCCGAGTTCAGGGCGCAGAGCCACGAGCTGTCCCGGCTCATAGGGACGATAGAACGCCTTGAGAAGCCGGTTGTCGCGGCCATCAACGGGCTCGCGACGGGGGCGGGCACCCAGCTGGCCCTCTCTTGCGACCTGCGCGTCGCCTCCGAGAAAGCCCGGTTTCTGTACCGGGAGGGCATGATCGGCTTTATCCCGAGCCACGGCGGCTGCGCGCGCCTGGTCAAGCTCGTCGGGCTCGCGCGGGCGCGGGACATCCTGCTCGGAGGGGAGGACCTGGACGCCGAGGAAGCGTTCAGGCACGGGCTGGTGACGAAGATGGTGCCGCACGAGAGGCTGCTCGACGAGGCGCGCGAGCGGCTGCGGCACATCTTCATGAGGGCGCCGCAGGCCTACGGGCTGTCCAAGCGGCTCCTTCACCTGTCTGCTAGCGTGGACCTCGAGAGCGGCCTCTTCGCGGAGAGCCTGGCGCAGAGCTTGCTCGTCGTTACGGAAGACCACAAAGAAGGCGTGCGGGCCGCCCGCGAGCGGCGCGCGCCCCGGTTCGGGGGGGGATAGCAAGTGGCGCACATCATTCCTTTCGAGGGCACGGAGCCCAGCGTACACCCCGGCGCGTTTATCGCGCCGACCGCTGTGCTCATAGGCGACGTGACGGTAGAGGACGGCGCGAGCGTCTGGTTCGGGGCGGTGCTCCGGGGGGACTTCAACAGGATAATCGTCGGCGCCGGGACCAGCGTGCAGGACAACTCCGTCATCCACACCAACGAGGATCTGCCCACCTCGATCGGGCAGAACGTCACGGTCGGGCACCTCTCGCTCCTTGAGGGGTGCGAGATAGAGGACGGAGCCCTGATCGGGATGGGAAGCATCGTGCTCAACCGGGCGCGGGTCGGCCGCCGGGCGATGCTCGCCGCCGGGAGCGTGGTGAGGGAGGGCCAGGAGATCCCGCCCGAGGTACTAGCGGCCGGGGTGCCGGCGACCGTCAAGAAGGATCTCGGAGGCTCCTCGTCCGATTGGGTTGAGATGGCGGCCCGCGAGTACCAGTCGCTGAGGCTCAAGTACATGGGTAGGGTAGGACAGACGGCGGATAGCGGAAAGGGAGGCGCGTAGACGTGGCGCAGATACTCATCAACGGGGAGCAGACCTCGGCGAAGTCGGGCGAGGAGATGCCCGTCGTAAACCCGGCGACGGAGGAAGAGTTCGAGGCTGTGCCGAAGGCGGGCCGGGAGGACGTCGACGCGGCGGTCGCGGCGGCGAAGGAGGCATTCAAGGAGTGGTCGCAGAAGGACCCGGACGACCGGGCGGCCGCGATGCGGGCGGCGGTAGCGAAGATCCAGGAGAACAGCAAGGAGATAGCGGGTCTGCTAACAAGGGAGCAGGGCAAGCCGTTCTCCGAGTCGATGGGGGAGCTGCACCACTTCCTGCACGGCATGAACTACTACGCGGACCTTTCCAGCAAGATCGAGGGCACGTACGCGAACCTGCCCTCGACGCTAGGCAAGGCCTACGGCATAGTCATCAAGAGGCCTATGGGCGTGTGCGCCGCGATCGTGCCCTACAACTTCCCGCTCACCCTGATGGGGACGAAGATCGGGCCCGCGCTGGCAGCGGGCAACACAGTGGTGGTGAAGCCGGCCGACACCACGCCGCTCGCCACGCTGCGGGTGGTGGAGCTGATGCAGGAGTCGGGGCTCCCGCCCGGCGTCGTTAACGTCGTGACGGGCCCCGGCAAGGAGGTCGGGGAGGCGCTCGCCACCCACCCGGACGTCCGCAGGGTGGCCTTCACCGGCAGCACCCAGGTGGGGCGCAGGCTCATGGAGATCGCCGCCCCCAAGTTCAAGCGCATCTCCGCCGAGCTCGGCGGCTCCGACCCCGTCATAGTCTTCCCCGACGCGGACGTGGACGCCGCCGTCCGGGGCATCAACATCGGGCGGTTCTTCAACGCGGGCCAGGCGTGCCTCGCGGCCAAACGCGTCTACGTCTTCGGCGAGGTCTACGACGAGTTCATGGAGGGAATCACCAAGAGGGTCTCCCGCTACGAGCTCGGCGACGGGATGGAGAAGGCGGAGAAGCCGAAGATAAGGATGGGCCCCCTCAACGCCCCGAGGCACCGGGACCTGATCTCCGACCAGCTCCAGGACGCCGTCGGCGGCGGCGCGAAGGTCGCCGTGGGCGGGGGCAACGGCGACGGCAAGGGCTACTTCTTCGAGCCGACCGTCATCGAGAACGCCCCCCACGACAGCCGGGTGGTGCGCGAGGAGACGTTCGGGCCGCTCCTGCCCGTCTGGAAGGTCGACGACGCGGACGAGGCGATGAGGCTCGCCAACGACTCGCCCTACGGCCTGGGCTCCTCCGTCTTTACTCACAACGTGAAGTGGATCAACCGGGCCTCGCAGGAGATAGAGGCCGGCATGACGTGGGTGAACCAGCTCCACTTCGGCTACGACGAGCTGCCCTTCGGCGGCGTGAAGGAATCCGGCATAGGCCGCGAGCACGGCAAGGAGGCCATCGAGTACTACCTGGAGCAGAAGTCCGTCGTCGTCGGCGGGCTGGACTAGCAGCCACGAGCGGCGTCGGGCCGCGGTCATCGTGGGCAGACGCGGCCCGACGCATTCGAGCAAAGGCACCACAAAGGCACCAACAGAGGAGGATACATGGCGGTCGAGTATTCGAGCGAAGGCGGCGTCGGGTACATTACGCTGGACAAGCCGCCGGCGAACAGCTACGACCTCTCGTTCATGGAGGAGCTGGCCGGGTGCGTCCGCTCCGCCGCCGAGGACGACGGGGCTGGCGCGGTTATCCTGCGAAGCGGCAGCGAGAAGTTCTTCTCCGCCGGGGCGGACATAAAGGCGTTCAACGCCAACAGCGTCGAGGACAACATGGCCATGATTCGGCAGGCCCACGAGGGCCTCTCGGAGATCGCCCGCACACCCAAGATGTTCATCGCCCAGATCGGGGCGACGGCCCTCGGCGGCGGGCTGGAGATGGCCCTGGCCTGCGACCTGCGCTTCGCGTCGGAGGGCGAGTACGTGCTGGGGCTGCCCGAGGCGACGTTGGGCCTGCTCCCCGGCAACGGCGGCACCCAGCGCCTGCCCCGCCTGATAGGGGTGAGCAAGGCGCTTGACCTCATGGTGACGGGGCGGACGATCTCGCCCTCCGAGGCTTACGGGCTCGGCATCCTCGACCGGCTGTTCCCGGCGGGCGACCTTGAAGCGGAGACCCGCCGCTTCGCCGAGAAGCTCGCGGGCGGCGCTGGCGAGGCCATCGGCTCCATAAAACTGGCGGTGTACGGCGGGATCGAGGGGCCGCTGGACGAAGGACTCGAGATGGAGCGCACGCTCGTGGAACCGCTGTTCGAGAGCGAGGACGCCAAGGAGGGCCTCGCCGCGTTCATGGAGAAGCGCAAGCCAGAGTTTAGTAGGTAAGCTGTAACAGTTTGTTCCTCTCGTGTAAAATCGGGTGATTGGTTCGTCGGCACGGGCGAGGGGGAGCGTCGTTCTCTCCCCTCGAACGGCGCGGCCCGTGAGAGGTGTGGTAGCGTGACGCAATCAGACAGCTTGATCCAGGCCTCCGACCGCGACGGCGAGGCCCTGGCGCCCAAGCAGGCGCACCTTATCCGGAGCGCCTACAAG
>DATFPF010000085.1:0-8539 GCA_035264945.1 Rubrobacter sp.
AGGCCGAGATCTATGGCCCTGACGGCCGCCTGGGTGCGGTCCGACACCTCGAGCTTTTTGATGATGTGCTCCACGTGGCGCTTGACCGTGGAGAGGGAGAGGTGGAGCTCCGAGGCCATCTGGCGGTTGGTCCTGCCCGCGGCCAGGAGGCCCAGGACCTCCGTCTCCCGGGGCGTGAGGGGGGAGGCCACGGGCCTCCTGGCCGCGGTCTCCCCTGGGCTTGGGACCCCCCGCGATCCCCCGTGCCCGTCGGACGACTCCGCCACGCGCCTCAAGACGCGCATTGCCAGGCTCTGGTCCAGCGGCGTCTCGCCCTTTAGCACCGCCTGAACCGCCCCGACGACCTCCTGGTAGCCGCTGCCCTTCAAGACGTAGCCGGCCGCCCCGGCGGCGACCGCCTCCATGAGCAGGTCCTCGGCGACGTGGGAGGTGAGCACGAGGACGCTCGTTAGGGGCATCTCGGCCTTGATGAGGCGGGTGGCCTGTATGCCGTCCATCTTTGGCATGGTGATGTCCATCAGGACCACGTCCGGGCGCAGCTCGCGGCACAGGGCCACCGCCTCCTCGCCGTCTGCGGCCTCCCCCGCCACAACCAGGTCGGTCTTGGCCTCGAGCACGAACCTCAGGCCGGTCCTCATGAAGTCGTGGTCGTCCACCAAGAGCACCCTCGGTGCCAGGACCTGACCTTCAGTGCCCACGGTTCCTCGCTTGTAGCCTTCCTTGTCGCCGCCCGGGCCGTCGCGAACGCGCAGGCGACACCTAGCGCATTCGTGGCAAGCACCTTACACCAGGGACACCGGCGCTCGCCTATGCGAAAATGCACATATTTCGGCTTCCCGTGGCCCGTGTGGGCCAGATCCGGCCCCGCGGGGCGCCGAAACGCTCCGAAATATGGGTCGGGTGACCAATGCACAACGGGCGCCGCGTCCCCCACAATAGGGGGGCGTTGCAGCGCGCCGCGAGGCGGTTCTTTGGCCGAAAGGGCAGGGTCCCGCCCCGCCCTTTCGGCGGCCGGGTTCCCCTTCGGGGCCCGGCCCTTTTCGGGCCCACTCCCCCGGCGGGCGTGGCGGGGCAGGCTCCCGGACTGTCGGGGCGTCCGCCGGCGGGCAAATATGGGTCACCCGACCAATACGAATGGGCCACCCGACCGATAGGCGGACCGAGGGGATGGCCCCACACTTAACCCTGTCGCAGATGCACGTAAGAGGGGGAGAGAACCGTGGGGAAGATCCATAGCGAAGGAGAGACGAACATGCGAAACAGGTTGACGGGTAGGCTTTTGCTGCTCTTTTTGTCGTTTGCCATGATGCTCGCCTTGCCGGCGATGGCGTGGGCCGCTGTAGTAGTCGACAGCAGTGTCACCCTCGGCACAAGCGCTAGCACACCGACCAACGTACAGGTCGGATCGAACAACTTCACGATCAAGATCTGGGGAACGCAGGGTAGCCTAGGGAATGGCACGGGTACTGTCACAGTCGGCAACGCCTACTCGATGAGTACCAATGGGACTGTCACCCAGACCGGCACGACGACCAAGACATTGGCCGATATAAACTACACCCAATGCCCGACCACGGGCACCATACCGGTGGGCTGTGCGGGCAACCCCATCTCTGTTCCCGCTACGCTCACCGTTGCTTCGGGCACGCCCGACGGTACCCCGGGTAAGTTGACGATTACCCAGACCGCCACTGACCGTAGCGGCATCACGACCGACGCGTCTCCTGCTTCCGGTAGCGTAAAGGTTGTCAACCCGCAGGCGCAGAAGCAGGACCAAACGATCACCTTCGGCGCTCTGGGCCCCAAGACCTTCGGCGATGCCGACTTCAACGTGAGCGCCACCGCAAGCTCGAATCAGCCGGTTAGCTTCGCGGCCTCCGGGAACTGCACGGTCTCCGGTACTACCGTGCACATCACTGGCGCAGGCAACTGCGACATAACCGCCTCCCAGGCCGGTAGCGCCGACTACAACCCCGCTCCGAACGTCACGCGGGGCTTCTTGGTCGCCAAGAAGACGGCTACGGTCAATCTGAGCAATCTCGACCGCGTCTACGACGGCAACGCCAAGACGGTAGATGTTTCGACGTCGAACCCAGCGGGCCTCAACGTGAACGTCACCTACGACGGCGACGCGCAGGCTCCGACCGACGCCGGCTCCTACGCGGTAGTTGCCAACGTCAGCGACAACAACTACCAGGGCAGCGCCCGTGGCACCCTTGTCATAGCTAAGGCGACGCCGCAGATCACATGGAGTAACCCCGCGGACATCACCTACGGCACGGCCCTGGGCGATGCGCAGCTGAACGCTTCCGCGGACGTGGGCGGCTCCTTCGGCTACACCCCGGCCCCCGGCACCAAGCTCGGCGCCGGAGACAACCAGGACCTCAAGGTAGCCTTCACCCCGAACGACGCCGGCAACTATGACGGCGCCTCCAAGACGGTCCAGATCAACGTCAACAAGGCCGGCCAGGCCATCGCCTTCGGCGCTCTTGACGACAAGACCTACGGCGACGCCGACTTCGCGCTGAGCGCTTCTTCTGACTCGGGTCTGGACGTGAGCTTCGACTCCAAGACCCCGGCCAAGTGTTCGGTCAGCGACGGCTCAGTGAGCATCCTCGAGGCCGGCACCTGCACCATCGAGGCCTCCCAGGCCGGCAACTCCAACTACAACACCGCCACCACCGTCGCCCGCAGCTTCGAGATAGCCAAGAAGACCGCCTCCATAACCCTGGGCGGCCTCGGCCACACCTACGACGGCACGACCAAGGCGGCCTCGGCCTCCACCACCCCGTCCGGCCTGAACGTCGATCTCGCCTACAGCCAGAACGGCCAGGCGGTTGCCGCGCCCAAGGACGCCGGCGACTACCACGTGGTGGCCACCATCAACAACGCCAACTACCAGGGCAGCAAGGAAGGCACCCTGAGCATCGCCAAGGCGAGCCAGTCGATCGACTTCGGCGCCGTGTCCGACAAGACCTTCGACGATGCCGACTTCAACCTCAGCGCAGCTGGCGGTAACTCGGGCAACGACGTCATCTTCGTAGCCTCCGGGAACTGCACGGTTCAGGGCGGAACAGTGAGCATCACCGGCGCCGGCAGCTGCACCATCACAGCTTCGCAGGCCGGCAACTCCAACTACGAGGCCGCCCAGAACGTCCAGCGCAGCTTCGATATCGCCAAGGCAAAGGCCACCCTTAGCCTGGTCGCGGCCGACCTCGGCCAGGTCTACGACGGCAGCGCGAGGACGGTCGGGGTCAACACCGACCCGGACGTCCCGAACAAGCAGATCAACGTCACCTACGACGGCGTTGCGCAGGCCCCGACCGATGCGGGTAGCTACCGCGTGGTCGCCAGCCTGGGAGAGCACGCCAACTACTTCGCTGAGGACGTCGCGGGTACCTTGGAGGTAGCCAAGGCGCCGGCCGAGCTCAGCTTCGCCGCTGGCACCCTCAGCAAGACCTACGACGGCCAGGCCCATAGCGTGTCCGTCGACACCGACCCGGCCGGCCTGGGCGGCGTGAGCGTCACCTACGACGGCGGCCAGACGCGGCCGACCGACGCCGGCAGCTACGCGGTCGTCGCCAACCTGGACAACCGCAACTACCGGGCGAGCGACCTCCCGGGCACGTTGACCGTCGCCAAGAAGGCCCTGTCGGTGAAGGCCGCCGACGCCAGCCGCGAGTACGGAGATCCCAACCCCGCCTTCGCCGGCGTCCTCTCGGGCGCCGTGAACGCGGACAACATCAGCGCCTCCTACGCCACCGCCGCCACGAAGGCCAGCGACGTGGGTGCCTACCCCATCGTGCCCGCGCTCAACGACCCCAACGGCAGGCTGGCCAACTACGACGTGAGCAAGACCGACGGCACGCTGACGGTCACCAAGGCCACCCTTAGGGCCACGGCCGCCGACGCGGAGAAGGTCTACGGCGATGCCCTGGGCGCCGCCGACCTCACTGGTAGCGTCACGGGCGTCAAGAACGGCGACCCCATCGCGGCGAGCTACTCCAGCGCCGGGGCCGCCGCTAGCAGCGACGCGGGCTCCTACCCCATCGTTCCGGCGCTCGACGCCACGGCCGCGGTGCTTGCCAACTACCACGACCCGGGCCTCACCAACGGCACGCTGAGGGTCACCAAGGCGCCCCTGGTTATCAAGGCCAACGACGCGAGCAGGTTCTACGGCGACCCGAACCCCGCCCTCACGGGCTCCATAGTCTCGGGCGTCAAGAACAACGACGTCTTGAACCTCTCGTTCACCACGACGGCCCTGCACAACAGCCCGGTCGGCACCTACGCCATCGTTCCCGAGGCGGGCGGCGCGAAGGCGGGCAACTACCTCGTGAGCGCCCAGAACGGCACCCTCACGATCGGCTCCTGGGCCTTCAAGGGCTTCTACCAGCCGGTCGACATGAGCGGCACCCTCAACACCGTCAAGGGCGGCTCCACCGTGCCGATCAAGTTCCAGATCTTCAAGGGCACCGCCGAGGTTACCGATGTGGCCCAGGTCAAGGCCCTGCAGGCTGCGAAGGTAAACTGCACCACGGCTACTCAGGACGCCGTCGAGGAGTTTTCGGCCACCGGTGCCACGGCCCTGCGCTACGACGCCACCGGCGGACAGTTCATCTACAACTGGAAGACGCCCACGACCGCGAACACCTGCTACAAGGTGACGATAACGGCCAACGACGGTTCGTCTAAGAGTGCGCTCTTCAAGACCAAGTAACCCGAGGAGGTAGAACACGACGGCCACGACGAGAGGGCCGGGGCGTAACAGCCCCGGCCCTCTCTGTGTCCCAGGTTACGAACACTCCGTAGGCTCCCTCACCAAGGAGCCAACCGAAAAAGTGGAGCGGCGGCTTCAACCCGCTCGGAGGACACCTTCAGGTTGGAGATGCCCGGCGCGAGGTTCAGACGGGTAGAACGCTGCTCACGGACGAACTTCTTAGAACCCCCTCGGCGCGAAGTTCCGAGAACCCTACTTCCACGCACTCCGGTGAATAGCGCCTCCCGCACGAAGAAATGGTCCAAATGCGGGATTGTGCTTCCCGTTCCTTTCGCATTAGGCTGTCCCCGTTCGAACACCCGGGCGGGTCGGAAAGGAAAGGAGGTTTCGGTGGCTCGAAGCGTAGGGAGGAGTCTGCCGGGCGATCCTACCGGGCGGGGAGCCCGGTGGCTGGCCGCCGTCATGGGGCTCGCGGCGGTAGCTGCGTGGGTGGCCGCCTTCTTCCTCGCCACCGCCCCGAGCGTGGGTAAGCCTGCCGCCCTCCAGGCCGCATACTTTGCCGGCAACTCCGCGCGGCTGCTCGCCTGCCTGGTGCTCTTCGAGGTCGGCGCGGCGCTGCTGATCGGGTTCTTCGTTGGGTTGTGGTACCTGCTCCGAGCCGCCGACCCCTCGGTGGGGCCGCTCGCGGCCGTCGGCGCTGCCGGCGGCGTGGCCACGCAGACGCTCGTCATCGTCGGGATGGGCGTCTCCCAGCTGGCCGTCGTGACCGCCGCGCGGGGCGGCGCCCCTGAGACGGTCAAGACCATAGAACAGGGCTCGTGGATCATGTTCGCGGCCTCCGCCGTCCCTACGGTGGTCTTCGCGGCGGCCCTGGGGCTCGCGATGCTGAAGAGCGGCGTGCCGGGCAGGTGGGCCGGCTGGCTGGGGCTCGCGGTCGCAGCCTTACACGTCCCGGCTGCGCTGACCCTGGCGCAGGAAGGGGCGTTCGCCCTGGACGGCCCGTTCGCGAACCTGGCCCCGCTGGCGTTCATGGCGTGGGTGGTGGCAGCGTGCGTGCTCCTCTTGAAGGGGGCGGGGGCCCGAACGGGCTCCGCGGGCCGCGTGCCGGAGGACGCGGTTCGTCCGACCGCGTAGCACGGGAGAAGGGCCGGGGCAGGCTAACGCCCCGGCCCTTCCCCTTGCACGAGACCACGAACTTCTTGAAACGCCCTACGCCCGAAGTTTGCGGAACAACCCTGCCACGCACTCCGGTGAATAGGCGAGGATACCGCCGCCAAGGATCGTGCATGCGTGCCTGCCGCTTTTCTATCCGGGAGGGCCATAGATCACGCGCTTGGGGGATACGTCGGGGGGCCTTGGGGTCCACCCTTGGGGGAGATGCCCGCGCCGCGACGGAGTGCGGGACCCCACAGGAGGAGCGCGAGCATGACGATCGACCCAGAACGGATCGCCCGATACTCCCGCCGGGCGGACCTCGAGTCCTCGGTGTGGTACCTAGGGTGCCTGTTCACCGTCCTCGCCGACGCTCAGGAGACGGGCGGCCGGTTCGGGCTGGTGGAGAGCCTCTCGCCCAAGGGCACCGAGCCGCCGCGCCACGTCCACAGCCGCGAAGACGAGGCGTTCTACCTGCTTGAGGGGGAGATCACGTTCTACATAGGCGAGGAGACCCACGAGGCCGCTCCCGGCGCGTTCGTCCTGGCGCCGCGCGGCGTCCCCCACTCCTACACCTTCGAGACCGAGGAGATCCGCATGCTCGTCCTCCTCGCGCCGGGGGGCTTCGAGGAGTTCTTCCGGCCCCCGCGACTAAGCGAGCCGGCGCGGGCGATGGAGGTCCCGCCGCCGGCCGAAGGCCCCCCGGACGTGCCGGCGCTCGTCGCCGCGCTGGAGCACCACGGCGTGGAGGTCGTCGGTCCTCCCGGACCGCCGCTGCCAGGGTAGCCCAACCCGAACTTCTTAGGACCCCCTACGCCCGAAGTTCGCGGAATGGTCCTTCCACGCACTCCGGTGAATAGTGGGCTAGAGGAAGGACCGGAGGTCTCCGGCCGACTAGGTCGCCCGAGAGCCAGGAAGATCGGCATGTCCGAAGGATGCGACGTCGGGTCGCATGCCCGAGACGCCCCGACGTTGGCTGCGGCTGGGTCTAGCGGCTCAGTGGAGTGGCCTACCGGTGCGGGCGGCTTCCACCGCCCGCTCGATCGCCGCGCTCGTAGCCTGCGCGTCCTGCCGATCCGTCTGCAGCGTCGAATGCCCCGCCCGTTCGACCACGGGGTGGGCGCTGTCGGTGGACAACGCGGCCAACTCGCCCTGTAGGTCGTCCCAGGTGCGCTCGAATCGGGTCAGTGCCGTCGCTGAGACTCCCGCGGCGAAATCGTGGCTGTGGTCGCCCGCGCTCAACACCACCAGCGGCATGTCGCCCAGATCCCCGGTGGCGCGCACCTGGGCGTCCCGGTCGGGCGCGAGCATCTCCTGACCCCACGTCACCCGGTACCCGGTCGAGAGGAGATAAGCCTGCTCCTCCTCGCATTGCCGCGCCGGTAACCCGCAGCCGGTCATGTCTCCGCCGGTCAAGCGGAAGACCCCGAGCCGCGTCAGGAAGGTCATGGCGCCCACCTTCCAGGCGGGCGGTTTGAGCGTCGCCACCGCTTCCGGTGGGAGGCGGGCCCACATGCCCGGGTGCGAGGCGTCGACCAGGACCATGCCCCGCACCTCGTTCGGGTACCGGGAGGCGTACATCCGCGCGTACAGGCCGCCGAACGACTGCCCCACCAACACGTAGGGGCCGTCGATCCCGGCGTTGCCGAGCAGGGCGTGCAGCTCGCGGGAGATCTGCCGGGGATCGCGGGGCTCCGGGCCCGGCTCGCTCCAGCCGGTGCCCGCGCGGTCGTAGGCGCACACGCGCGTGGTCTTCGCGACCTCCGGTTGCACGTTGGCCCAGTCGGCCGACATTGTGCCCAACCCGGACTCCAGGACCACCGTGGGGCTACCCCGTCCAACGCAGTCGATGTGCAAGCTGTGGGTGCCCACGTCCACCATCTCGCCGGGCGGGGGATAGGCGCGTCGGTCCATCTCCGTGGCGACCGCCTGGTAGATCGCCCCGACGACGGCGAGCGCGAGGAGCCCTACGATCGTCCACACGAGCCCGCGCCGTACCCAAACCCCTGGCCCCCTCCCGCGCGGTGTTCCCTTCGATCGCCGATCCGTTTTGCGGGGCGAGGCTTTGCTTTGCACGGCGTTCATCTCCTCTGACCTTCGAGCCGTCGAGCGCGCGGCGGTTCGCTTCCCGGTTCACGCGGGGGTTGGCTTGGCGGCCCCGCGAGGCTTGGCGACCCCGGGCCCCGCATATCCCTCCTCCTGCTCTTGCTTCCTGTGCGTGCGGGAAAGGTGCTCGGGTCCGGCCCAGGCGACCACCGCGATCGCCGCCGCCACCAGCAGCCCGAAATAGAGCAGGACGGGCAACACGGCCCGCCCCCCGAGATCGTCGATGGCCAGCGTTATGGGAAGGTTCGCCGTGGCGTGCAACAGTACCACCATCAGGAGGCTCCCCCCCGTGCTGTTGTACACCCAGGTGGTGATGATGCTAAGCGCGAAGGCCGAGACCAGGAAGGCGGCGTATAGGGCGGGGGTTCGGGCGGGCTCCCCCGTCAACCACAGCGGCAGGTGCCACAGACCCCAGATCGGCGCGAGGATCATGCTGGCGCCCAGGGCGCTCCCTCCGGCCTGCAGGCGGGGCAGGGCGTAGCCGCGCCATCCTATCTCCTCGCCAAGCGCGCTGCCGGGGAAGATAAAGAAGGCCAGCATGATCGCGACTCCGAGCAGGGG
>DATFPF010000086.1:0-54686 GCA_035264945.1 Rubrobacter sp.
CTGGCCGAAGAGCTCGACGCCCCCTACCACGCCGTCGATGCGACGGACGGGCGGGCCGTCGAAGGCATGTTCTCGCGCGTTCGGGAGGAGCACGGCACCATCGCAGGGGCGGCCAACTGCGTAGGGTCCTTCCTGCTCAAGCCGGCCCACATGACCTCGGAGGAGGAGTTCGCCCGGCAGATCTCCCTGAACCTGACCACCGCCTTCAACACGGTGAAGGCGGCGGCGAGGCACATGCCGGACGGCGGCTCGGTCGTGCTGCTCTCCTCGGTGGCGGCCCGCGTCGGGCTGGCCAACCACGAGGCGGTCGCCGCCGCCAAAGCCGGCGTCTCTGGCCTCGCCCTCTCTGCGGCGGCCTCTTACGTGGGCAGGGGCCTGCGCTTCAACGTCGTCTCGCCAGGCCTCGTGCAGACGCCCATGACGGAGAACGTAACGCGCAGCGAGACCGCGAGGCAGGCGTCCGTGGACCTCCACCCGCTCGGCAGGCTCGGGGAGCCTGAAGACGTCGCCGCCGCCATCGCGTACCTGCTCGGCCCCGAGTCCGGTTGGGTCACGGGACAGACCATAGGCGTGGACGGCGGCCTCTCCACTTTACGCCCCCCGGTCCGCCGCCAGGCGAAGGCGTAGGGGCGATGCCGAACGAGTCGTGCGTGGTCGTCGGGGCCGGCATCTCGGGCCTGCTCGCCGCGAGCGAGCTCCGGGATGCCGGCTGGCGCGTCACGGTCTTCGACAAGGGCGGGGGCGTCGGCGGCAGGATGGCGACCCGCCGCGTAGGCGGCGCCGGCTTCGACCACGGCGCCCAGTTCTTCACGGTGAGGGAAGACAGGTTCTCGCAACTGGTCGACGGGTGGCTCGCCGAGGGCGCCGCGGCCGAGTGGACCCGCGGCTTCGCGGACGCCGACGGCAACGCCGACCCTGACGGCCACCCCCGCTACCGCGGCGCGCGGGGGATGACCTCGATCCCGAAGCACCTCGCCGGCGGCCTCGACGTGCGCACCGGCGAGCGCGTCACCCGCGTGGACCGGACCGGGGAAGGCTGGGCCGTGGCTTGCGAGTCGGGCGAATCGGCGTCGGGCGGGGCTCTGCTGCTGACCGCCCCCGTCCCGCAGTCGCTCGCGCTCGCGGAATCCGGCGGCTACGAGTTGCCCGAGGGGGCGCGCCGGCAACTTGAGGGCGTCGCCTACGACCCGTGCCTGGCGCTGATGACGCTGCTCGAAGGCCCCTCCCCCGTCCCCGAGCCCGGGGGAGTCCAGATCAAGGGCGAGCCCCTCGACTGGATCGGCGACAACGCCACGAAGGGCATCTCCGACCGGCCGGCCCTCACGATCCACGCCGGCCCCCGGTGGTCCCGCGGGCACTACGAAGACGGGGAGGCCGACGTCACGCGCGCCCTGCTCGGCCTGGCAGGGGAGCAACTGGGGGTAGATCTGGCCGCCGCGACAGTGGAGACCTCGCTCGCCCGGTGGCGCTACAGCTGGGTCACGTCCTCGCACGAGGAAGATTGCCTCGTGGCGTCCGAGGACCCACCGCTCGTCTTCTGCGGCGACGGCTTCGGGCGGCCGAAGGTGGAGGGCGCGGCGCTCTCGGGGCTCGCGGCGGCGGACAGGCTGCTGGGCCGCGGGGCCTAGGAGATCGCGGGTGGGGCTCGTCCTTCTCGTTCACGCCGGTGCTACGCTTTTCATGGTCGGCGTGATCTGGTTCGTCCAGGTGGTCCACTACCCGCTCTTCGGCCGCGTCGGCAGGGAGGGCTTCGCCGACTACTCCGCGGCACACTCGCGCCTCACGGGCCTCGTCGTCGGCCCGCCGATGCTCGTGGAAGCGGGCACCGCCGTCGCCCTCTTGGTCCGGCCGCCCGAAGGCGTCCCCTTCCTGCTGCCCATGCTTGGCCTCGTCCTCCTGGCCGTCGTGTGGCTCTCCACCGCGCTCCTCCAATCGCCGCAACACGGCGTCCTCGGGAAGGGCTTCGTCGAGGCGTCGTACCGCTTCCTCGTCGCCTCGAACTGGGTGCGCACCGTCTGCTGGACGGGGCGGGGCATCGTGGCGCTGCTCATGATCTCCGCCCTCCTGCCCCCGTCCTAGGCCCTCCAAGATGCATAGCTGGCGTCGAGAAACAAAAAGTGGTACATATGAACTAGAAAACAAGATCCGTCGAAGGAGCAGGGGGACGTGGGAAACAGAAGGGTCGCGTTGAAGCCGCACGCGTCGAAGATCCGGCGCTGGGTCGAGGACGGTCGGGGGGACGAGTGGATCGCCCAGGAGCTCAACACGACGCCCTCGAGCGTCCAGAGCTTCCGGTCCAGGAACTCCATCTACCGGCGCGACCCCGTCAGGCGCGGCCAGCTCTCCGAGCACCCCGCAGTCCTCGACGAGTTCAAGGAAGGCATCCTCGTCCGCACCGACGTCCAGGACTCGGACGTTTTCGGTCGCGAGTGGCGGGGCTACCTGCGCGGCTCGCCAGACGACCTAAGGGTGGTAATAACCCAGGACCGCATCTACCTTGAAAAGGTCCGCTGACTTGCCGGATGACGACCGCCCCGTCCGGCTGCACCTCACCGTAGAGGAGGCCGATGCCCTGCACGCCGTCCTGGAGGGCCTGCTAGAAACGGGCGCAGCCCCCCCTACCCTGGAACGCCCCCACCGCCTCCTTGCCTGGCGCGCCCTCGCCGCCAGGGACGGCACCGGCCTCACCGCGCGCCTCTCCTCCATAGCCCGCGAGGCGGGCACCCTCGAAGAGTTCGAGGCCGCGCGCGACGAGGAGCTCGGCCCCATACTCGACGGCCTCGAAAGCGCGGAGAACAGGGACCCGTAGCCGGGAGCACGCCGCGTCCTTCGGGCTCCGCCCTCAGCCCGGCGCTTCGCGCCTCTCAGCTGTCGGCCAGGGTGGCCGTACGATTCCCGAGGTGGAAGCCACCAAAGGGCGATCGTCTCTCGACCGTGACCGGGTGGTGTCGAGCACCCCAAAAGCTGGCGGCTGAAAGCGAGGCCCGCGGAGCGGGCCGAAGCGCGCCGAAGAGCGGAGGCGAAGCCGGAGCGTGCTGACAAGCTGTTACCCAATTGTTATCTGCTGGTAGCGCGGTTGTAATCTTGCGGCATTAGAGTGCGGTTACTGGGCTTTCCCCCTTCCTGGCCCAGGCGAAGCGCCCGGGACGCGGATTTCGCGCGGCCCGGGTTTTTTCGTGTGCTAACCTCTTGGGCGGTTATGGAGAACCTCCTCGCCTCGCTCGCGGTAACCCTGTTCGTCGGCGTGCTGGCCGTGCTCGCGCAGTGGTCCAGGAAGAGCCGGCGGGCGGAGATCTCGCTCTGGGTGGTCCTGCTCTTCGCCTCGCTTCTCGTGCTCGGCGCGGGGGCGCTTCTGGGCGCGGCGCGGCTCTCGGGCGGGGTGCCGACCGGCGTGTACCCGCCGGGGCTGCTGGCGATAACGGCCGGCGCGGTGCTCGCGGCAGGCCTCGTCGGGGTTGCCCTGTGCGTTCCGACCCTGCTCAAGATAGTCGGCAGGCTTCCCCAGACCTTCCTGACCGACCCGCCCGTCCTGCTAGCGCTCTGGCTCTTCGCCATGGTGCTCCTTACGAACAACCTGATCGGGATCCTCGGCTTCGACCAGCTGGAGGAGATCGGGGCCTTCTCCCTCGGCACCGAGGGCAGGCTCCCCATTGGCCTTCTCCTGGCGAGCCAGCTCCCGTTCGTCGTGGTCGCCGTCCTCGGCGTGGGCACCGGCGTCAGGCGCGGCCTTCGCGAGACCCTCGCGCGTCTCGGGTACGGGCCGCTCGGTCCTGGCCAGCTGGGCGTGGTCGCCGTCTTCGTTCTTGTGGCGTTCGCGACGTCGCTCGGGGCGGACTTCCTCTTCAGGGAGCTTCAGCCGGGACTCTACCGGCAGGTCGGGGAGATCTCCGGCACCCTCTTCGACCCGCGAGGGATGGGCGCGGCCACTGCCGTGCTCTTCGCGCTCCTGATCGGGGTGGGGGCCGGCCTGGGCGAGGAGACGCTCTTCCGCGGCGCGGTCCAGCCTGTCCTAGGCATCGTCCCAACCTCGATCCTCTTCGCCTCGATGCACGTGCAGTACGGCCCTTCCCTGCTCCTTGGCTACATCTTCCTGCTCTCTTTGGGCCTCGGGTACCTGCGCCACCGCTTCAACACCACCGCGAGCTTCCTGGCGCACGCCGGGTACAACTTCGTGAGCGTGATGGCCGCCTATTTTCTAACCTGAATAGCTTTCGGCTTTCAGCCGTCAGCCTTCGGCTTCCTTGGATTCGTCGCCGGGTTCCCGGGCGGGGCGTTTCATAAGGAGCCATTCAGCGCCGCGGTCCCCGAAGGAGCGGGCCCTCTCGAAGCCGGCGGCTTCGTAGACCTTGATGGCCCGCCGGTTGAAGGCGGCGACGGTGAGGCGGAAGGCGGGGGGCGAGAAGGCCCGCCCGGCGAAGCGGAGGCCGGCGCGCACGAAGCCCGGGCCGAGGCCCCGTCCGGTGAGGTCGGGCCGCATGCCGAGGCCCACGTCCAGGGCGCCCTCGTCGTAGAGGCCCAGCCTGCGGCCGACAGGCACGGTGGCGTCCGCGCCGAAGCAGAAGTAGCCCACGAGATCGCCGCCGGGACCGGTGACTGCGTGGTAGTTGTAGCGGGGGTCGAGCAGGCCAGGGACGGAGGCCGGATCCCCGTTGTACGTGGAGTAGGGCTCGGGGTAGCGCCAGCGCGAGATCTCCTCCGCGTCCGACGCCGTGATGGGATTGAAGTCGTACACGTAAGCTACAGCCTGCGCCCGATGCGCCGGGCGAGCGCGCGCATCTCTTCGGTCGGGATCTCCAACACGCCCCCCTCCCAGCCCGCCCACGTCCCCTGCTGATCCTCGTATGGCACCCCGGGCGGCAGCGGGACGACGTGCCAGTGGACGTGCGCGTTCCCCTGGTTGCTCCCGAACGTGTAGAGATACATCCTCTCGGCCCCCACCTCCTCGCGCACCGCCTCCGAAACCCTGTATACCAGCGACTGGAGGCGGAGATACTCCTCCGGAGCGAAGTCAGCCGTCACTTGCTCGCGGTGTTCTCTGGGGGCGACCAGCGTGTACCCGTAAGCCCGCGGGTAACCGTCCAGGAACACGATCGCCTCGTCGTCCCCGTAAACGATGTTCTCCGGGAACGTTGCCCCTCCCTCCACCATCCGACAGATAAAGCAAGGCAGAGTCCGGAAACCGCGGTGCATGGCCCCCATGTCCGGACAGTAGCGTGCAAACCTCTTCTCCATCACCGCCCCGTTCGGTCGCGCCCGAGCGAATGATAGCCGACGAGCTCGAGTTAAGGCGTTAGCCGAAGCGGGTAGAAGCGGAGCAGGCTGACGGTCCGCGAAGCGGCGGGCCGAGACCTCGCTACGCCGCCAGCGAGTCGGCGACCGGGACGACGGGCGCCGGTTCGAGCGAGGAGGCGATGCGGACGAGCAGCTCGCTGACCTCTACTTCGAGGCCGCCCGCGATGCTCTCGAGGACCCGCGAGGATGGGTCTTTCTCGCCGCGTTCGATCTCCGCGAGGTAGGAGACGGAGACGTGGGCTCCCTCGGCTACCTGCTTGAGGGTAAGGCCGCGCTCCGTGCGTTCGGCGCGCAGGGTCTCCCCAATTGCTCGGAGGAGGTCGCCGTCCTTGCTCTTCGGGGTGATCTCGAGCGTCTTCACAACGTGGATTCTATCGCCCGGCCGCCGTTTTGCGCAACCCGCCCGCAAGCTCCTTGACGAGCCGCAGCTCCTCGGCGTCGGCGTCGGGGTCCTCGTAGGGCGTCTCCATGACCACAGGGACACCAGGAAGCGCGGCGAAGAACTCGGCCCACGAGGCGGCGGGCACCATACCCTCCCCCACCTTGCGATGCCCGTCGCGGTGGCTGCCTAGCTCGTTTTTGGCGTCGTTCAGGTGAACCAGTCCCACCGCGTCGCCGAGCGCCTCCCGCAGCTCGGCGGCGACGAGGCTGGGGCCGCCCGAGATCGCGAGGTCGTAGCCGGCCACGAACGCGTGGGCCGTGTCCACGCAGGCCCGCACCCCCGCCCGCCGCGTTACCTCCCCCAAAACGTCGAAGGTCCAGCAGAGCTGGCTACCCGCGCCGACGGAGTTCTCCACGAGCGGCTCCGCCGCCGGCCCCGGCGCCTCCGCCAGCTCCCTGGCGCGCACTAGCCCGTCCACGAGCCGGTCGATGCCCTTCCTCTCCCCGTCCCCCCCGTGGCTGCCGGAGTGGACCACGACGAGGTCTATCCCCATCTCCCCCGCCGCCGACAGCTCGGCGGCCAGGGCGCGAACCGAGCGCTCCCTGAGGTCCTCTTTGGGGGAAGCGAGGTTGATCAGGTACTTCGCGTGGGCCACGGTAGGGAAGATGCCGCGCTCCCGCGCCCCCCGCGCGAACTCCGCCGCGTCGGGACGGGGGACCGGGTCGGCCCAGCCCTGGGGGTTGGAGATAAAGACCTGGACCGTCTCGCAGCCGAGGTCCTCCGCGGTCTGGAGCATCTTTCCGAGCCCGGCGGAGGTCGACAGGTGCCGTCCGATGTTGTTGGTCCGCTCTTGCACGGCGAAGATTCTAACGCGGAAGGACGGAGGCGTTGTGGTAGATATAATCTTGCGGAGAACCGAACGTATCGGCAGCGTCGGCGGCGAACCGCCGGCCGAAGGGAGTCGCATGGCGGTCGAGGGCAAGGTGGCGAAGGTACTGGGCAGCAGCGAGATCGTGCTGAACAGGGGAAGCAACGACGGTGTGCGGACCGGTATGGTCTTCGAGGTCTTCTCCCCAGAGGGCGAGGAGGTCTGGGACCCCGACACCGGCGAGACGCTCGGGACGGTCGAGGACGTCAAGGCCCAGGCCGAGGTGACGGAGGTGAAGGACCGCCTCTCCGTCGCCCGCCTCCAGCAGTCGGCGAATGGCCCGTTCGGGGCCGTGGACATCGGGGAGATGCAGGAGAACCTGCAGCGGATGTTCGGGCAGATGTTCGGCGACGACGTGCGCATACAGGGCTTCGGGACCGGCGCCCCCGGCGATCCCGACCTCGAGTCAATGCTCGGCGGCCCCCTCCAGGACCTCTCCAAGGTCCAGGTCGGCGACGCCGCCCGCGAGGTCAAGCGCCGCTGATCGGGCCGAACGCCAGGCGCCTGCCGGTCACATACGGCCTCATAGCGGCCTGCGTTCTCGTCTACCTGGGCGTCGCGTACCTCGGCACCGCCTTCGTCCCCTGGAACGTCGCCCTGGTTGCACAGCCGATGCCCGTCCTCGACGACGGCGCCCTGATCCCCGCGCTCGTCGCGGAAGGACAGGCCTGGCGCCTGGTAACCAGCGTCTTTCTGCACTCCGGGTTCTTGCACCTGGCCCTGAACATGCTCTCCCTCTACTTCCTCGGCTCCTTCGTCGAGGGCACGTTCGGGCGCGGGCGGTTCCTCGCGCTCTACGCGCTGAGCGGGCTCTCGGGCGGCATCGCGTACCTGTACTTCGGCGGCTTCGGCACCCCGGCCGTAGGGGCCTCGGGCGCCATCTTCGGGCTGCTAGGCGGCGTCCTAGGGTACGCCCTGCGCAGGGGCACGTTCTCGTGGCAGAACCCCGTGATCCGCCAGCTCCTGATCCTGCTGGCCGTGAACCTCTGGATCGGCCTCTCGATACCCAACGTCAGCAACACGGCCCACATGGGCGGCCTCGCCGGGGGCTTCGTCTTCGGCTACCTCGTCGCCCCCTCGGTCTACAGCAGGAAGGCGTTCCGCGCCCTCTCGCCCGTCCTGATCGTTCTCGGGATCGAGGCCCTGCTGCTCGGGATCTGGGTTCTAGGCCTCAGGTTCTAGGTTTCAGGTAAGTCGCCTGCGGGCCACCTGACGCCGCCTCTAGCAAGGCCGCGCTTTTCGAGGGGTCCGGGGCGTTACTCCGTTCGGTGATCGGGGGGTAGTTACGCCCGGGTGCCTTACCTTACAGCTTGAGCCTAGAACCTAACCTGCCCTCTTGCGTTGGGGTTTCGAGTGGCGGAGGAGCAGTATCATGGCGAACCCGATGGACAGGAGTGTGGCCACGAGCAGGTTGCCGCGGATGGTGCCCCCGATCAGGAACGCCGGGTCGATCCTGAGCAGCTCCATGAAGAACCGCCCCGTCGAGTAGAGGCTCACGTAGAGCAGGAAGAGGTCGCCGTCCTTGAGCCAGCCGGCGAAGCGGCGGGCGACCCACAGCAGCACGAGGCAGACGAGCACGTTCCAGATGCTCTCGTAGAGGAAGGTGGGGTGAAAGGTCTCCGCGTCGGCGAAGCCTTCAGGCCTGTTCTCCGGGGAGATCCTGATGGCCCACGGCAGGTTCGACGGCCGCCCGAAGAGCTCCTGGTTGAAGTAGTTGCCCCAGCGGCCTATGGCCTGGGCGAGGACGAGGCCTGGGGCCACGGCGTCCGCGAAGGCCAGGGGGCTGATGCCCCGGACGCGGGCGAACACGAGCAGCCCGATGAACCCCCCGATCACGCCGCCGTAGATGCCAAGGCCCCCGTTCCAGACGGCGACCACGCCGGGCCACGGGTCGTTGGCGTAGAGTTCGTAGTCCGTGAGGACGTGGTAGGCCCGGGCGCCGACAAAGCCCGGCGGGATTATAAAGAAGAGCGCGTCGAGGGCAAGCTCCGGGTCGTAGCCCTTGCGGGCGAGCTCGCGCCCGGCGAGCCACGTGGCGACGACGATGCCGAGGGCGATGCACAGGCCGTAGTAGCGCAGGGCGAAGGGCCCGGCCTGGAACATGATCGGGGACGGCGGGCTCGGCAGCGAGGCCAGAAGGGGAGACACGCTACTCCTGCCCGGCGGTCGCTTCGACGCTCTCCGTGGTGGTGCGGTCCGCCGGGTCCATCGGCGGGGTGTCCGTCGGGTGCGGGTCCTCCGGCGACTGCTCGACGCCGTAGTAGGACTCCAGGATGTGCCTGACGGCGGGGCCCGCCGTCATCTCGGAGCCCTCCTCGAAGGCGCCGCCGCCTTCGATCATGGTCACCACCACAAGGGGCTCGTCCTGGTTCTCCGTCCAGCCCACGAACCAGTTGACGAAGTCACCCGTCGGCAGCTCGCCCGTGCCGCTCTTGCCGATGGTGGGCAACTCCGAGTCCTCGAAGATGGTCTCGGCTGTCCCCTTCTTCGCCGTGACGCCGCGGAGCCCGTCTACCACGGTGTCGATCTCGGCCTGGGTCGCGTCCACCCGTCCGGCGGGTTCGGGGGAGATCTCCTCCACGACCTTGCCGCCCTGGTCCCTGATGTCCTTGCCGACGTGCGGGGTGACGAGGGTCCCGCCGTTGTACAGGGCCGAGTACGCGCGGGCCATCTGGATCGGGGAGACGAGCAGGTCCCCCTGGCCGATGGAGAGGTTGATCCAGTCCCCTACGCTCCAGTAGGCCCCTTCCGATGAGCCGTGCAGGGCCTCGTAGAGGTCCTTCTCGCCCTGCTCGGTCGGGACGCGGCCCTCGGTCTCGCCGCTGATGTCTATGCCGGTGAGCTTGCCGAAGCCCCACCTCTCGTAGTACTTGGGGAGCCAGTCCTTGTCGGCAGCCTGGTTCCAGATCCAGTCGGCCACCTGGTAGAAGAAGATGTCGTTCGAGTCGGCTATGGCCTCCGAGTAGTTCTGGGGACCGTGGTCGCCGAGGAACTGGTAGTTGGGGCTGTTCTGGCGCCAGGACCTGTAGCACGGGCTCACGGAGACGCTCGAAGGCGTCCAGCAGCCCTCGCTGTTCATGACCTTTGTGTCGTCGATGATCGTGTACGCGTCTATAACGCCCGCGGCCATGCCGGCGAGGCCAGTGAAGATCTTGAACGTCGAGGCCCCGGGCTGGCCGCCCACGACGGCGCGGTTGGTGAACGGGTCGCCCGACCGCTCCGAGGAGAGGTACTGGTACTGCTTGAGCTCTTCGTCGCCGGAGATACCGCCGACGAAGAGCTGAGGGTCGAAGTCGGGGCGGCTGGCGAGCGCGAGGACCTCGCCGTTCTCGGGGTTCATGGCCACCACGGCCCCACCCCTTCCCTCGTAGCCCGCCTCTCTGGTGCGGTCGAGGGCTGCGCCGAGCTCGGACTCCACGACCCTCTGAAGATCCACGTCCACGGTGAGCGAGAGGTTGTTGCCGGGCACGGGCTCCTTGACGTGGTCCGGCAGCTCCTCGGTCGGGTTCGACTCCATCGGCGTCCCGTTCTCGTCGACGAACTCGCTGGCGGAGTTGACCCTCGCCCCGTCGGGGACTATCCGGCCAAGCACGTCCACGTCGTACTTCTGCCAACCGGAGTCGCCCCGCAGGACATCCTCGTAGTAGACCTCGACCCCGCTCTTGCCGACGATGGCGTCCCTCTCGTCGGAGAGATCCTTGAAGGCGTCGAGCTTCAGCTCGTCCTCTGTAACGGCCCCGGTGTAGCCGAGGACGTGGGAAGCCAGGTTGCCCTCGGGATAGAAACGCACCCAGTCGTCGTTGACCTGGACGCCCCCGAACTCCTTCGTGCGCTCGCTGACGTAAGTCACGGCCGACTGCTCCGCGTTCTCCTTGACCAGTATCGGGCTGTACGCGGCCCCGAGCTCGACGGCCGCGTCGTAGCGCTCCTGCACGCTCTCTGGGTCCGCCCCGAGCACCTCGGCCAGCTCGCCGACCTTCGCCCTTGCCTCCCCGGCCGTCCTGCCGCGCATGATCTCGTTAGGTATAACGGTGACGTTGAGGCCAGGCTCGTTGTTGGCGAGGATCTCGCCGTCGCGGTCGTAGATGACGCCGCGCTGGGCGGGGTCCTTGACGGTGAGGGTGCCCGTGTTCTGGGCCATGACGTTGTACTCCTCGCCGGTGAGCACCTGCAGGTACCACAGGCGGGCGCCCAGGACCGTGAACACGAGGGCGATGAGGACGGCCAGCGAGAGGACCCGCACCTGCATGTTGCCCTTGGTTAGCGGCGGCGTCTCGACCCGCTTCTTGGCCGGGGTCGTCTCCTTGTTTTTGCGCGCCGGTGACCGGAGCAACCCTACCCCCCTACCACGTTGCGGTGTTTCAACTTTTAGGCGACCTTCTCGGCCTGCACGATAAGGCGATTGGAGTAGTCCGGCAGCGTGCAGGTCTGCAACGTCACGATGTTACGCCCTTCGAGCGGCCGTGTCACGGAGACCCGGGTGGGCTCGACCACGAACTTCCTGAAGACCTTGTAGACGTACTTTTTCCCGTCCGCGTCGGTGACGAAGATCCTGTCCCCGCTCTCGACCTGGTTGAGGTCCCAGAAGGCGAGGAAGCTGTCCGTGCCGGGGAAGCCGAGCCGGTGCCCGGCGATGTAGACGTTTGCCTCCTTCTCCCAAGGGTGCCCGGTGCCCCTCAGGTGCACCCCCGCGTACCGCTTGAACGCCGCCTCGTTGCCGCCGTCGGCGTAGGGAATCGTCATGTTTTGTATGCGGTTCATCGCGGGGATCGTCACCTTGAGCGACTCGTCCTCTGGCCCCTCGACGACCGGCGGCGGCTTCGGCGCCTCCCTGCGCTCCGTCTCGGGGCCCTTCTTCTCTGCCCTCTCTAGAGACTTGTCGACCTCGGGCGAGACGACCGCGGTCTCGGGACGGTCCGGCATCTTCTGGGAGACGGGTTGCGGGTTGTCCGCGGCGTCGGCGTTGCGGGCCGGCGATCCGGCGAAAAAGGTGAGTGCCACGGCGAGGCCGATCCCGACGAGGAGCAGGCTCATAACGTTCAGGATGCTGTCCGTGGCGCGCCTTATGGTTCCCTCCCTCTATGGCCCGACCGCCCGGCCGGGGGCCGCGCTCAGATCGCAACCCATTGTATCGGAAAAGCCCAGGTGTACTAGTCCTGCGGGTCCCCGATCACGAAGTATTTTGCCGCCGCGATCCGCCCCGCTCCGCCGTCCTCGCTTGTTCCGAACCGGACCTCGACCTTGTACCAGCCCTCAGGCAAAGCCCCGCCGTCCGCCGCCCGCACGACGAACGAGACCACCCCGGAAGACCCGTCCTCCGAGGCGGAGAGCCGCCCCTCCCCCCCGTCTTCCGCCAGAACGCCGGGCCCCCCGAAGAGCGCAGCGAACGCCGAAGCCCTCCCTGCCCGCTCGACCGTGGCTACCATCCTCTCGGCAACGGGCACGTCCTCGACCCGGAGGTAAACGCGAACGGCGGGCGTCCCCGCGTCGAACCGCGAGGCATCCGACCGCGGAAAAGGTACGTCTTGCGTGCCGGCGGCGATCTCCTCGACGCCCGCGTGCACCTCCTCCCGGGGCATTGGATCTTCGCCCCCGCCGCCAAGGACGGAGACCGCGACGGCGGCGAGCACCAGCGAGGCGGCCAGGGCGGCGTACCAGGGTGCCGCGGCCCTGCGTGGCCGCGGCCGAGATCTGGTGTCTGGGAGGCCGCTCACGGTCCCCCCGGCCCGAGCTCCCTCGAGCGTTTCCAGATCAGGAGCGTGGCCGCGTTGTGGGCGGCGTGCGCCGTTACCGGAGCGAGCAGGCCACCCGTGGCCTCGAACAGCACCCCGAAGATCACGCCCGCGAGCACCGCCCAGGCGGTCCAGAGCAGGAACCGCCGGTCGGGGCCGACGTGCGCTACCCCGAAGACGACGGAGGCGATCACGATCCCGAACTCCTGCTGCACGGCCCCGCGGAAGAAGGCCTCCTCCCCGACGCCGGAGAACAGGGCGAGGAGGACGAGCCCGGCCCGGTCCGTCCCGTCGACGAGGGTCGGGGCGAGCTCCTCGGCGAGCTTGCGGGCTACCGGTATCAGGCGGTACGCCAACAGCGACAGCGAGACGGTCCCCGCCGCGGTCGCCAGGCCCAGGAGCAGGCCCGTCCCTGGACGGGTGCCGAGGACGGGCAGGTCTATCCCGCGCAGGCCGCACCAGACGGCCGCCGCGACGACGAGGAGGCCGTAGAAGACGGCGGCGAGGCGGACGAAGCGGGGGCCCACGGCGCGGCTACCGGCGGGGACGAAGGGGCGGCGCTGCAGGCGGGTTCATAAGGCGCTATTGTACCGGAAGCCAAAATCGGCCGGCCTTTCCGAGAACAAGAGGAGCCCAGGGGTAGGAGATGATCGACGAGTCGATATTCAAGGCCTACGACGTCCGGGGAACGTACCCGGAACAGCTCGACGAGGACCTCGCCAGGGACGTCGGGCGTGCGTTCGTCAAATACCTGGGCCTCTCGGGCTCCCGGGTCGTCGTCGCCCGCGACATGCGCCTCTCCGGGGCGGACCTGCAGGCGGCGTTTATAGAGGGCGTGACGGGGGCGGGGGCGGACGTGCTAAGCCTCGGGATGGTCTCGACGGACGCGCTGTACTTCGCCGTCGGTCACCTGGAGGAGCCGGGCGGGGCAATGATCACAGCCTCCCACAACCCAAAGAACTACAACGGCTTCAAGCTGTGCCGTGAGAAGGCCATAGCGCTCTCCGGGGAGTCGGGAATCGGCCAGATCCGGGACCTCATCACCTCGGGCAAGCTACCCGAGCCGGCCGAGTACCCGGGCTCGGTAGAGCAGTCCGACATCGCGGAGGACTACGCCGAGCACTGCCTCGGCTTTATCGACACGGATGGCCTGAGGCCGCTCAAGATCGTGGTCGACGCAGGCAACGGCATGGCGGGCAAGATGCTCCCCCCCATCTTCGAGAGGCTTCCCTTCGAGTACGTCCCCATGTACTTCGAGCTCGACGGCTCCTTCCCGAACCACCCGCCGAACCCCATAGAGCCGGAGAACGTGGAGGAGCTCCAGGGGCGCGTCGTCTCCGAGAATGCGGACTTCGGCGTCGCCTTCGACGGCGACGCCGACCGCTGCTTTATAGTGAACGAGAAGGGCGAGACGATCGCCGGCGACGTGCTCGCCGCCCTTATAGCCAAGAACGTTCTCGAGAAGGAGCCGGGCGCTACCATAATCTACAGCGCCGTCTGCTCCAAGGCGTTCCCCGAGCTCGTCCGTCGCGAGGGCGGCAAGCCGGTCCGAACCAAGGCCGGGCACTCCATTATCAAGCCTCAGATGCGCGAGCGGGACGCGGCCTTCGGGGGCGAGCACTCGGCCCACTTCTACTTCAGGGACAACTTTTTCGCCGACTCGGGCATCATAGCGATGCTCACCGTCGCCGAGCTCGTCGGCCGCCAGGAGGGCCCGATCTCGGACCTCATCACCCCCATAGACCCCTACGTCCGCTCCGGCGAGATCAACTCCGAGGTCGAGGACCAGGACGCGGTCGTCAAGAAGGTCGAAGAGCACTTCTCGGGGGACGAGGGCGCCAAGATAGACCACCTCGACGGCCTCACCGTTGACTGCGGCGACTGGTGGTTCAACCTCCGCGCCTCCAACACGGAACCCCTCCTCCGCCTGAACTTGGAGGCAAGCGACCGGGAGACGCTCGAAAGCCGGCGCGACGAGGTTCTGGCGCTTATACGCGGGTAGGTTTCAGGCTCCAGGTTCGAGGTTTTAGGTGTTGGGGAGATGCAAGCCCCGCGCGAGCGCGACGAACGGGACAGGTAGGTGATCTAAACCGCTCGATCTTTGCCGGAGATGGGCACGATGTGCCCCCGGTTCTGAAGCACAAAAAAGGGCCGGTCGGTATCTCCGACCGACCCAAAACCTGAAGCCTGGTGCCTAGCTAACGACGATGAGGTTGCGAACTTCGATTACTCCTTCGATGCTCGCGGCGATCTCGGCTGCGGCTTCGCGCGCCTCGGGGGAGGGGGCGGGTCCGCGAAGCTCTGCGACGCCGTCGGTAACTTCGACGTTCACCCTCGGCATATCCGCGGTCCTCGGGTCCTCGCCTATCCGGGTGCGGATGCGCTGCTCGACCTCTTCCTGGGCCTCGCCCACGCCCGCGATGTTGCCGCGGTGGTGCTCCCCGATCAGGGGTCCGGAGGAGGGGTCGGAGTAGTCTCGCTCAGCTCCCGTGCGGTTGGGGTCTTCCGGGCGCTGGTGGGCGGCGGCGCCACCGCCGCCGGACGAGCCGGTAGGCGTGCCGCTGCCCCAGGTCTCGCCACGTTGGCCCGCGGGGCTTGCCGGGTCGGGCGTGTGCTGCCCTGTGGTTCCGGTGTAGGACGAAGAGGCATCGCTGTCGCCCCTGGACCGGGCCAGGATCGCGCCTATCGCGAAGCCCACAAGCGCGAACAGGCCGTACTTGAGGAACCGCGAGCTGGCGGGTTCCTTGGAGCTCATGGCCGCCCGGACGAGCTTGGCCTGGCCCTTGCCGGCCCTAAGCGCCGCCTTGCTTGCGAGCTTGCCGGCCCTGGGGGCCGCCTTCGCCCCGGCCTTCGCGCCGAGCCTGGCTCCCGTTCTCTTTTTCGGCATAGGTTGGCCTCCGTCTCGTGGCGAGTTGGTCTCTGTCGTGATACCCGATCGACCCCGCGGGAAAACAACCATCCCGCGACCGGAACGGGCTACCCTTCGGGACGCAGTTTCGGCGCCAGGGTGAGCCTGCGGTAGCGCATCCGGCGCTCGTTCAGGGGCTTCTCGAACTCCGCCTCGCGGGCGAACCCAACGTGCCCCGTGGCGGCGGCCTCGACGAGGGCCGCGAGGTCCTCCTTCTCCGAGGGCGAGAGGCCGATGGCGTCGAGGTCGCGCTTCTTCTCGCGCTCGAAGAGACGGACGCGGCGGGCAAAGGAGACGAACACGCTGCAGGGCTCGGGGCAGGGGATCTCGCCCTCCCCCCGGTCCATCGCGAGCGGCGTCTCCCCGTCGACGTCCCAGAGCGTCTTCTTCAGGCAGACGGCGTCCTCGCAGCAGGCTCGCGCGGCGTCCTGGACGCCCTCGTCGGAGAGGCGCTGGACCCTCTTGTAGATCCCGCTCTGGCGGGCGGCGTTCTCCCTGTAGCTCGTCGTCCGGAGCCGGCCCTCCCTGTGGAGGTGCCAGTGGACGACGCCGGCCGGGTAGAGGAGGTTCATCGCCACGACGAGGTCGCCCGCGCCCGAGAGGCTGAGCTCCCACCCGCGCCGCAGGTTGGGGGAGCTCTTGAGCGGCCGATACTCGCCGGCCTCGGTGATCTTGGAGATCTCGCGCGCGGAGCGCGGGTCCTCGCGGACGTCCAGCCCCGCAGCCCCATCGTCCTCGACGTGGCGGAGGACGTAGGTTCCGTCCCCTGTTCCCTTTACCCTGACCTGGCCGAAGACGCGTCCCTCGCCGCCAGCCCCGTCCACCCAGGAGGCGAACGCCTCGCGGGCCGCGGACGCCTCGGTAACGCCCGGCGCCGTCTCAGACAACCTGCTCCGTCCTCTGCTGCTCCGTCTCGCGGGCGCGGGCGACGATCAGGTTCGCCATCGAGGGGTGGGTACCGACGGGGGCGCCGTAGAAGACCCGCTTGCCGTCAAGGTGGGTCACCTCGCCGGTAAGGCCGAGGTCTTCAGGGATCGTCTCGCGGGTGTGCCAGCCCTCCGCTATAAAGACGGGGATCAGGATCACGTCGTCGGCGTCGGCATTCTCGACCACGGAGCCGATCTCCGGCTCCTGATCCAGGAAGCCGACGCCCACCTCGTCGTAGAGGCCCCTCTCCCCTATGCGCTGGGCGTTCAGGTAGATCACGCCGCCCGAGTTCTTGTTGAGGTCGGTGCCGTGACCTAGGAGGACGAGCGCGGTCCTCCCTCTGGTCTCCTTGCCGCGCATAAGATCCTCTACCCTCTCCAGGATGACGTCGGGCATCCCCTCGAAGGTCCCCAAGGGGCCGGCGTACCTGACGGTCTTGTCGCCTATCCTGGTCAATCCGCCTTCGAGGCCGAGCTCTCGCGGGATTACCTGCTGGGTGAAGTACCCCTCGGAGATGAAGGCCGGCACCACGAAGACCTCGTCGGACTCCACGGTGTCGAGCACGTGCCTCATGGAAGGCTCCTCCTTCCAGAAACACTCGACGACCTCGTCGAACTCGCCGGTCTCGCGGATGCGGGCCGCGTGCTCGTAGACCGGCAGGCTGGAATCCTCGTTCAGGTGCGAGCCGTGCCCGACTATGATGAGCGCTCTCAAGGCCCAACGCCTCCTCTTCGCGTAGACAACCTGCTGGGATTCTACCCCCGCTCCGCCGGCCCCGGTGTGGGAGATGCCGCACGGCGGAGGGCCGGCTTCCGCCCCCCGGATCGGCGGCTAGCGGGTACGGCCCGTACCCGTCGCTGGCC
Source organism: Rubrobacter sp. (assembly GCA_035264945.1). Taxonomy (GTDB): domain Bacteria; phylum Actinomycetota; class Rubrobacteria; order Rubrobacterales; family Rubrobacteraceae; genus Rubrobacter_D. The sequence goes on from DATFPF010000086.1 coordinate 17,033, forward strand.
TCAGGCGGTGGCTGAGGGCGTCGGGGCCGTACTCGAGGGCCACGAGGAAGGCCGCGGCGATCACTGGCGGCTCGGTGGCGGTCGGCGTGAGGCGTCCGTCCGCGCGCAGGAGGCCGTCGAGGTTGGCTATGCCTTCGAGGCCGCGGCGCGAGTGGACGCCGCCTGCCTTGAGGACGCCCTTGGCCATCCTGGCCACGTCCTCGGCCTCCCCGCGCCCGGCGCGGGCCGCCACGTCGAGGTCGGGGACCTCGGAGAGCACCTCGAGGTAGGCCTGGACGAGGACCCCGCGGATTGAGTCGGCGCGGGAGAGGGCCGAGAGAAGGGCGGGTCGCGCAAGCTCGCGCGTCACCTCGAACCCGCGGGCGTACTCCCTGGCCAGCGCGTCCCGTCCCGCGGAGAAACGCATGGCGTCGCGCAGGGTGGCATCGGGGCCGGCCCCGAGGGCGTAGCGCAGGGCGCCCGCCAGGGGTGCGTCCTGCCCGGCCAGATCCAGGGCGCGTGCGAAAGGCGTGATGTCCCCGTGGTCGAGGCGGCCGAGCACGCGGCGGAGGGGCTCCCCGAGGAGGGCGGCGCGGGCCAGCGGGGCCAGGTACGCCGCCGCGCGGGCGTCGGCGTGGCCAGCGAGGTCCATCGCCTCGCGGGTCGCCCGGAGCACGGTCTCCCCGACGCCCCCCTCGGCGGCTCGCGCGTAGGCCTCCCCCGCGGCGAACGCGGAGAGAACCCTCGCCTCGTGGGCGACGCGCCCGTCCCGGTAGCGCGAGCCGGAGCCAGGCGTCGGGGCGCTGAAGACGAGGGTAGCCGCGGTGACGGCCGAACGGGAGACGAGGCCCCCGGGAACGGGTGTGATGCCCGGCTGCTCCATCGACACATTCTACATATTCAGGAGCAGGGTTAAGGGCCCAGCCGACGCGGTAATATACGCGGCGACGTTCGAGAGGAGCCAGGCCCTTGCGCAGAGAGGACCCGCAAAAGAGATGACGAACGCCGAGAAGCCGTCCCTGATCCCGGCCAGCGCCTTCCAGACGGGCGCCCCGGAAGGAACCCTTGGTGCCGAGGAGGAGCTCTGGCTCGCGGACGCTGGCACCCTCAAGCTCGCCGGCGGCGCGCAGAAGATCCTGGCCGCCGAGCCAGAGGACCGCTTCTCCGGGGAGCTTATAGACTGCGAGATAGAGTCGAACACGGGCGTCCACCCCCAGCCGGGGGGCGTCGCCGGGGACCTCGTGGACCGCAGGCGCTCGCTCCTCGACCACGCCGACGCGCTAGGGCGGATCCTCGGGGCGAGCGGGACGCACCCGGTTGGTGATTGGCGCGAGCAGGAGATCATCCAGAAGCCCCACTACCAGCGCCTCAAGGCGAAGCTTGGGTGGCTGATCCGGCGCAACAACACCTTCTCCCTGCACGTCCACTACGCCGTGAGTGGGCGCGAGAAGGCCGTCTACCTTCTCGACAGGCTGCGCGAGTACGTCCCCCACCTCCTGGCGGTCTCCGTAAACTCGCCTTTCTGGCAGGGCGAGTCGACGGACATGCACTCGAGCCGCACCCTGATCTTCGCCCGCTCCATCCACCGCGCGGGCCTCCCCGAGCCGCTCGGCACCTGGGAGAACTACGCGAGGTACGTGGACTTCGCCCACCGCTCGGGTGCCATTGACTCCCTCTCGGAGATCTGGTGGGACGTCCGACCCCACCCCGGCCTCGGCACGATCGAGGTCCGCGCCTTCGACGCCCAGACCGACCCGCGCCGCAACGAGGCACTGACGACCCTGGCCGCCGCCCTCTGCGACAAGCTCTGCCGCGAGTACGAGTCGGGCGAAAGGCGCCCGATCTGGCCGAGCCGCGAGATCGAGGAGAACAAGTGGAGCGCCCAGCGCTACGGCATGAACGGCTCCATGACCGACCACCATACCCACGAGACCGTCGAGACGCGCCGCGCGATCCATAACCTCATAGAAGACCTGCACGGGGAGACCGAGAGGGACCTGGCCCCGCTAGCACTCCTCCTCGACGAACCCACCGAGTCCGAACGCCAGCTCGAAGTCTGGCGCGCGTCGAACTACTCAGCACCCGAGGTCGCCCGCGACGTCGCCCAGAGAAGCCGCTCCACCGCCCGCTGACCACCGACCGCGAACATCCCTGGACGCAGATCCGCCCCCACTAGGGGACACCACCGCGGGCCAACGGCGACAACCCCTAAAACCTAGAGCCTAGAACCTAAAAACCTACTTCCCGAACACCCGCCGCTTGACCTGCTTGGCGACGATGCCACGCACCTTCGGGTTCTTGAGCGCCTTCACTGCGGCCTTGCGGACGGCAGGGCTCTTTACCAGCTTCAGGGCTATCGCTTTCTTCAAGGTGGGTGCCTCCCTCTGGGTCCTTCTCTACGCGGCCTTCTCGAGCTCGCGGCGGAGCTTTCTGTTCAGCAGCTCAAGGAGGGCCTCTTCGGCTTCGGTCAGCCCGCCCTGCTCCGCGGCGACGATCTCCTCCAGCCGTTCGCCGTAATAGGCTACCACGGAGCCCTCCAGGTAGTGGTCTATGACCCGCGGGCTTATGTAGGAGGCCCTGGCGATATCCCTAGTGTTCCCGAGCCTGTGCGCCACCTCGTCCACCGCGGAGAGCACGTTCTTCTGGGCGGCCTTGGCGTCCTCGACGGCCCCGAGCTCTGCGAGGGTGCTAGCGGCGATGAGCGTCCCGGCCCAGGTGCGGAAGTCCTTGGCGGTAAAATCCTCGCCCACAACCTCTTTAACGTAGGCGTTGAGGTCTCGGGACTTCACGTCGCGCACCTCGCCCGAGTCGTCGAGGTACTTGAAGACCTCGTAGCCTGGCAGGTCCCTGCACTCCTCGACCACCCGCCGCAGCCTGGCATCGGTGACGGCCTTGCGCTGCTCCTGCCCCCACTTGCCGGTGTACTCGAAGATAACGGTGTCGCCCTCTATCTTGAGGTGCTTGCGCCTGAGCGTGGCGATGCCGTAGGTCTTGTTGTTCTTCGCGTAGCGCTCCTCCCCCACCCGGAAGTAGGCGGCGTTCATCATGCGCGTCATGCACGCGAGGACCTTCTCCCGGTCGAGCTTCTTGTGCCGCAGGTGGTTGCTCGTGGTGCGCCGCATCCCCGGGAGCCTCCCCGCGAAGACCAGAATACGCTCGAACTTCTCCCGCTCCTTACGCTCGCGGTACCTCTCGTGGTAGCGGTACTGGAGCCTGCCGGCTGAGTCGTACCCTATAGCCTGCACCTTGGCCGAGGGACCCTGCGCTACGCGCACGTCCCCCCAGGCCGGCGGCACCTTCAGGCCCTCTATCCTCTCCAGGACCTTCTCTGCCCCAACCGTCTCCCCCGTGCCGGGGTAACGGTAGAAGAACCCGTCCTCCTTGCTGCCGAGCCGCCTGATGCCCGTTTCGAACAGAATGTGCTTACCCATAGGTCCGATTATCCGAAGAGAGAAAACCCGACAAAGCGAAAGCGTTCACCGGGCACACCCCGATGAACGCTTATCCGAAACCTCTAGGTGGTCCTGTCTATCTCCGCGTGGTAGCGGCTGCCGAGGCGTCCGCCGAGGAAGCCGCCGATCAGGGCGAGCAGGAGGGCGGCCACGACCACCACGATCCCCACGACCCCGGCCTGCGAGAGGCCCCCGATGGCGGAGGAGGCGCTGTCGACGAAGCCCCCGATGGCGTCGGCCGCCCCGCCTGGCAGGAAGCCGCTGAAGACCCCGGCCGCGAGCGCGAGCAGTATCACCGTGATGAAGGTCCAGACGAGCAGCATCGCCCCGTTGCGCCCCCCGTCGAAGCGGGCCAGCCTCCCGGCCACGTACCCGCCGAAAAAGAACGTGAGGAAGATCAGGACGCCGAGGATGACGAGCCCGGTGATGACGGCAGCCCCAAGGGAACCGGTAAGGTTTGGCGAGAAGCCCAACGGCGTGAGCACGACGCCGGCGACGGCGGATAAGATCGCGCCCGCCACCAGGGCGAAAACGAACCCGAGGAAGCTCGCCAGCCAGTCCACGCCGCCGTACATGTCGCGCAGCCTGTCCTCGCGGTCCTCAGCCGCCTCGAAGTAGCCCCTCGGGTAAGGCGTCGCGTCGGCCGTGGTGTCGGGCTGGCCGGGCGGGCGTATGATGCGCGTCTCCTTGTCCCCGTTGTCCTGGGGCGCCCCGGCGGACGCCCCCTGGGGATGCCTCTGGGAAGGATCCTGCGGCACCTGGCGGGTCTCGGCACCGTCGTCGGCGTCGTTGGTACTGCCTGCGGGCTCCCGGCGCGTGCCCTCCTGGCGGTTCTCCCCGAGAGGCACCCTGCGGGTCTCCTGGTCGTCCGCGTCGTCGCCGAGCGGCCCGGTCCTGCGGCGCTCCTCCGGGCGATCTCCGGGTCTCTCCGTCATCTCTCCCCCTTCGATAACAATCTACCTTTCCGGCGTGCGCTTCTGCGTCCGGATTCTACCCCGGCCGCCGCCGGGTCGCGCCGGGCGGGTCTCAGCGCGACCCTGGCGCGCCGTTTTGTACATCAGGCCAGGGATTCGGCCCTGCCGGGGCGCGTGGCTTGTACGCCGGGCCATATGCAACCGGCGGGGGCGGTCCATATCATGGGCTTCACGGCCGGGAGCACCCCGCTTCCGGGGCACAGTATAGAGCGCGGGACGCTAGGAGGTAAGCTTGGCGACGATGGGCAGGCAAGAGGTGTTGCAGCAGGCGAAGGACGCGAACGTCCAGTTCATCCGGATGTGGTTCACGGACATCCTGGGGACCTTGAAGAGCTTCGCGATCACCGTCGAGGAATTGGAGGATGCCCTGGACGGCGGGATGGGCTTCGACGGCTCATCCATCACGGGCTACCAGGACATCGAGGAGTCGGACATGATCGCCATGCCCGATCCCTCCACGTTCAAGGTGATCCCCTGGAGCCCCCAGGAGGAGCCGACGGCCCGGATGATCTGCGACGTCCAGACTACGGACGGCGACCCGTATGTGGGCGACCCGCGCCACATCCTGCGCCGCGCGCTCGAGCGGGCAAACGAGATGGGCTTCGACAGGTTCAACGTCGGGCCCGAGCTCGAGTTCTTCTACTTCAAGGACTCGAGCGGCACCGAGCCCCTCGACTACGGCGGCTACTTCGACCTTACGACGCTCGACGCGGCGACGGCCCTCAGGCGCGAGACGGTCCAGTCGCTTCAGCAGCTCGGCATCAAGGTCGAATACAGCCACCACGAGGTTGGCATAAGCCAGCACGAGATCGACCTGCGCTTCGACGACGCGATGACGATGGCCGACAAGGTGATGACTTACAAGACGGTCGTTAAGGAGATCGCCACCCGCCACGGCGTCTACGCCACGTTCATGCCGAAGCCCCTCAAAGACCAGAACGGCTCGGGGATGCACACCCACCAGAGCCTCTTCTCGAACGGCAAGAACTCGTTCTTCGACGCGGACAGCGAGCATTACCTCTCGGACGAGGCGAAGGCGTTTATCGCGGGCCAGCTCCGCCACGCCCGCGAGCTCTCCATCATCTTCGCCCAGCACGTGAACTCCTACAAGCGCCTGGTGCCCGGCTACGAGGCCCCGGTCTACATCGCCTGGAGCCGCCGCAACCGCTCGGCGCTTGTGCGGGTGCCGGGCTTCCACCCGGGCCAGGAGAAGGCGACGCGCATGGAACTGCGCTGCCCGGACCCGTCGGCGAACATCTACCTCTGCTTCGCCGCGCTCCTGCACGCCGGCCTCGAAGGCATCGAGAAGGGCTACGAGCTGCCCGAGCCGATGGAGCGCAACCTCTACAACCTCTCGGTCGAGGAGCGCGAGAAGATGGGCATCCAGTCATTGCCTGCTGACCTCGGCGAGGCCATCAAGGAGGCCGAGAACTCCGAGCTTCTGCACAAGGCGCTCGGCGAACACACCTACAGCCGCCTGCTCGAGCTCAAGCGGGAGGAGTTCGAGGACTACCGCATCCAGGTGACGCCCTACGAGCTCGAGAAGTTCCTGCCGATTTTGTAGGCTTCAGGCAACAGGTTTCAGGCTTCAGGTCAGGGGCGCGGTTTTCACCGCGCCCCTTTTGGGTGCGGACGGTTCGAAAGGCGCCGCGACTTCGGGTCTTGGTTTCATCAAAATTTTAATTCCTCTGTTGCCAGCACGTAACCGGTTCCGTCTAGGATGCGGTGTGTGGACCCGTGTAGAGAAGAAGCGTAGTGACTATGAGAGGGTTGTGCGGCTCTCTGCTCGTGCTGACTGGCGCCGTGGCCGTGCTCGGCGTCGGAAGCGTCCTGCCCCGCCTAATCTTCGCCGGTGAGGGCGTCGGGGCCTATTCCGGCGAGAAAGAGGCCTTCGCCCGGTTCGCCCTCGTCTACGACCTGGACCTCAGAGAGTGGCCCTTCTCCGTAGACCCAACGGTGGCGCGGCGTGTGACCGCGGTGCGCAGGACCCACAACGGAGACAGCCCATGCACCTCAGGGGAAATCCCGAGGGGCAGCCCCTACCACACCGGCTATTACAGGGCGGAGGTGGTTCACTACGGGCCGTTCTTCGTCCCGACCGGGAAGAACGTCTTCAACTGCGACGGAGCCTCGACGTACTCCTTCTTCCTGCCCAGAGACGTCGACGGCGTCCTTTTCAGAGTGGTCAGCCCGGTGGTGTTTCTCGGCGCGTTCGGCCTGGCAGTGGGTACGGTGCTGACGACGGCGTACCTGACACCTGGCGGGGGCTTCCTGCTTGTGCGCGGATCCGAGAGGAGCCACCGGCTCGCCGGCCTCGCCGCCGGGCTATCGGGATTGGTGATAACCGCAACCTCGTTCTTTGCGATTGCCACGACGGCCATCTGAGACACCAGGTCCGCTAAGGTCAGACGCCCCGATCCTGCCTTATCAAGCCAAGAACCTCGGGCAATAGTGTCCATGTGGTGCTGATGCCTTCGTTGGCGTAGATGGTTTCGTTGCCGGACCAATCGCAGAAAACGCCGCCGGCCTCGCGCAGGATCGGGGGGAAGGGGGCTGCGTCCCAGGGGTTCAGGGCTGGTTCCAGCATGAGGTCGGCCCTGCCGGTCGCGACGAGGGCGTGGCCGTAGGCGTCGGACCAGCCCCGAGCGTCGCCGGCGGCCGAAAGCACGCGCAGCCACTCCTCCCGCCGCCCGTACTTGTCGAATCCCTTGGCGTCGGTGAAGCAGGCGATGCCGTCGCGCAGCCTCCGCGTCTCGGAGACGCGGACGCGGCGGCCGTTGGCGAAGCAACCCTCTCCCGTGGCGGCGTAGACAATCTCGTCGATGGCCGGGAAGTAGGCGGCGCCGACCTCGCAGACGCCCTCTATCTCGAGTCCGATCAGGACACCGTAGAGCGGCACGCCCCGCACGAAGGCCTTCGTGCCGTCTATGGGGTCCACGATCCACCGCAGACCGTCGGAGCCGCCCTCGGACCCGCCCTCGGACCCGTACTCCTCCCCCAAGATCCCGTGCCCGGGATACCGGCCGCGGATCCTCTCCCGGATCAAGCGCTCCGCCTCCCGGTCCGCCACCGTCACCGGCGTCTCGTCTTCCTTGAACTCGGGCCGCGCGGCCCCGGTCCGGAAGTAGCCGAGCGTTAGCCGGCCGGCCTCGTAGGCGGTCTCTACCGCGAGATCCAGAAAAGGCCGCAACTCCATACCGCAACCTTAGCACCCACCCGCCTCCTCCACCCGCGGGCCCTATAACCCCCTCAGGAAACCCGCGGTCCGAGGGGCTCGCTCGGGGTAGGCGCCGAGCTCCTCCCCGAGCCGCGCGAGGTCCCCCGGTGCGTCCACGTCGTACCAGGGCTCTCCCTCGCAAACGGAGAGCCCTGCCCCCTCGGCCCCCAGAAGCGTCTGCCGGAACACGGCCTCCGTCGACCAATCCACCCCGTGAAAGACTGCCTCCACCGGCCGACGCAACCCAAGCAACACGTACCCGCCGTCGGGACTTGGTATTATCGATATATCGTGGGAAGCGAGCGCGGAGGCGGCCCCCTCTATGGTCTCCGGCGGCAGGGTTGGGGCGTCGGTGCCGAGCAGGAGGAGGGGGTCGGAAGAGGCGTCGAAGAGCGTTCGGGCCGCGGCCAGCATCCTGTCGCCGAGGTCGCCGGGGCTTTGCGCTATCAGGTCCACGTCTTCGGGCAGGAGCCGCCGCAAGAGGTCCGATCTGTCCGGGGGGGCGCCGGCCACGGTGGTCGGGGCGAGGGAGCGGGCCTTCGCGGCGGTGTCCTGGATCAGGGCCTCCTGGAGGCCTGCCGCTACCTCTGGGGGAAGCATGAGGCGGGTCTTGACGGTGCCAGGTATGGGGGCCTTGGCCATGACGAGGATGCGGTAGGTCATTTTCCGGTAGCCTTGTAGAGGCGGGCCAGCCGCCAAGGGGTCACGCCGAGGGCGAAGGCCGTTTGCATGGCGCCCCAGAGTAGGAGGGTGCGGAACTCCCGGCCCCGCCAGCGGCGCGACGCGCTCACCATGGGGCCTGGCAGGTACGCGGTCCGGCCGGCCGATTCCATGCGCCGGACGAAGATCACGTCCTCCATGATCGGGACCCACGGGAACCCCCCGCAAGTGTCGTAGACGTCCCTTCGGACGAAGATCCCGGAGTCCCCGTAGTAGCGCGCCAGGCGGCGGTAGACGGGCGCCAGCCACTCCAGCCATCGGCCGAGGGGTCCGCCGTCAGGGTAGCGCAGGCGGAAGTTGCCGCCCACGTTGCCGGAGCTCAGGGCGCCCGAGATCTGGGCGGCCACGTCCGGTGGTGGCATGACGTCGGCGTGCAGGAAGAGCAGCACGTCCCCGGACGTGTCTGCCGCCCCGGTCCCGAGCTGCTGGCCCCGTCCCGGTTCGGCCCGTACGAGGCGGTGCGGCGGGCGGACGAGTGCGGAGGTGCCGTCCGTGGAGCCGCCGTCGGAGACGACGACCTCGCGCACGCCCGGGGCATGGCGCAGCCGCTCCAGGAGACCTCCCAGGGAGGCCTCCTCGTTCAAGGCGGGGATGACAACCGAAAGTCTCAGAGTCCCTTTACCGTATAATTCGGGCCGTCGCAGAGCAAGCCCCGGCAGCCCGCAACGCAGGAGGTGGTCCCTTTTGGTTCGGATCGGCGTAGAGAAGGCCGCGCCCGAAGTGTTGGAAACCGACCTGCTCGCGGTCGGCGTCCACTCCGGGGAGGGCCCGCCCGAAAGCCTCTCCGATGCTTCGCAACCGGCCACATCCACCGAGGACTTCACGGGCAAGCGGGGCCAGACAGCCCTGCTCTACGCGGGGGACGACCTCGCGGCCGGGCGGCTCCTGCTCGTCGGCCTCGGTGGACGCCCTTCCTTCACGCCGGAGAGGCTGCGACGCACGGCTGCCACCGTCGCCCGCAGGGCCCGAACCCTCAAGCTCCGCAACGTCGCCTTCGTGCTCCCCACGCCCGAAGGGTCGGACGTTCGCGGGGCGGCGCGGGCGGCGGCCGAGGGCGCGGTGCTCGGCCTCTACAGGTTCGAGAAGTACAAGTCGAAGGACAACGGCGGAGACGGTGGGGAACCCGAGAGCTTCGACCTGATCGTCGGTTCGGGGGACGAGGAGGCGGCCACCGCCGGCGCCGGGGTCGGCGAGAAGGTCGCGGCCGGGTCGGTGCTAGCCCGGAACCTCGCCAACGAGCCGTCCAACACCGCGACGCCGGCGTATCTGGCTGATCGGGCGCGGGAGATCGGGGACCGCCACGGCATGGCCGTCACGGTGCTCGACCGCGCCGGCATCGAGGACGAGGGTCTCACGGGGCTCGCCACCGTGGGCAGGTCATCCTCCAACGAGCCCCGCTTCATAGTGCTGGAGCACAAGAAGGGCGGGGGCGGTAAGCCCGTCGTGCTGGTGGGCAAGGCCGTCACCTTCGACTCGGGCGGCATCTCCATAAAGCCGTCGGCGGGCATGGAGGACATGAAGTTCGACATGGGCGGCGGGGCCGCGGTGCTCGGCGCCATGGAGGCGGTCGGCGCGCTCGACCTCCCGCTCGACGTCGTTGCGATCGTGCCGTCGACGGAGAACCTGCCAGGCGGGGACGCCTTCAAGCCCGGGGACGTGCTCACCATGGCAAACGGGAAGACCGTGGAGATCGTCACGACCGACGCGGAGGGGCGCCTGATCCTGGCCGACGCCCTCGTCTACGCCCAACGCTACGAGCCCGCCGCGGTAGTCGACTGCGCCACCCTCACAGGCGCCTGCGTCGTGGCGCTCGGCGCCCACACTTCCGGCCTCATGGGCAACGACGAGGACCTCGTGGCCGAGGTCCAGACGGCAGGAGAGGCGACCGGGGAGAGGGCCTGGCCGCTCCCGCTCTTCAAGGAGTACACGGAGCAGATCAAGGGCGACACCGCGGACATAAAGAACTCGGGCGGACGCGGGGGCGGCGCGCTGACCGCCGGCGCCTTCCTCAAGGAGTTCGCGGGCTTCCCGTGGGCCCACCTTGACATCGCGGGCACCGCCTACGGCAAGAAGGGAAACGCCTACACCACCAAGGGGGCGACCGGGGTGCCCGCGCGGCTGCTGGTCGAGTTCCTGGTCGGGAGGTCCGCATGATCCTCGAAAAGCTTACGGTGGGCCCGTTCCAGGAGAACTGCTACATAGTCGGGGACGAGGCCACGGGGGCAGGTGTCCTCTTCGACCCCGGCGACGAGGCGGCCCGCATAGCGCTCGCCGTCGAGCAGACGAACCTGGATATAAGCAGGATCATAATCACCCACGCCCACATAGACCACGTCGGCGCCGTCGTTGCCCTCGTCGACGAGTACGCCTGCCCGGTCCTTATGCACGCCGAGGCCGAGCCCATGCTGGAGCAGCTGCCGAACCAGGCGCTCATGATGGGCCTGCGCTTCGGCAAGGTTCCCGCGGTGGACGGGTACATAGAGGACGAGGAGGTCGTAAAAGTGGGCGGCCTCGCGTTCACCGCCCTCTACACGCCGGGCCACGCGCCGGGGCACCTGGCCTTCTACTCGGCCGCGGAGGGCGCGGTCATCTCGGGCGACGCCCTTTTCGCCGGGAGCGTCGGGCGGGTCGACCTGCCTGGCGGCAGCATGGAGGTCCTGATGCGGAGCATAAACGAGCGGCTGCTGACGCTGCCCGACGAGACCCGCGTCCTCTCCGGGCACGGGCCAGAGACTACCGTCGGGGAGGAGCGGAGGCACAACCCGTTCCTCGCGGGAGGCCCGCTGTGAGCGAGAGCGTCCGTCAGCACCGGGAGTCCGCGCCCGAGGGGGTAAGGGTGGCGGTGCTCACGATCAGCGACACCAGGACCCAGGAGACGGACACCGGCGGGGACGTCGCCGAGGAAGCCTTGCGCGGGGCTGGCCACGAGGTCGTGTCGCGGGGGATCGTGCGCGACGACGCTACGAGCATCCGGAGGGAGCTCGTGGACCTGCTGGCGCGCTCCGACGTCGACGCCGTGGTGACGACGGGCGGGACCGGGATCTCGGGCCGGGATACCACCTACGAGGTCGTCGAGCGGATGATCGAGAAGCGGCTCGACGGGTTCGGGGAGCTCTTCCGGATGCTCTCCTACGAGGAGATCGGGGCCGCCGCCGTCCTCAGCCGCGCCGTCGCCGGCGCCGTCGGCAGCAAGCTGGTTGCGAGCCTCCCCGGCTCCCGCAACGCCGTCGGGCTCGGCATGGAGAAGCTACTCGTGCCCGAGATCTCGCACATAGTCTTCGAGCTACGCAAGCACCAGGAAAAGGGGTAGGAAACATGGAACGCGAACCGCTCTCGGCGGAGGCAGACGCGCTCTGGCGCCGCCTGTGGGAGATCTGGCAGGACAACGACGAGGACGACGTGATCCTCGACTCGTCCAAACTCTCCGACCTGGAAGCCGAGATACCGAGCCTCGAGGGCCGCATCAAGACGGCGCTCGCCTACCTCCAGCGCGCCCGCTACGTCCAGTACCGTACGGGGGTCGGCGACGACGGCATCGAGCCGGTGCTCTACGACGTCTACGAACCGCGCTAGGGTCCGGGGGTGTCCCGCATGACCTGGTTCCTGCTGGTGCCGGTGGCGCTCGCCGCGGGCACGGCCGTCTCGATGCAGTTCGGCGTTAACTCCCAACTTCGTACCGTGGCGGGCGGCCCCGTGGCCGCTGCGGCGATCTCTTTTATCATCGGCACCGTCGCGCTCGTCGCCCTGACGCTCGTCCTGAACGGCGGCCTGCCCACCTTCGGCGACGTCTCGAACGCGCCGTGGTGGATCTGGATGGGGGGCCTGCTCGGGGCGTTCTACGTGTTCGCCTCGGTGATCCTAACCCCCAGGCTTGGCGCCGCGACGACGGTCGCCCTGATCCTGAGCGGCCAGGTCCTCGCCTCGATCGTCATAGACCACTTCGGCCTCTTCCGCGTCGCCGCCCAGGAGGCCACGCCCCTGCGCCTCCTGGGCGCCCTCCTGATCGTCGCGGGCGTCTTCTTTGTCCAGCGGTTCTAGCCGGTTGAAGGCCGTCTGCGTCTTCTGCGGCTCCAGCCGCGGCAACGACCCGGCCTACGCCGGGGCAGCCCGGGCGCTCGGCCGGACCCTCGCCGAGATGGGCACCACCCTCGTCTACGGCGGCGGGCACGTCGACCTGATGGGCGTCGTTGCAGACGCGGCGCTCGGGGCGGGCGGCGAGGTGATAGGCGTCATGCGCACGCAGATGCAGAGCTTCCTGCTGAACGTGTCGGTTGGGCTGGCTTCTGTGGGCATCGCAGCCATCGGCGGTGTGCGGTGGATCTCCTGGGCGGGGTTTATCTACCTGCTCATCGGGCCGCTGCAGACGCTCAACGGCTACGCCATGGGATCGCGCTGGAGGAGAAAGACGGGCGGCAAGGGTCCCGAAGAGGAATGATTCTGAGAGCAGCGGCCAACCACCAGAGAGCTGATGGCTGACCGCTGATAGCTAAGACTGCTAGACAGTCGTAAGCTGGTGCCCCTGCTCCCTATAGCGGGCGGCCATGTCGTGCAGGGAGATCGGGCCGTAGTCCCTGGCGTGTCCGGCCTGGCCGAAGGCCTCCATGCGGGCCCTGACGACCTCCTGCATCGCCGCGCGAGCCGGCTTGAGGTAGTAGCGCGGGTCGAACTCGGACGGGTCCTCGGCGAAGGCCTTGCGGATGGCGCCGGTCGCGGCGAGGCGAAGGTCGGTGTCCACGTTGACCTTGCGGACGCCGTGCTTGATGCCCTCCTGGATCTCGCGCACCGGCACGCCGAAGGTCGGCCGGATCTCCCCACCGTACCGGTTGATGGTGTCGACCAGCTCCTTGGGCACGCTGGAGGAGCCGTGCATGACGAGGTGGGTGGTGGGCAGCCGCTCGTTGATCTCCTCGATGATGTTCATCGCGAGCACGTCCCGGTCTGGCTCGCTGGTAAACTTGTAAGCCCCGTGGCTCGTCCCGATGGCGACCGCCAGGGCGTCCACGCCCGTCCGCTCCACGAACTCGACGGCCTGGTCCGGGTCCGTCAGGTGCACCTCGCCTGAGCCGACGCCGTCCTCGATGCCGCCCAGAGTCCCGAGCTCGCCCTCGACGGTCACCCCGACCTCGTGGGCCATCTCGACGACCTCGCGGGTGACGCGCACGTTGTACTCGAAGTCCGCCGGCGTCTTGCCGTCGTCCATAAGGGAGCCGTCCATCATCACGCTCGTGAAGCCGAGGTCTATGGCGCTCTTGCAGGTCTCCGGCGAGTTGCCGTGGTCCTGGTGGAGGGCCACCGAGATCTCCGGGTACACCTCCGCCGCGGCCTCCATGAGGTGGTAGAGGAAACGGTCGTTGGCGTACTTCCTTGCCCCGCGTGAGGCCTGGATGATGACAGGGGACTCCGTCTCGCGGGCGGCCTCCATGATCGCCTGTACCTGCTCCAGGTTGTTGACGTTGAAAGCGCCGACGCCGTAGTTGCCCTTCGCAGCCTCGTCTAGAAGCTGACGCATCGTCACCAGTGCCATCCGGGTCCCTCTCCTCTCGCCTGATTACAGACTCTTGCTGCGGGAACTCCCAGTATACCGGCTCGCCAGGCCGCCGGGCAAAGAGAAGGGCGCCCCCGGAGGGGCGCCCTCGGTGGGTCTCTATGTTGGCCTTCTACGCCGGGTCTACGGAGACCCGGTCGGCCTCGACGATGTAGCGGACGTACCAGTTCGGGCCCATAGTCCAGTAGTCGCCGTAGTTCTCGATGCAGGTCTGCAGCGAGATCATGTCCCGGCCCGGCTGCGGCGCGGTTACGTAGTTCTCGTTCGGGAGAACCTCCTTGAAGCCGGTCACCTCGTAGGTGTAGACGGTGAGGTTGTCGTCGTAGAGGTAGATCTTGTCCCCAAGCGCCAGGTTCGGGAGGTTGTAGAACTGGTGGTCGCTAGCCGTCCCGGGCCAACCCAGCCTGTGCGCCGCGATGTAGGTGTTGGCGTCGTTCTGCCAGGGGAACCCCGTAGACGGAAGCTTTATGGCCCCTGCGTCCATCGCCGCCGGGTCTTGCGAGTCGGAGACGTAGTTGTCGTCGAGGCCGAGCGCCGGTATATCCATCCACAGATCGTTGGTGGCGGGCTGCGGTATCGGGGGCGGCCCCGAGGCCTGCTCTGGCTCCTTCTTCGCCTTCTCGGCGGCGTCCCCCCCACCGGACCCACCGCCGGACGAATCGGCCTGCGCCTTCTCGTCATCTGCGGCCTTCGTCTCGTCCCCCGACTTCTCGACGGTCTGCGCCGCGGGCTGCGCCACGGGCTCCGCCACCGCCTCGGGGGCCCGGTCCACCGATGGCGAGTCCACCCTATGCACGGCCTCGGTCCCGCCACCCCGCGCCGACAGGTTGCTAAGAGGCTTCTGGGAAGAGAACATGATCGCACCGACGACCACGACGGCCAACGACACCAGCAACGCGAATCCGGCCCGCTGACGCCGCCTCCTGAATATTCGCCGGTCCGACTTCTTGCCCATGCAGCCTCTCCGTCTATTGCAGTCGCGAGAACGCCCGTTCAGACTTCTACCCGCGCGGCATTTTATCAGCCACCTTCGCAATGTGGTAGACGGTAGCTCAACATTTCTTAATACTTGTACGTTTTGCTACACACGGCAGACGCCCGGGGTGCGGCCTTCTCGGCGGGCCGGTTTCGGGGTGGTCGGTGCGGGGCGATGGGTTAGTATTGAGGTCTTGTCCGCGGTCGTCGGCGGGCGTTCGGCGGGTCTTCGGGCCCGCGACCATCTCGATCACACAGAGGGGCTTGCGGTTGAACACGGAGATCAAGAGGACGATCAAGGACGGCGCTGGGACTTCGACGCTGGTCGGGCGCGGGCTCAGGAAGAGCTACGGAGAGTTCGAGGCGGTCAAGGGCGTGGACTTCGAGGTCGGCGCGGGCGAGTGCTTCGGTTTTCTCGGGCCCAACGGGGCGGGCAAGACCTCGACGATGAAGATGATCTACGCCGCCGCGGAGCCGACGGGCGGCGAGCTCTCGGTGGTTGGCCTCGACGTTACCCGGCACGACCGGGAGGTCAAGCGGCGCATCGGGGTGGTCCCGCAGGAGAACAACCTCGACGAGGGCCTCAAGGTAAAGGAGAACCTGCTCGTCTACGGCCGCTACTTCGACCTTCCGCGCAAGGTGGTCTTGCAGCGGGCGGACGAGTTGCTCGACTTCGTGCAGCTCACGGAGAAGGCCGAGGAGAAGGTCGAGGCGCTTTCGGGCGGGATGAAGCGGCGGCTCTTGATCGCGCGCGCCCTCGTCAACGACCCTGACCTCGTCGTGCTCGACGAGCCGACCACGGGCCTCGACCCGCAGGCGCGCCACCTCGTCTGGGACAAGCTGCGCGAGCTGGCCAGGGCCGGCAAGACCCTGATCCTGACCACGCACTACATGGAGGAGGCGGCCAGGCTCTGCGACAGGCTCGTCATCATGGAGGGCGGCGAGATCATCGCCGAAGGGTCGCCGGCCGAGCTGGTGCGGGAGTACGTCAGCCCGCAGGTGATCGAGTTCAGGTCGGATCCGGCCTCGCTCAAGGAGCTGCGACCCATACTCGAGGAGGCCGCCGACAGCGTCGAGGAGGGCGGCAGCGTCGAGGCGCTGGTCGCGTTCACCCACGACGCCCACGCCGTCGCCGAGCGCGTGCATCTCTCAGGGGTAAAGGTCGAGAACACCGTTCACCGCGAGTCTGGGCTCGAGGACGTGTTCATGCGGCTCACGGGCAGGAGGTTGGCCGACTGATGGGCGGCATCAAGATCCCCTCGCCGCGCGGGGCGTTCCGGGTGTGGCAGCGCAACCTGACCATCTTCAAGAAGTACTGGAAGAGCATTATGTTTCCGAACTTCGTGGAGCCGCTGCTCTACCTCGGCGCCCTGGGGCTCGGGCTCGGGACCTTTATCCAGCAGGGCGGTATCAACGGCCAGGAGTACGTCGCGTTCATAGCGCCTGGGCTCCTGGCGAGCAACGCGATGTTCGCGGCGTCCTTCGAGAGCACCTTCGACACCTTCGTTAAGCTCAGGTTCGACAAGGTCTACGACGCTATCATCACCACGCCCGTCAACGCCGAGGACGTGGTGGCCGGCGAGTACCTGTGGGCCGGCACCAGGAGCGCGCTCTACGGGACGGCCTTCCTGCTCGTGCTCGTTGCGCTGGGGCTCGTCGGCTCGCTCTGGGCCGTGCTCATCCCGCCGGCGCTGCTCATCATCGGGATCATGTTCAGCGTCATGGGGACCTTGTTCACTAGCCTGATCCACCAGATCGACTACTTCTCGTACTACTTCACGCTCGTCGTCACGCCGCTCTTTCTCGTCTCCGGGATCTTCTTCCCTGTTGACGACTTCCCTGCCCCGGTGCCGCAGGTGGCGTGGTTCACGCCGCTCTACCACGCGGTAAACCTGTGCCGGGCGCTCGCCACGGGGCCGACGCCCGGGGTGCTCGTGGACGTCGCCTGGATCGTCGTCTTCACCGGCGTGCTGGCGCTGCTGCCCATCCAGATCATGCGCCGGCGCCTGATCGGCTAGCGAATCGCCTTGTTCGTCGAGCACGACCCTAGCGACGTCCTCCGCCGCCTGACCCGGTGGGCCGGCCAGAGGGACCCGATTCGCGCGATGCTTCTCACCAGCACCCGCGCGAACCCGAGCGCACCGGTTGACGCCCTCTCGGACTACGACGTCGTGCTGGTGGTCGAGGACATACATCCGTTGTTCACGGACCGGTCCTGGCTCGAGGATTTCGGTGAGGTGCTCGTCGCGTACTGGGACCCCGTCTACCCCGAGCACGATCATGGCATCGAGCAGACGGGCAACGTCACCCAGTACGCAGACGGCCTGAAGATCGATTTCCGGCTCTGGCCTATCGTCCTGGCCCGCCGTATCGCGCAGTCTCCTGTGCTTCTAGCGGATCTTGACGTCGGCTACGCCGTGCTCCTCGACAAGGACGGCCTGTTCGACGAAATGCGCCCGCCGAGATATGGCGCGTACGTCCCGGCCCGACCCGACGAGGAAACCTACCTGACGCACGTCAACGACTTCATTAGCGACGCGCCCTACGTAGCGAAGTGCTTGTGGCGCGACGAACTGTTGCCGGCCAAGTGGTGCCTCGAACAAGACATGAAGCACACCTACCTGCGCCCGATGCTGGAGTGGAGGATGGAATGCGACCACGGGTGGTCGGCGCCGGCGGGTAACCTGGGCAAAGGGTTGAAGAAACACCTCCCGCCAGAGATCTGGAGGGAACTGGAGGGCACCTACGCCGGCGCCGGGATCGCGGAGAACTGGGAGGCGCTCTTCCGGACGATGGCGCTCTTCCGCCGGGTCGCGACCGACGTCGGCGACGACCTGGGCTACGCCTACCCGCTAGACCTTGACCGACGCGTCACGGCGTACGTACGTACCATAAAGGACCTGAATCACGGCGCAGATTAGGGCGGCTAACATCGCGGCACGCGCCGATCGGTCAGAGACGATCGCAACAAGTAACACTTCCAGCGTACCGTTAGCCGCGCGGTCTCCGGGCGTTGCAGAATGCGTGCCCTGGGTTGATCGGCTGAGCCCCCCGGTCTGGTAGGATGCGCCCCATGAAGGCCGAGCAGTTCACCGTGCGCCTCGCCACCGCGGGGGACGACCCGGCGATAGCCGCGCTCGTGGTCGACGGTTTCCTTGACAAGTTCCGGCCGATATTCGGCTCCCGGGTGGACCGGGCGCTCCGGATCATGGAAAAATGGGTCGCCCTTGAACACGTCTCCGGCGGGGTAACTTCCCTGGTAACGGAGGGCTACTCCACCTCGGAGATAGCCGGCAGCGTCGGCGTCCGCACGGCCCCCTCACGCGAGGACGTCCTCGCCCGCGGCCTCTGGCGCGCGCTCAACCGGAACCTCGGCCTGCCCCGAACGGTCTGGGCCACGACCCTGCTCTCCTACCCGCGCTACACGTACAGGTCATCCGAGGCCTACATCGAGCGGCTCGTCGTCTCCCCCTCCTTCCGTCGCCAGGGCATCGCCCGGCTCCTGCTGACGGCCGCCGAAGACCTGGCCCGCGAGACCGGCAAAGAGTCCGTGGGCCTCCACGTCAGCGGCAACAACCTGACCGCCCTCCGCCTCTACGAGGCCGAAGGCTACAAGGAGGCCGGCCGCCAGGGATCCCTCATCACGGGCTACTTCCTCGACATCCGCCAGTGGCTGTACTTGAGGAAGGAGCTTTAAGCGGGTACCGCACGATCTGAGGGAGATCGCCCGTCAAAGAGCTCGAGGGCAGGGCAACGTTGCCAATGGTGACGTCGAGGACGAACATCAACCAGGCAGTGCAGATGAGGGGTAGCGCGGGCCACGCGTTTCGCGCTTCTTGGGAAGCATAAACCTTAGCCACCATCCGGCCCATCACCCCCCTACCCGCGCCCCGACCGTCCGATCCTGGAACCCATAGGGGCCCGTATCTACGCCCAGATCACAACCCGCTCGGGCACGACGCGGATTAGCTCCTGTCCGTCATCGGAGACCGCTTTTCCCCGTCCACGTATCGTCACCCCGCCTCCCGGGCCGTCGACGACGAAGGTGACCCTGCTGGTGTGGGCGACGTCGCGAAACTTCTTGGTTGGCGCCGTACGGTAGCCGTGGATGTCGATGGTCTTGAGTTCCGCGTTGAACGAGTAGTTGACGGGGACCACGTGGGGCCCGCCCCCGCGCCCGACGTGGCCAGCCGTCCGATCCTCTGGCTTTTCAGGTACCTCGTCGCGCCCGGCGTGAACGCCTCTATTACCGCGGACTGCACCGCCTCCCGAACCGTCGCTTCCCGCCGGGCCCCTACGCGGCTCCCTCCCGCGCGCTCGTCGCCTCGCCGAAGAAGGCGAGCAGGCGCCCGGCGAGGTCCAGCGGGCGTTCGTCTGGGACGAAGTGTCCGCAGCGCTCGATCGCGCCGCCACGCACGTCCTCGGCAAACTCCCGTGTCGCCCACAGCACGCCGTCGCCGATGCTGTGATCCCCGCCCAAAGCCAGTACCGGCATCCCGAGCTTCCTCTGGGCGAGCACCCTGTTCTGCTCGACATCCTCGAAAAACGCCCGATAGTACCCGAACCCGCCGCGCAGGCCGCCGGGCGCCGAGTAGCGTCTGACGTACTCGTCCACGTCCTCCTCGCCGATGGCAGCGGGGTCGTAGGAGTAGGTGCGGTAGAAGTACGAGAGGTATTCGCACTCCCTGCCCGAGACGAGCATCTCCGCCACATCGCCGGCCGTGTGGAAGGCCGGGTGCCACAGGCGGTTCTCCTTCGTCACCGAGAAGTCGTCGTACCCTAGGCCCGGGGGCAAAGAATCGACCATCGCAAGCGTGCGCACGGCACCGGGGTAGGCCGCGGCGAGGGGATAGGCCGCCCATCCCCCGATGTCGTGGCCTACCAGGTGGAAGCGCTCGAAGCCCAGGCCCCGGACGAGCTGGCGGATGTCCTCGGCCACCGTGAGCCCGTCGTACCCCCCCTCCGGCTTGTCCGAGTCGCCCATCCCCCGCATGTCGGGGACGATGACCGTGTAGCGCTCGGCCAGGGCCGGCATCACTTTGCGCCACCCGCGCCAGGTCTGGGTCCAGCCGTGCAGCAGGACGACCGGGTCGCCCTCGCCGCCCATAACGTAGTGCAGCCTCACCCCGTTGGCCCTGGTGGTGTGGTGCGAGAAGGTCCCGTCGAACGTATCTGTCGGTGCCATTTCGTCCTCCCTTGCTCGATTTCTTGCGCCTACGGTTTTCGCGCCAGAGCCAAACCGTCCGGGCGGCCCGCCCCAGAGTGCAGCGTTCCGTTGCCCGGCGATCTCTGCTTGGTCGTCGAATGTCTCCGGTCTCGGCGGAACACCGCCCGCCGAACCGGGGAGCGTCTAGGTGGCGCGCGCGGGCGTGGCGTAGCCGTGAAGAAACGCCTCCACGCCGGCCTCAACGGCTTCACCGGCGCCTTCGTCGCTGGGCGCTTGGGTGCCGTAGTAGGTCGCGAGGCCAGCCGTGGTCAGGGCGGCGAAATGGACGGCCGCCCGCGACGGGTC
Source organism: Rubrobacter sp. (assembly GCA_035264945.1). Taxonomy (GTDB): domain Bacteria; phylum Actinomycetota; class Rubrobacteria; order Rubrobacterales; family Rubrobacteraceae; genus Rubrobacter_D. The sequence goes on from DATFPF010000086.1 coordinate 37,407, forward strand.
GTCGATAAGCAACAGCCCCCCGTCCGCCAACTGTCGCAGGCGACGGGCGATCTCGCCCAGGACGCGCAGCGGGCCGGCCCGCTGCCAGGCCTCGATGGTCGCGGGGGGAAAGTGCGGGGACTCGACCTCGATCCGTCCAACCATCGCGAAGTGCTCGGGGAAGTCGGTTCGCACCGCCGCCAACGCCCGCCCCAGGGCGACGAGATCAGCCTTCTGGCCCGCGCCGGTCATCCTGCGCTCGACATCAGCGACGAACCTGTCGGCGACCTCGGTCGCGCTCGCGTGCAGGACCGTCGAGAACAGCCGCTCCTTACCCTCGAAGTGGTTGTAGACGGTGCGGGTGGAGACATTTGCCTCGGTCGCGATCGCGTCGATGCTCGCGCGGGCGTAGCCTTCGCGACTGAAGACCGCGCGGGCGGCGTTCGTAATCGCCCGGCGTTTGTCCGCCCGACCACCGGCCCGCACGGGCGCGACACCGCCGAAGGGGGCGCCGTCCGGATCCGCGGGGGATCTCGAGCTATCGTGTGGACAATTTGCCATGCACGTTGTACTTTACACGACGGACCGCCGATTGCAAGGTGGCGGGTCATCGGGATCGCCACGACAGACTCGCCCTGCTCAAGTTTTCGGGGCGAGCCTCGAGGCCCGACGGCAGGGCGCCCGAGAAGGTCGTGCGCTTGCAGGTCTCCCAGGTCGGCGAGGACCTGAGGAAGTCGACGCCTACGTCGGTAGGGACCGTGCCGGGCGGGAGAGCACGCGGCGCGAGCACCTCGCGACGATCACCAATAGCCTCGGTCTCTGGACCCTGACGGTCGATTCTCCTCGGGCTTTACGTTACTCCCTTCAAGCGGTCGGCCGTCAGTTTTCGGCTTACGGCCGATGATGCCCTCGGGGAAGGTCCTACGCTTCACAGCGTTGTCCTCCCCGCTTCTCCCCCACGGTAGATAAAGGGCGTCCTCTTCCGCGCCATCGTCCCGCCGCCAGAGGCAAAGCCGACCACTGATAGCCGAAGGCTGAAAGCGCGTTTGCCGCAGGCAAACGCTTCAGGAGTGCGACGGACCGTTCGGGCTTTCGGGGGCTTCGTCATCGGGAGCGGCTTCGGGGCGCTGGGTTCGTCGGGGCTTCCGGCGGGGCTCGGGCCAGTCGAAGAGGTCCGCCGGGAGTTCGGGGATCGGATCGTCGGCCGAGGTCGTGCGGCGGCTCCTGCCGCGGTGGCGCTCCTCGGGCACCTTCGGGGCGGGGGCTTCACCGTCGCGGGTTTGTTCGGCCGGGTAGGAGCCGCCCCGCTTGCGGTGGATCTTCGGCGGTTGACCCGGCTCCGGCTCCGGGGTCGGCTCCGGGTAGACGTCCTCGATGGGGTACTCGGCGGTTAGGTCGCCGGTGTCGTCCGTCTCCGCGTGGGGGTCGATGGGCTGCCAGTCGTCCCCGTCCTCCGGGAAAGGGATCTCCCGGTCGTCTTCCGGGAGGTCCTCCTCGTCCGCGGCTGGTGGCGGGGCCGACTGGTCGAGGTAGCGGGCGTCGCCGGTCAGGAAGGCCAGTATCTGGGCCGCGAACTCGGCCGGGCGTTCGATCATCGGGGCGTGGCCGCACGCGTCCATAAGGCAGATCTCCGCCCGCTGCACGCTCCCGGCCCAGGCGCTCACCGAGTGGGGATCGACGATCTGGTCCTCATCGCCCGAGACGACGAGCATGGGCATCTTTATGACCTTGGCCTGCCGGACGAGCCGGCCACGGGCGATCTCGCGCCGCGCGATGCTCAAGGTGCCGGCCACCGCGGCGGGCGTCGACTTTCCGGCGTCGTCCACGAGGTCGTCCGTGAGGTCGTCGGGGTCGGCGACGAAGGGCCGCACCCACATCCGGCGGACGGGACGAAAGGCGCGACCCAGGGCGTAGAAAAGCGGGCCCACCAGGGGCAGCGTCGCTAGCCAGAGCGGCGTCGGGAGGTCGATCTGGTCGTCGTCGGCGGGCGCCGAGACGAGCGCGAGCCGGCCGACGACGTCGGGATGGTCGGCCGCGAGCTTGACGGCCATGTTGCCGCCGAGGTCGTGGCCTATGACGCTGGCCCGCGTCAGCCCGAAGTGCGCGCAGAAGGCGTAAAGGAGCCTGCTACCGTTGCGCACCCCGTAGCCCGCGCGAGGCTTGTCCGACTCGCCGAAGCCCGTGAGGTCCAGGGTGTACACGGTGAAGCGCTGCGCGAGCCGCCGGGCTACGGGCTCCCAGATGCGCGACGAGGAGAGCCAGCCGTGGACCAGCACCACGGGCGGGCCGCCGCCGATCACGTCGTAGCGCACCCACGCGCCGTCGAGCTCCAGGAACTCAGTGTCGCGGGCGCTGTCCACCTCGTATGTCGCGCGGCCGAGCGCGAGCGAGGCCACGACGACGATCGCGATCAACAGAAACAGAACTATGAGAATGGTACTCATGAGGGCAATGATAACCCAAACGCCCCCCGTTCGGCAGGCACGCCGGGTCGGCGGGTCGGGGCCGCCGTCGTCCCTCGGGGAGCCCTAGCGGCTACCCAGCGCCCGCCGGATAAGGACCGAGACGACTACCGTGGAGCCCAGAGAGAACGCGGCCTGCAGGAGGCCCTCCTTCACGTCGTCGCCCACGCCCCTGACCTCCGGCTGATCCAGAAAGTCCTCGGCGAGCCGGCTCGCCAGCACGAACGCGATGCCCGTCGCGAGGACGGATACGAGGCGTTTTTTGGTGTCATCGCTCACGGTGCCTCCCCGATTCTCGTTCGCCCGGCGCCCGGAAGGTCGGGCGCGAGAAGGGTTCTACCCGGCATCGGGCAGGTCGATGCGTCCTCCCCGGCCGTAGAGGCAGGTGAGTTGGGAGCGCAGCTCGGCGCGCACGCCGAGGCCGGCGTGGCAGTCGATGCAGAAGATGACCTCCTCCGGGCGCCCCGGGTGAAGGTCGTGCTCCATCATGAAATCGAGAAGCTCCGTGTAGCGGTTCCCCACCTGGTCGACGAACTCCGAAAACGAGATGCTGCCCGAGATCAAACGCTCGCACGCCTCGCAGACGTCGAGCTTGCCGAGGCGCCGGTTGGTATGCCTGACTATAAGCCCGGGGATGATATCCCCTGCCCCCGCTTCTTCCTTGATCACGCTTTCCCTCTCTAGCCCCCGCAGGGACGGTTTCCCCGTTGGACTGCCCCGTGCCACCCCTGGCACCGTCGTCGCCTCTCGGCGGCGGTTCGTGCAGTCTACGTTCGGCCGCCCCTTTTGTAAAGCACCGCCGTCCCACCCACGGTTTATACTCCCCGTGCCAGCCGCGAGCGACGCAGAACGGAGCCAGAAACATCCCGCACACGCCCCATCCCCCCTGCAAGGATCGCCAGCCGAACGGCCGGGAGAGGGCCTGACGGCGGCACGCTCGGCGGCCGTGGACCGGGGGGCCCGGCTGGTGGTGGTCGGCGCCGGGTTCGCCGGCGCCTCCCTCCTAAGGCACCTGCCGCCGTCCCTGAGAAAGCCGGGCGAGACCCTGCTCGTCGACCGCCGGGACGACTGGTCGTTCGTCCCGCTCGCCCACGAGGTCGCCGTCGGCCGCGTCCACCCCGACAGCGTCCGCTCCCCGATCGCCCCCCTCTGCAGGAACGCCTGCGCCTTCCTGCGGGCCGAGGCGACGGGCTTGGACCTGGCCGAGAAGGTCATCCACACCTCCGAAGGGACCGTCGGCTACGAGTACCTGGTCCTCAACCCGGGCAGCGTCGCGGCCCGGCCGCCCGCCGCGTTGGGCGAACACCTCCAGGCCTTCTGGAGCGTCGAGGACGCCCTCGCCTTGCGCGGGTCGCTTGGCCGCGCCTGGAACCTGGCGACGGGCCACCGCGAGACGCCCCCTGGCCCGCTCACCGTGGCCATCGTCGGCGGCGGCGCGACCGGGGTGGAGCTCGCCGGCGAGATCGCCTCCCTCTTCGACTACCTCAAGAGGCGCTCGCGCAGGCGTCCCCTGCAAGAGCCGCGCGTCGTGCTGTTCGAGGCGGAGGACCGCCTGATGGGCTGGCTCGACCCGTATTTCGGCAAGGTCGCCCGGAAGACCCTCGCCGACCTCGGCGTCGAGGTGCGCCTGAACACGCCCGTGGACGGCGCCGACGAATTCGGCGTGCGGTTCGGGGGCGAGTTCCTGGCGGCGGCCACGCGCGTCTGGGCCGCCGGGGTGGAGGCCTCGCCGCTCGTCAGGGACCTACCTGGCGGGCACGATCCCTCCGGGCGGGTCGCCGTCGACGAGCACCTGACGCTGCCGGATCACCCCGAGGTCTACGTGCTCGGGGACGCCGGCCTGTTCGCCCACCCGAAGCTCGGGCCCCTGCCCCCAACCGCCTCCGTCGCCGTGCAGCAGGGGCCGTGGGCCGCCCGCGACCTCAAGCGCCGGATGCGGGGCGCCGGCAGCCGACGGGGCCGCCCGCCCTTCCGCTTCTTCGACAGGGGCTACGTCGTGAGCCTCGGCCCCGAGAGCGCCGTCGCCGACGCCGTCGGCCTCAAGCTGCGCGGCCCCGCGGCCCAGGCCCTCTACCGCAGCGTCTTCCTCTACTACATGAAGAGCCGCCGCGACAGGCTAATGACCGGGGCCGACTGGGCCATGGAACGCGCCATCGGGCGGCTCGGATTTCAGGGCGAGAAGCGAGAGCCGGACGACGCAAGCTGAACAGGGAGGTTTTGAGGTTCTGGGTTCTTAGGTTCTGGGTTTTGTCGTCGCGTGGATGGGTTTGGTGGGACGTCCGTCAGGAGTTTACTTTCGTGGCGCAGAGGTGCTTTTCGACGATCCCGGGTACGTCGTCGGGCGAAACCCGCGTGTACCAGACGTCGTCGGGGAAGACGAAGACTACCGGCCCCTCCTCGTGGCGGCGGGTGCAGGCGTTCCGCAACACGACGGAGGACGATATACCCCGGCGCTCCACCTCGCCCCTGAACGCCTCCAGGAGCTCGCCCCCGCCCTTCTCGCCGCAGCGGCCCTCCCCCTGGGTTGCGCAGACGAAGATCTGGCGGAAAGGCGTCATGGGCAGATTCTAAGCCGGGCCGGGGAGAAGTCCAGAGGAGGCATCAGGTTTCAGGCTATAGGCTTCAGTAGCGTGGTCTCAACCTCAGTCGGCGCATGATACTGCCACGGAGGAGACCAGGAGAGGGGCCGCGGCTTCCGCCGCGGCCCCACCCGATTCCTGAAACCTGATGCCTGTAGCCTCCTTAGAACGTCGTCGCCGAGATGCCCGTCTCGGCCTTCTCCTGGATGCGGCGGGCCGAGCCGGTCTCTTTCGCTCTTTCGGCGACGGCTTCGGCCACGGCGGGTGCCACGCGTTCGTCGAAGACGGAGGGGATTATATAGTCCTCGGAGAGCTCCTCCTCGGGGATGACGTCGGCCATGGCGTTGGCGGCGGCGAGCTTCATGCCCTCGTCGATCTCGTGGGCGCGGACGTCAAGGGCGCCGCGGAAGATACCGGGGAAGCAGAGGACGTTGTTGATCTGGTTCGGGTAGTCGCTGCGGCCGGTGGCGATGATCCTGGCGTGCCCCATCGCGACCTCGGGGCGTATCTCCGGGTCGGGGTTGGCCATGGCGAAGATTATCGGGTCCTCGTTCATGGTCTTGAGGTCCTCGACCGTAAGCACGTCCGGGGCGGAGAGGCCGAGGAAGAGGTCGGCGCCCCGGACGGCCTCGGCGAGATCTCCGGTGCGGCCCTCGGGGTTGGTGTTCTCGGCGAACCAGCGCTTGGCGGGGTTCAGGTCCTCGCGGCCCTCGTGGACGATGCCCTTGGAGTCGCAGCCGACGACGTTCGTGGCGCCTGCGGCCATGATGATCTTGGCGCACGCAACGCCGGAGGCGCCGACGCCGTTGACCACCACGCGCAGGTCCTCGAACGTCTTACCCGTGATCTTGAGGGAGTTTATGAGCGCCGCCAGCACGACGACCGCCGTGCCGTGCTGGTCGTCGTGGAAGACGGGGATGTCGAGTTCCTTCTTGAGGCGCTCCTCGATCTCGAAGCACCGCGGCGCCGAGATGTCCTCGAGGTTGATCCCCCCGAAGCCGGGCGCCAGGTTCTTGACGGCCTGGATTATCTCCTCGGTGTCCTTGGTGTCAAGGCAGATGGGGAAGGCGTCCACGTTCGCGAACTGCTTGAAGAGGGCCGCCTTGCCCTCCATCACGGGCATCGCCGCCCTGGGTCCTATGTCCCCGAGGCCGAGCACCGCGGTCCCGTCCGAGACGACGGCGACCGTGTTGCGCTTGATGGTCAGGTTGAAGGCGCGCTCGGGGTCCTCGTGGATCGCGCGGCAGACCCGGGCAACACCCGGCGTGGAGACCATCGAGAGGTCGTCGCGCGTGCGGATCTGGAGCTTGGAGCGGACCTCGATCTTGCCCCCGATGTGCATGAGGAACGTCCTGTCGGAGACGTTGACGACCTGGACGTCGGGCAACCCCTGGACGGCCTCGACGATCCTCTGGCCGTGCTCGGAGTCGCGGGCGTTGACGGTTATGTCGCGGACGGTCCTGTCCTGGCGCATCCTGACGATGTCCACGGCCCCGACCAACCCGTCGGCCTCGCCGATGATCGTCAGGATCTTGCCCAACGACCCCGCCCGGTGCGGAAACTCGACCCGCAGCGTGAAGCTGTAGCTCGCGCTAGGTATGGATTCCATGAGGTCTTCCTCTCCCTTGTGAGCCCGCCCCACGCGGGGCTCCCTGTGCGGGATTGTATTGCACGACCGGCCGACCGCGCCAGAGGTGCGCCGCGTCGCCGGATGGGCAACGGCCGTGATCTGGGCGAGACCCCCAGCTACCGCGCGGGAAACGCGGCGGTCCAGAGGCGTTCCGGAAGGCCCATGTGCTGCCGTTCGCGCTCTCCTGAGGCGGCGAGACCGGCGGGGCCGGCGGCGCGGGTCACGGCCCTGACGGCGCAGTCGGCGGCTACCGCGGCGGCGCGCGCCTCGCCCACCTTTATCTCCCTGCGCGGCCAGGCCCGCCTCGACGGCGGCGCGGGGACGGCCGCCTTCCGGGTGCTGACCCTCGAAGTACGGGAGGACGCGGCAGGCGCAGCCTGCCGCCCAGAGCGCCAACAAGGCGTGATCCCGCCTTCCGATCCTCATCCCTCCCCGAGTCGCCCCCGTCCGTCGGCCCGCCGCTTTTGCGGCTTCCCGCAAACCGGTGCAGGCAACTCCGCCCTGGGGCTCGCTAGATCGGCAGGTACTCCGGGGAGTCGGGGAGGTCGGTGCCTGGAAGGGCGTCGTGGCGGGCCATGAACCACCTTCCCCGCTCCGTTCGGGCGCCGGCCTCATCGGCCGCCTGGGCGAGGCCCGCCCGAAGCTCGTGCAGGAGCGGGGGTCGCTCGCCGTACGAGACCATCTCGAGCTCGGCGGCGACCGCCGCGTCCAGGAAAGAGCCCCACAGGCGGGCCTCATCCCCACCCGCCGGCGGAGAGCCGGCGTAGGCGCGCTTTATGTCCTCGGGCAAGGAGACCGGGGCCAGGGTCTCGGCCCGGCCCTCGTCGCGGGCGGGCGCCGCCTCCGCGTATCGCCTGGCGGCGAAGAGGAGAAGACGCGAGGAGACCGTGCGCTTGTTCCAGGAGGCGGAGACCGCCTCCCAGTCTATAAAAGATCCCCCATAGAGCCTGTCCAGGTCCATACGGGGCAATTGTAATGCACGCGGCCACGAGGCTTTGGGCTTCTGAGGCACGAGGCGTCGCGGCAAAGGGACCACACCCCCACCGACCCCCGGAACCTCAAAACCTGGAGCCTAAAAACCTCAAAGCTACGTCGGGCTTGCCGCCTCCGTCTCCTCGCCGGGTCCGTCCCCGTCTATGGCGGCGATCATCTCGGCCACGAGCACTGGGTCGGGCTCCTGTTCGAGGTACCCGTCGCGCTTGAGCATCGTCGATACCTCCTCTTCGGGCCTGTCGCGCAGGGTCGGGTCGTCGCCCAGGGCCTTCTTGAGCGCCTCCTGCACGGCGTCGGGGTCGGGGCCCATCTGGATGTTGCCGCTCGTCACGTTATGTTGCTCCTTTCGGGTTCGGTGTGGGCCGGTCAGCCGCCGTAGGAGACGGTAAGGCCGGCCGTGTCGGCCTCGGGGAACTCGAGTGGGATGTCCCCCTCGGTGGCCCTGGCCATGTAGGAGGACCAGATGTCCATGGGCAGCCGCTCGCCGTTCGGCTCCTCGAGGCCGTGGACGCCGACCATCGAGCGTCGGCCCTCGGGGTAGCCCACCCAGACGGAGGTGCACAGGCGCGGGGTGTAGCCGACGTACCAGGCGTCCACGAAGTCGTCGGTGGTGCCGGTCTTGCCGGCGGAAGGACGGCCTATCTCGGCGTCGAGGTCGTGGTACATGTTCGCGGTGCCGTCCTCCACCACGCCGCGCAGGACGCGCGTCTCTATGGCGGCCTGGTTGCTGGTCAGCACGCGCCGCCCGGCGGTCCGCTGCTCGAAGGTAGTCTCGGTCCGGCCGTAGTCGGCCTTCTCGGCGCGCTCGATGGCGTACGGCTCGCGGTGTATGCCGCCGCCGGCGAAGGTGGAGTAGGCTGAGGCCATGTCCAGCGGGCTGACGCCGACGCCGAGACCGCCGATGGCCGTCGACGGGTACGCCTCCACCGGCGTGCTGATGCCGAGCTCGCGGGCCGTGCGGGCCACGTCTTCGAAGCCGACGTCCGCGGCGAGCTGGACGAACACGGTGTTGTCCGACTCGGCCATGGCCTCGGAGACCGAGATGGGCCCCCGCTCAACGGAGTCGTAGTTCTCTATGGCGTAGTACTCGTCCTGGAAGTTGAAGTTGAGGTGCTCGGAAACGTAGGTGGTCTCGGGGGAGATGTCCTTCTTCAGGGCGGCGGCGAGCACGAACGGCTTGAACGAGCTGCCAGGCTGGCGGCGGGCGTGCAGGGCCAGGTTGAAGTCGCCCTTCTGTCCGGCGAGCGCCCTGATGGCGCCGCTCTGCGGCTCCACGGTGACCACGGCGGCCGAAGGGTCGTCCCCCCCAGACAGCACCTCCCCGGACTCCTCCACGGCGGCCTTTTGGAACCCCGGGTTGAGGGTCGTGTAAACGCGGAGCCCGCCCATCCTCACGGCCTCGGGGCCGACCTTCTCCTCAAGCTCCCGGCGCACCCTTTCGAGGAAGGGCGCGAAGTCCGGGTCGTCGGGGGGCGGGGCCGGGGCGAACTCGAGCTCAGACGCGACGGCCTCCTCGTACTCGGGGGCGGAGATCTTGCCCTGCTCGCGCATCAAGCCGAGCACCCTGTCGCGCCTGGCGGTGGCCTCCTCGACTAGCGGCTCGCCCTCCCAGGTCGTGTAGCTGGAAGGCGCGTGGAGGAACCCGGCGAGGGTGGCGGCCTCGGAGAGGTTCATCTCCCTGGCACCTTTGCCGAAGTAGCGCTGGGCCGCCCTCTCCGCGCCGTAGGCGCCGTCGCCGTAGTACACGGTGTTCAGGTAGGCGGTCAGGATCTCCTCCTTGGTGTGGCGGCGCTCGTAGGAGAAGGCGAGCGAGGACTGCACGAACCGCCGCCTGAAGGACACGTCGAGACGCTCGTCCTTGTCCACGAACAGGTTCTTCATCAGCTGCTCGCTTATGGTGGAGCCTCCCTCCTGCACCTGCCATGCCCTTAGGTCGGTCCATGCCGCCCTCCCGAGCCCCTCGAAGTCCACCCCGAAGTGCTCGTAGAAGCGCCGGTCCTCCACGGCGACGACGGCCGAGGGCAGGTACTCGCCCATGCCGCTCATGGCGACGGTCTGCCGGCTCTCCACCGCCCTGAACGTGCCGACCCTCTCCCCGCCGGCGTCGTAGACGTAGGAGTCCTGCACGAGGCGCGGGTGCGTCCGGGAGAGCTCATCCCCGTAGCGCTCCACGACGGAAAGGTAGAGCGCGGCTATCCCGACGATCGCGCAGAGGCCGAGGACGAGGGCGAGGTTGAACGTCATCCGCAGCCCGCGCAAGACGAGGCCGGGACCGCGCTTGCCCCTGGTCTTCTTGCCTGTCTCGAAAAAGTGGTTCACCGACCCTCCGGCGCGTAGTCTACCCCAACGCGCGCACGGCCGGAGGCCGATGGTAGGATAGGCCCATGCCGGATTTGACCTGCGCCGCTCGGCGCATCGGGGACCAGGAGAGCCGGACGGAGGAGTACGAGCTACGCTTCTCCGTCGGCGAAGGCCCAGGGCACGCGGTGGAGGTCAAGTACCAGGCCGCGCGGGCCTTCGAGATCAACGCAGCCCTGGACGCCGCCACCGAGACGGCCCGCGCTGCCATCTCGGCCCACGACAGGGACCTACCCCAGCCAACCGACGAGGCCATCGCCAAGTTCTCCTGGCGAACGCTCCAATCGGCGAAGTACGAGGGCGGCGAGACCCGGACCTCCAGCCTCGAGCTCTGATCGGGGCGGGGTAGGCCGGGGCGGCACGGCTGGGCTCTCCGCCCGCACGGCGGGAAGCTAGCCGGTGCGTGCGGCCCGGATCAGCTCTTCCAGGGTGACCCGGCCCTCGTAGAGGGCGGTCCCGACCACCACCCCGACGACGCCGTCGAGCCCGGAGAGGGCCGCTACGTCCCCGCCGTCCCTCACCCCGCCGCTCGCGATGGTCGGCACGACCCGGGCGAGGGCCGCGGTGTCCTCGAGGGCCGCCCCGGTCCCCACCCCGTCGCGGGCGACGTCCGTGTAGAGGACGGACGCGACGCCGTCCTCGGAGATCTCCTCGGCCATCTCCAGCAGGGGGACCCCGCTGGAGCGCTGCCAGCCGTGCGTGGCAACCACGCCCCCCCGGGCGTCGAGCGCGACGACGAGCGCGGGCCCCGCCTCCTCGACAGCCCGCAGGCGGAGGTCCCTGTCCACCACGGCGGCCGTCCCGACGACCACGCGGGAGGCCCCGGCCTCCCTCACCCTGGCGAGGTCTTCGATGGACCTGATGCCGCCGCCTACCTGGAGCGGGACGTCAACCGCGCGGGCCATCCGGCCAACGAGGTCAACCTGGATCGGCCTGCCCTCCTTAGCACCATCGAGGTCTACGACGTGGATCGCCGCCGCCCCCCGCCGCTCCCACTCTCTGGTGCGCGCGATGGGGTCCGCGTCGTACTCCTTGGAGCGTCCGAAGTCCCCCTGCACGAGCCGGACGCACCGTCCGCCCAAAAGGTCTATGGCCGGGAAGACCGTGAACCCGCTCAAAGCGTCCCCGACCACGCCAGAAAATTCTCGTACAGCCTCAGGCCGGCCCGGCTGCTCTTCTCCGGGTGGAACTGCACGGCGAGCAGGTTCTCCCGACCCGCCGCCGCGCAGAAGCGTACCCCGTACTCAGACTCCGCGACGAGATCATCGGGCTCCGCCGGCTCGGGGTAGTAGGAGTGGACGAAGTAGAAGTCTTCCCCGTCCAGGCCGTCGAGCACGGGGTGGTCCCGCACGAGCCGCAGCTCGTTCCAGCCCATGTGCGGCACCTTCAGGCCCCCGGCCTTGAACCGGCGGACGCCCCCGGGCAGCAGGCCGAGGCCCGCGGCGCCCGGTGACTCCTCCGAATCCTCGAAGATCACCTGCAGGGCGACGCAGACCCCGAGGAACGGCTTGCCGGAGCGAAACGCCTCCCGGCACGCGACGTCCATCCCCCGCTCCTCGAGCTTCTTCATGCAGTCCCCGAAGGCCCCGACCCCGGGCAAAACCACCGCGTCCGCGTCCCGCACCCGCTCCGGGTCGGATGTGAGGTCCACCCGCGCCCCAACCTTCTCCAGCGCCCGCGTCACGGAGAGCGTGTTGCCCGCGTCGTAATCGATGACGGCTACGTTTAAGCCATCAGCCATCAGCTTTGGGCTCAATGCTCTTGTCCTCTCGTTCGGCGTCGCGGCTGGCTCGCGGCTACCTGGAAGGTACACGCCCGGGCGCCAGAGCCACGATCTGTGTGAGACTCTAGCTGAAAGCTGACCGCCGAGAGCTGAAAGCTAATCGACGACCCCCTTCGTCGAGGCGGTGCCGCCGGTTCTCGTTGCGGTGCCGGCGCGGAGGGCTACCGCGAGCGCCTTTACGCCGGACTCGACCATGTGGTGGGCGTTCTCGCCGTAGTGGCAATTCAGGTGGAGGGTGAAGCGGCCGTACTGGGTGAAGGCGCGCAGGAACTCCTGGAACAGCTCGGTGTCGAAGGTGCCGATCTTCTCCGGCATCGGCCCGAGGTTGCAGGTGAGGTGGCTCCGCGCGCCGAGGTCCACGACGACGGTTGAGAGGGCTTCTATGAGTGGGGCGCTCGCGTCGGCGAAGCGGACGATACCCGTCCGGTCGCCCAACGCCTCGTCGAAGGCGCGTCCGAGGACGAGGCCCGTGTCCTCGACGGTGTGGTGGTCGTCAACCCAGGTGTCGCCCTTCGCCTCGACCGCAAGGTCCATACCTGAGTGGTGGGCGAGCAGGTGCAGGAGGTGGTCGAGGAAGCCGACGCCGGTCGAGACGTCGGCCTGCCCTGCCCCGTCAAGCTCCAGCCGGACCCGGACAAAGGTCTCTCCCGTCTTGCGCTCCGCGCTACCCGTTCGCGACATCCCGCTCCTTCTGGCTCTCCGACGTCCCGGATCCCTGCGTCCAGGGCATTCTAGCGGACCGTCCTGGCGCTAGCGTGGCGCTAGCGGAGGCGTACCCCGACGCTCTCGGCGTGGTTCTCGAAGCCTTCCAGGCGGGCTAGGCGTTCCACGTGGGGCCCGATCTCCTGAAGCGCCTCCCTCGTGTGGTGGATGTAGTTGGTGTGGGCCAGAAAGTCGCGGGTGCCGAGGGCCGAGGCCCAGACCGCCGCGCCGCCGGAGGGGAGCGCGTGGGACGGGCCGGCTGCGTAGTCGCCTAGGGCAACCGGGCTGAAGTCGCCGATGGCGACCATGCCGACCGCGTCGAGGTCTTGGAGAACGGCCTCGTGGTCCTCGGAGATCACGTGCGCGTGCTCGGGGGCGTAGGCGTTCGAGATCTCCACGGCCTGGGCGGTGCTCTGGACCAGGACGAGCGTGATCAACTCCGAGGGCTCCCCGGAGAGGAGCGGCTCGACGCTCCGTACGAGCTCCTCGCTCGGGGTGAGGAGCACGGCGGAGGCGCCGGAGAGGTGCTCGGCCTGGGCCATAAGGTCGCGGGCCACCCGCTCGGGAAAGGCGCCGGCGTCGGCGATTACCATCACCTCGCTCGGTCCCTGCGGCGCGTCGATGCCGACCACCCCGAAGACCTCGAGCTTCGCCGCCGTCACGAAGTCGTTGCCGGGGCCGACGATCTTGTCCACCCGCGGGACCGTCTCCGTGCCGAAGGCCAGGGCGCCGACGGCCTGAGCCCCGCCGACGGCGTAGACCTCCTCCAACCCAAGCAGGCTTGCGACGGCGAGCACGCTCCCGTCGGCCCGGCCTTCGGGACCCGGCGGGGTGCAGACCCGGATCTCCCCCACCCCCGCCACCTGGGCCGGGACGGCGGACATGACAAGCGTGCTCGGGTAGGCCCCGTGGCCGCCGGGGACGTAGAGGCCGGCGCGTCGGATCGGGCGCACCCTCTGGCCCACCGTGGCCCCGCCGCGGCTCTGCTCCCACGACCGCCCCATCTCCCGCCGGTGGAACGCCCGTACGTTCTCTATGGCGTAGAGGAAGCTCGCCCGGATATCCTCCGGAAGGGCGTCGCGGGCGCTCTCGATCTCCCCGATCGGCACCCGCACGTTCTCGGGCCGCACGCCGTCGAAGCGCTCGGTGTAATCGAGCAGGGCCCTGTCTCCACCCTCGCGCACGCCCTCGACGATGCCCCTGGAGATCTCGCGAACCGAGGTCGAGAGGAAACCGTCGGCCCGGCGCAGCCCGGCGGCGACCTCCCCCGCGTCCCTGCCGCGGACATCTATCCTCTTAACCATCTGCGCCCCCGTTTCTGTGCATGGCTTCGACGAGGGCGGCGACCTCGCGGTGCCGCAGGCGGTAGGAGCCGCGGTTGGCTATAAGGCGGGCGGTGGAGGACGAGATGTCGTCCATGATCTCAAGGTCGTTCTCCCGCAGGGTGGTGCCTGTGGCGGTCAGGTCCACTATGGCGTCGGCGAGGCCGACGAGCGGGGCTAGCTCGATGGAGCCGTGGAGTTCGATGATCTCGGCCTGCCGACCCATCCCCTCGAAGTAGCGGCGCGCCGTGTTCGGGAACTTGGTGGCGACCCGCACGACCTCGGCGTGGTCTATGGACCGCCGCACCTCCCCCACCCTGGCCCTCGGGGCAGCGAGGATCATGCGGCAGGCGCCGGTCCCGAGGTCCCTGAGCTCCACTACGTTTGGCCGCTGCTCGTCCAGCACGTCCTTGCCCACGATCCCGACGTCCGCCGCACCGTGCTCGACGAAGACGGGCACGTCGGAGGGACGGCTCACGATAAACTCGGCGCCCTCGGCCCGGTAGAGCAGCTTCCGCCCGTCCTCCCGCAGCACCCCGACGGGCATCCCGGCCGACCCTAGCGCCCCGAGCGCGTCATCGAAGATTGCCCCCTTAGGAACCGCAACCCGCAACCCCCTCACGGCAGCACCAGCCAGGCGACGGCCTCCGGGGCCAAGACCTCAGGCTCCCCGCCCTCGACCGCGGCGAGCTTGACGCCTTCCGGGGCGGGATAACCAACCCAGCCAGCGTCTACCGAGTGGGCGTAGGCCGCCGCCCGCTCCGGCGGCAGGTCCTCGGCGAGGTGCAGGACCGGAACGCCGAGGCCCCTCAACCCGGCTGCTGCGCCTGTCGCGTCGACCGATGCGCCGACGAGGACAACGAGCGGGGCCGGTTCTTCGACGGGCAGGACGGAGACCAGGCGTTCGAGGGAGATGGCGAAGCCCGTGGCCGGCAGCGGCTCCCCGAAGCGCCGCAGGAGGTTGTCGTAGCGACCACCGTTGGCGACCGTGAAGCCCAGGCCAGAGGCGTAGACCTCGTAGACGGCGCCGGTGTAGTAGTCGTGGCGCCCGATCAGGCCGAAGTCCAGCATGACGCCTTCCAGGCAGCCGATGGCCCGCAGGTGGTCCAGTATCTGCCGCAAGTTCTCGAGCGCGGCCGCGGCCTCCTCGTTCTCCCCGGCGTACCGCGCCGCCCTCTCGAGCATGGTCCCGTCCTCGGCGGGCCCGACGAGGCGTGGTATCTCCCTGACGGTGGCGGCGACCTCGGGCTCGAGGGTGTTGGAGATCTCGTCCACCCTCACCAGGTCCTTGTCCGCGAGCGCCGCTAGCACCTCCGCCGCGACCCCGGGCGCCGCGCCGTTGAGGTAACCCCTGTAGAAAGCGGCCTGCCCGAGCACGAGCGCGAAGTCGGCCCCGGGGCGCAGGCCCAGGGTTCCGAGCACGTCGACGAGCACGGCGATGGTCCCCGCGTCCTCGCCCGGGCTGGCGGAGCCGACGGCCTCGACCCCGGCCTGACGGAACTCCGCGCTCTGGCCGCGGCCGACGCCCGTGCGGCGGTAGACGGGGAGGCTGTAGGAGAGCTTGTGGGGGGGCGGGCTGTTGCGCAGGCGCTGGGCGACGAGGCGGGCTACGGGCGTGGTCACCTCGGGGCGCAGCAGGAGCATCTGGTTGTCGGGGTCGAAGAGCTTGAAGGCCGAGTCGCGGAGCTTGGGCTCCTCGATTACCTCCGAGTACTCGAGCGCCGGTGTCACCACCTCCCTGAAGCCGTGGCGACGGAACCGCTCAAGCACCTTCGCCTGGGCGTCAAGGAGCCGGGTCGACTCGGGCGGCAGGACGTCGCGCGTGCCCGGGGTCGTCGAGAACTTTCTGGGGGTTTTCTCTCTCATCCGGGGGCTATCTTAACCGATACAAGGCTCCGTTCACGGTACTCGTCCCCGAAGATCTGCGGGGCAAGACGGTCCTCCCATAGGAAGCATAGGAAGGCGCGGCGCGGGGCGCCGGGCCTTCGGGGCGACCTCGGCGAGCAGGTCGGGCCCGTGGATTCCGAAGCCGCGTCCGGGAACAACTGTAGGACCGCGCCGCGTATCCGGGTAGACTGGGTACTTCGCAGGCGTGGAGAGGGGCTGGCGGTGGTGGAGGTCTTCGGAAGGGCGAACTCGCTGAACGTGCAGAAGGTGCTGTGGTGCCTGGGCGAGCTTGGGGTGCCGTTCGAGCGGCACGACGTGGGCGGCCTCTACGGCGGGAACAAGGAACCGGGTTTCCTTGCCCGCAACCCGGCTGGCCTCGTCCCGCTCCTCTCCGACGACGGCTTCGACCTCTGGGAGTCGAACACCATCGTCCGCTACCTGGCCGCGCGGCACGGGGCTGGCACCCTGTGGCCCGAAGACCCCGCGGACCGCGCCCTCTCCGAGAAGTGGATGGACTATCAGCTTGGCACCGTCTTCCCGGCCTTCAGGGACGCCGTGCTCGGCCTGATCCGGACCGTTCCCGAGAACCGAGACCCGGACAAGATAGCCGCCTCGGTCCGGGCGACGGCGGACACCCTCGCCGTCCTCGACGCCCACCTCCGGGACCATGAGTACGTCGCCGGGGACTCACTCACCATCGGCGACGTGGCCCTGGGTCCCACCGTCTACCGCTGGCTCACCCTCGACATAGACCGGCCCCCGCTGGAGAACCTCGAAGAGTGGCACGGCCGGCTCGAAACACGTGCCCCCTACCGCGAGCACGTAATGGTCCCTTACAGGATGGAGAGCCCCGCGTAGCACCTGCTCTCCCCGCCCCCCGAGGAGCCGACTCGCGAAGCCGTCTGGCCGAACCCCTATCAGGCCCGAGGGCGGGACGAAGATCACTCATTTAGGCGATGTGTCGGTGGGTACCCCGCGCCTATAGTCTCCTCGGGTCCGGGACGCGCCCGGTCGACAGGACCAGCAGGAAGAGGAGCGCGACGATGCTATACGGGGACTTCGACCCCGGGTTGGGCAGGGAGAGGAGGGCGCAGATACGCCGCGAGGTGGAGCGCAACCGCCTGGCTGTCAACCTGGCCGCGGCCCGCCCGATGACGGGCGCCGGCCTCGAGAAGAGCGTCTCCCGCGGGGGCCTGGCCGCCCGCGGCGCGGCGGTCGTCGTGGCGTTGCTTAAGTAGAGGACCTTCCCTTGGCCGCGCGTGTCGCGCAGGAGCGTCCGCGGCAGGCTCGAACTCGGTGACCACGGAAGCCGCGCCAGAACAGGAGGGCCGGGGCCGAGGGCATGGAAATAGCCTTCGAGGTCGGCGACGCCGAGGACCTCTCCTACCCTGACGCCTCCTTCGACGCGGTGCTCTCCACGTTCGGGGTGATGTTCTGCCCCAGTCAGGAGCAGGCTGCGGGCGAGTTGCTCAGGGTCTGCAGGCGCGGGGGAAAGATCGGGCTCGCCAACTGGACGCCTGACGGCTTTATCGGCAACATGCTCCGCACCGTGGGCAAGCACGTCCCACCGCCCCCTGGGATAAAG
>DATFPF010000087.1:0-4844 GCA_035264945.1 Rubrobacter sp.
TCTACGACGAGGTGGTCGAGGGCGTCGCCGAGCAGGGCCGGAACATCAAGGTCGGCAACGGCCTGGACCCTGACACCACGATGGGTCCGCTCGTCTCCGACGAGCAGTTCGAGAAGGTCTTGGGGTACCTGGACCAGGGCCAAGAGGCTGGCGCGGAAGCGTACATCGGCGGCAGCAGGGTCGGCAACCGCGGCTACTTCGTCGAGCCGACGATCCTCACGAACACCTCGCCCGACATGTCGGTGATACGGGAGGAGATCTTCGGCCCCGTGGTCGCGGCCATCCCGTTCGACGACCCCGAGCAGGTGCTCCCCGACGCCAACGACACGGACTTCGGCCTGGCCGCGGGCGTCTTTACCCGCGACGTCTCCAAAGCCCTTCGCACGGCCAAGCGTCTGCGTGCCGGCACCGTCTGGGTGAACTGCTACCACGTCTTCGACGCCGCGATGCCGTTCGGCGGCTACAAGGAGAGCGGCTGGGGCCGCGAGATGGGCCACAACGTCCTCGAGAACTACCTGGAGACCAAGTCGGTAACGATAGCCCTCTAAGACACAGCCGGAGAATGCCGCACCGGGCCGGGGCCTTCGCGCCCCAGCCTCTTCGCGTAAGGCTGTAGTATCTTCGCGTGGTAAGTCGAGTTTCGAACCATCCGGACGGAGGGGGGAGGTTTGGACCCGGAGCACATGCTCGAAGGGTTGGCGCGCTCGGGGGAGCTCCGGCACTTCCGGGAGTTGATCGAAAGCGTCGAGGCCTACGACCGCGAGCACACGAGCGACCTGATCCGGACCCTCCGGGTCTTCTTCGCCGCCAACGCCAACGCGAGCGAGGCCGCCGACCGTCTCTACCTGCACCGCAATAGCCTCCCTTACCGCCTGGCGCGCGTGCAGGAGCTTACTGGGCTAGACTTGAAGGACCACCGGGCGCGGCTCGCGCTGCAGCTCGGTCTGCTGGCGACCACCGAGAGGAGCAACAGAGATGAAGTTGAGCACCCGTAACCGGCTCCCCGGCACGATCACGGAGATAGTCAAGGGCGAGGCCGCCGCGAAGGTCGCCCTGCAAGTCGGCGACAACCACATGGTCGCCCTCATAACCCGCGAGAGCGCCGACGAGCTCGGCCTCGAGGTGGGCCAGCAGGTGACGGCCCTCGTCAAGGCCACCGACGTGATGGTCCTGACGGACGAGGGCCTGGCCTAGGGTCCGGGCCACGGAAGAGGTCCGTTACGCTCCCATAGGGGTCGTCCGCTCCCCGTTCGAGGAGGCTGCCGGTATGCCGATACAGGCGGTCGCCGCCAGGGGCGTGGCGGGAAGCCCAGGCTGACAGTACGCCCGTTTCTTGACACCGAACCGCGGGGGGTCTTCGCCACCCGCTCCCCCCGGCGGCCCAACGCTATCGGCCTCTCGACGGTGCGGCTCGTCAGAATCGAGGGCCGCCTGCTTCACGTGGAGGACGTGGATGTGGCGGACGGCACACCCCTGCTTGACATCAAACCCTACGTCCCTGCCTTCGACGACCGCGACGGGGCGCGCATCGGGTGGTTCGAAGGCAAGACGAACCGGGTCCACGAGGTGCGGGCCGACGACCGCTTCCGATAGCGGCGCGCGGCGGACGCCGCGAAGGAACCGGCGCACGATCTTCGCGGCAAGAATACCGCGCTAGGCCTCGTAATCGACAGCCTTCCTCGTCAGGTACCTGACGGCCAGGATCACGACGAAGGCGAAGCCCAGGACCAAAACGGAGAGCGCCACCGCCGCGTCGATGTCGCTCTGGAACTCGGCGAAGATCGCCAGCGGTATGGTCTGCGTCACCCCCCGGAAGCTGCCGGCGAAGATGACGGTGCCCCCGAACTCCCCGAGCGCCCGTGCCCAGGCCATCATCGCCCCGGCGATCAGGGCCGGGAACGCCAGCGGCACGGTCACCTTCGTGAAGGCCGAAAACCGTCCCGCCCCGTCCACCAGGGCCGCCTCCTCCACGTCGCGCCTGACCCCGGCGAACCCCACGGCGGCCTGGCGCACGTAGAAGTGGCCAGCGACGAAGACCTCGGCGATCACGACCGCCGCTGTAGTGAAGCTCAAAGTGATCCCGAACGCGTTCAGGTGCTGGCCCACCAGCCCGAACCGCCCGAAGGTGAGCAGCAGCGCGATGCCCGCCGCCGACGGCGGCAGCACCGCCGGTACGTCCACCAGGGCGTCGACGATCCTCTTGCCCGGAAACTCCGCCCGGGCGAGCACGTATGCAGCCGGCGTCCCGACGGTGAGGATGATCGCCATCGAGATCGAGGTGGTCTTGATGCTGAGGAAGAGCGCGTCGAGCGCCACCGGCGAGGCCATCGCCCGCCACGAGTTCTCGCCCACCGTCCACAACAGGAGGCTCAGGAAGGGCAGGCTTATGAACCCCGCGAGCAGCGCCAGCGCCGCGACCGCCAGCCCCGAGGCCAGCTTGTCGCCGAAGCCCGGGTGCCTCAAGACCCGCCCGTCTTTGCCCCGCTCCCTCACGCGGCTGGCTCGAAGCCCCACTTCTCGAGCACGCGCTGGCCCTCCTCGCCCGTCACGAGGTCCACCCACTTCCGGGCCAGGTCCGGGTCTTTGGCGTCCTTCAGCGCGGCTATCGGGTACGTCGCGATGATGTTGAGGTCGGGCGGGATGGGGACGACCTCGACCTTGTCCCTGATGTCGGGCGTGTAGTCGCTGGCGTAGCCGAACGTCGCGTCGGCGTCCCCGACGACCACCCGGTTCACCGAGGCCCGTACGTCGGACTCGCGCGAGACCACGTTGGAGAGGACGTCCTTTTTGAAGCCGGCGCCGTACTCCTCGTCCGCCTTGCCGAGTATCTCCAGGGCGTAATCCGCGGCCGGCACCCCCTCCTCGGCCAGCACGAGCTTGGTGTCCGGCTTCGCCACGTCTTTGAAACTCTCTATGCCCGCAGGGTTGTCCTTCGGCACGAGGATCACCTCGCGGTTCTTGACGAAGATCTCTGGCTCCCCGTCCACCAGGCCGTCCTTTGTGGCGGTGTCCATCTCGTCCTCGGAGGCCGAGGCGAAGACGTTGGCGGGGGCGCCCTGCTGGATCTGGGTTAGCAGGGTCGAGCTAGACTCGAAGCTCTGCTTCATCTCCACGCCCGAGTTCTGCTCCTCGAACGTCTTCGCCAGCTCCCCGAAAGCGTCCGTCAGCGAGGAACCGGCGAACACGGTAAGCGTGCCGCCCCCGCCCTCGTCGCCCCCTCCCCCATCGCCGTCCCCGGCGCTCCCCCCGCCGCCCCCACCACACGACACCAGGTCGAGCACCATCAACAGGACGCACGCAAGTGCCGCGGACCTCGACCGAATCGAACCCACCCTCAACCACCTCGTCTCCAGAATATTGCACGACGCCCCCGATCTTCGGGGCGCGAGTTTCCATATTAGGGAACGGCGGGACCACGGTCTTTGTGCAACATGCACAGATTTCTGGCCGGAGCAACGCGCGAGTACTTCGTCCGTCTCGGTTTGGGTCCCCGCTGCCACGTCCACCTGTGGCGTGTTTATTGCATCCAGAGCACCGGCCCGGACGCGGGCGGGGCGCCGGACCCGCGTCCGGCCAGCGGTTATTATGGCCGGGTTGGGCAACGACCGTAGAGAGGAGCGGCCCATGAGCGAGAAAACGGAGCTACGACAGGACCTCAGGGCAGAGGTCGAGAGGATCGCGGCCTCGGACGCTTCCGACGAGGAGGTGCTTGGCGAGGCGGTGCGGCTGGCGCATGATGCGCACCCGTCCTGGGATTGGAGCGGCATCTACCTGATGAAGGGCGGCGTTCTAGTGCTCGGGCCGAGCACCGCGCCTGCGGACCACGACAGGATCGAGGTCGGGGAGGGCGTCTGCGGGACGGCGGTCGCAGAGGACAGAAACCAGGTGATCGAGGACGTGCGCGAGGTCGAGAACTACCTTGCCTGTTCCATAAGCACCCGCTCGGAGATAGTGGTCCTGATCCGTCACGCCGGGGAGATAGTCGGCCAGTTCGACATCGACTCGGACACGGTCGGCGCGTTCACGGCCGAGGACGAGACGCTGCTCGAGGAGCTGGCCGCGGTCGTCGCCCCGCGCGTCGCGTCGCTGGCCGGTTCCTAGCCGACCAGCAACTCCTCCAGCGCCGAGCGCATCTCCCGCGGTAGCGGGGTGGCCCTGCGGCCCTCGCGTTCGACGTAGACGTGGACGAAGTGGCCCTGGGCTGCGGCGGTCTCGGCGTCGTTCTTGAAGAGCCCGACCTCGTACCGCACGCTGCTGCGCCCCAGACGCGCGACGCGCAGGCCCGCGTGGACGGTGTCAGGGAAGGTGACGGGATCGAAGTACCGGCACTGGGTCTCGACGACGAGGCCTATCACCGGGCTGCCCTCGATGTCCAGTACTCCGGTCCGGATCAGGTACTCGTTCACGACGGTGTCGAAGTAGGAGTAGTAGACGACGTTGTTGACGTGCCCGTAGACGTCGTTGTCCATCCAGCGCGTCGGTACGGTCAGGAAGAAGGGATAGCTGTCCCAAACCTCGGGGGTTTCCCTCTCAACAGACTTCTCACTCGATTCTTCCATCCGCCCTCGCTCGTTCGTTCCAACGGGGTATGTTAATCCATGGGCCGGCAGCGGTCGGCGGTTTCTCGGAACCCGGTTCTTGGGTATGAGGCGCATAGGCCGCACGTCTACTACGAGACTAGAGTCCATGATGCTTTGTTCTTTCCCGGAAACCCATCTGGCTGATGAGAACTGCCTGAAGAGGATTCAGGCGGTCGCTTGGCGAACAAGAGGAGCAACTCTGCGAAGTTGCCCGTGGTCACTCTTTACTTGTGCAGCTCACCGAAATCTGCACAGACTGCCTGC
>DATFPF010000088.1:0-3888 GCA_035264945.1 Rubrobacter sp.
AGAGGGAGTGCGGGGATTCAGGAACTTCGCCAGCATCTCGGACTTCCTCCGCGAATGAGAGCTAGACGAGCTTCAAGCCGCCGTGGGCGCACGCCGGACGGCCCGGATGGTAGGACACGAGGCTCCTGAAGCCGAGCCGGCGGCAGACGCCTAGAGGCGACTATACTTTGGGGGATCGCGCAAGACGTTCGGCATTGGGGGGAGATGCGACGCCTCGGGGCCACGCTCGACCGCATAGACAGCAGGGGCTACGGCGCCTACAAGGACCTTGCGGGGTCTTTCGAGTTCGACGGCTTCACGCTCTCCATCGACAGGGTCCAGCGCGACCCGTTCGCGCCGCCTTCCCTGGTTCGGATCAGGACGAAGGGCAACCGCTTCGACCCCTCCCTCTTCAGGAACCGGGTGCGGCGGGTCGCCTTCGAGGACTTCCTGACGCGGGGGGTGGATCGGGCCATCCGGGGCGTCGTGCGGGGCAACCGCGGCTCGGGCGGAAGCGGGCGGGTGGAGATCCAGAACCCCTCCCAGAAGGTGCTCCCCCGCACCTCGATGGTCGTGGGGAGGGATTTCGTCGAGGCGAGGATGGCCGTGGGGCTTCCGGCCAGGGGACGCAGCGTGGACGGCCGGGCCGCCCGCGCCGTGCTGCTAGAGGAGCTGCCTGAGGTAGTGAGGCGGGCGCTGATGCCCGAGACCCTGGATCTGGACGGGGCAAGGCTCCACGTCGAGACGGTCGAGGACGCGGACCATCTGCGGGGGCTCCTCCCGTCCCTCGGTCTCGTCGCGTTCGTGGCCGACGGGTCGGTGCTGCCGCGGGAGAGCGGGGCGAGCGACCGGCCGTTGCGGGAGGGCGCGGTGCCCTTCGAGGTCCCGCCGGAGTTCCGGGTCGGGGTGGGGCTGCCGAACCGGGGTATGGTGACGGGCATGGGGATACCCGAGGGCGTAACCCTCGTGGTGGGCGGCGGTTTTCACGGGAAGAGCACGCTGCTCTCGGCCCTTTCGTGGGGCGTGTACGACCACGTCCCGGGAGACGGGCGGGAGCTCGTGGTGGCGCGGCCCGACGCGGTCAAGATCAGGGCCGAGGACGGCAGGAGCGTTTCGGGGGTGGACATCTCGGCCATGATCAGGGACCTGCCCGGCGGGCGCCCGACCGAGGCTTTCTCGACGCCGAACGCGTCTGGCTCCACCTCGCAGGCGGCCAACATCGCCGAGGCGTTGGAGATCGGCACATCCCTGCTCCTGGTAGACGAGGACACGAGCGCCACGAACTTCATGATCAGGGACGAGAGGATGCGCGAGCTCGTCAGCCGCGAGCCCATCACCCCGTTTATCGACCTGGTCGGGCCGCTGCACGTTACTTTGGGCGTCTCCACGGTGGTCGTCGTCGGCGGGGTAGGGGACTACCTCGAGGTGGCTGACCGCGTGATCCTGCTCGAAGACTACGCCGCCGCGGACGCCACGGGCCGCGCCCGCGAGGTCGTCGGGCGCTTCCCGGCCCGCGCCCCGCTCCAGACGCGGGAGATGCGCCGGCCGAGGCCGCGTCGCCTGCTGGCATCGTCCCTGGACCTCCGCCGAGGAAGGCGGGAGACGGCCAGGGGGCGGGGCCTCGACGTGGTAGAGCTCGGGCGGGAGAGGGTCGACCTCTCCTCCGTGGATCAGCTCGCCGAGGCGGGCCAGACGGAGGCCGCGGCCCGCATCCTCGGCCGGCTCGCGCGCGGCGGCAACGGGGGGTTGGCGGCGGCGGTCGAGGAGGTGCTGGTGGGCATCTCGCGGGAGGGCCTCGACTCCCTGGGGCACTCCCGGGGGCACCCCGGGGAGATGAGTTTGCCGCGGGCCCAGGAGGTGGCTGCCGCGGCGAACCGATTTCGCGGGCTCGAGGTGAATCCGGAGACGTAGCGAATTGCGGCGGCTGTTATTATTAAGGGGCTTTCGAGGAGAGGATCTGGGAAGTTCCGATGAGCGAGCCCGGCATAGAAGAGACCGGTAGCGTGGACGCCACGCCGTCCTGGTTCAGGATGAAGGCCGTTTTCGTGCACCTGTACACGGCCAGCGGGGCCGTGCTCGCGCTACTTATGCTCGTCGCCGCCTTCCAGGGCGAGGCCGTCCAGGCGCTGTGGCTGATGTTCCTCTCGCTGCTCATAGACAGCACCGACGGTCTGCTCGCGAGGCGATTTCGGGTGAGCGAGGCGCTCCCGTTCTTCGACGGGGCGCTCCTGGACAACATAGTGGACTACATGACCTACGTCTTCGCCCCGATAGTGCTGCTCTGGAGCGAGGGCTACCTGCCAGACGGGAACGCCGGCATCGTGCTCGCCTCGCTGCCGCTGCTCGCGTCCAGCTACCAGTTCTGCCGGGTCGACGCGAAGACAGACGACCACTTCTTCCTCGGCTTCCCAAGCTACTTCAACGTCGTTGCGTTCTACGCCATCGTGTTCGGGCCGAGCCCCGGGACCCTGGCGGCGGTGCTCGTGCTCTGCTCCTTCCTCGTCTTCGTGCCCATCCGCTACGTCTACCCCACGCGCACGGTCGTCTTCAGGAAGCTCTCCCTGACGCTCACGACCCTCTGGCTCGGGAGCTACGCCGCGATCCTTTGGCAGATGCCAGACCCCAGTCCCTTGCTCCTCGCCTTCTCACTCCTCTACCTCTTCTACTACTTCGGCCTGAGCCTCTACCTCTCGGCCAAGATGCTCGAGGCCCGCCGCATGGAGGAGCAGCCCGAGGCTTAGCACTTGTCAGCGCGCTCCGGCTTCGCCCCCGTTTGTCAGTATTTCAGCTCGTCAGCTCGTCAGCCGAACGCGGCCAGCCGTCGCCCGAATGGCCAAGGGGCCCACACCGAACTCGGACCGGATGCGACGGGGCGGGTCTCCGGCGGCCGAGAAGGTGACCGGCTCAGAGCGAGCCCGAAGGGCGAAGCGTGCAGACTGGCTGAAGTGCTGGCGGCTGGTAATCTTTCGGCGGGTTTCGGACAAGATCGAGAGGAGTGGGCATGGCCATAAACGAGGCGTTATTGAAGCGGCTGATCGAGACGCCCGGCGTACCGGGCCGCGAAGAGCAGCAGAGGGAGATCGCGCGCGAGGAGCTTGGCTCCCTAACAGACGAGGTCCGCACGGACGCGCTCGGGAGCGTGATCGGGACGAAGAAGGGCGGCAGAGACGACGTGCGCGTCATGGTCGCAGCCCACACCGACGAGATCGGCTTTCTCGTCAAGCACATCGACGAGAAGGGCTTCCTCAGGCTCCAGACCCTTGGCGGCCACGACCCGGCGAACATGGTCTCCCAGCGCGTCGTCGTCACCACAGCGAACGGCGAGGCGCTAAGGGGCGCGCTCCAGCCCCAGCGCAAGCCGCCCCACATCGCCACCGAAGAAGACAAGAAGCCCCCCAAGGCCGACGAGTTCTTCGTGGACCTCGGGATGCCGGCCGACGAGGTGAAGGAGAAGATCCGCGTCGGGGACTACGCGGTAATGGACCGCACGCTTGAGAAGGTAGGGGCAAACTTCGTAGGCAAGGCGATGGACGACCGCGTCGGCGTCTTCGTCATGTACGAGGCGCTGCGGGCGCTCGGCGACCACGAGGCGACCGTGTACGCGGCGGCGACCTCCCAGGAGGAGGTGGGCCTGCGCGGCGCGGCGGCGAGCGGGTCGGCGCTGGAGCCAACCGTCGTCGTGGCGCTCGACGTGACGCTGGCCATGGACATACCCGGCGGGGGGAACGAGAACGAGATCAGCTCTTTAGGCAAGGGCGCGGCGCTCAAGATCATGGACGGCTACTCCATAAGCCACCCGAAGCTCGTCGAGCACTTCCGGGCGATCGCCGAGCGGGAGGGCATCGCCCACCAGATGGAGATACTCCCCTTCGGCGGCACCGACGCGGGCGGCGTCCAGCGCCTGCACGG
>DATFPF010000089.1:0-1598 GCA_035264945.1 Rubrobacter sp.
GGCCCCACGCAACACGGGCGTGGAGCCAGTCGCACAGATTATCGGCATAGGGGGTGGCTTATTGGCTATGATACGCCAGACAGCATTCAAGCGGAAAGGAATCGCATCTTGAGCGAGGAGAGCGCAGGCGGCAGGAGGTTCAATTCGGCGACGGACGCGGAGATCCTGAACGCCGACGTCGCAGACTCCTACTTCCACAGGACGATGGAGATCCTGCGCGCCCGCGGCCTCGAGGACACCCCCGTGCACGCCGAGCTCGCCTACAAGACTTCGGACCCCGACGCGTGGTTTGTGGTCGCTGGCCTCGATGAGGTGGCCCACCTACTCGAGGGTGTGGGCGTCGACGCGCGGGCCGTGCCCGAGGGTACGATCTGCCGCCCCCACGAGCCGGTCCTGACGCTCTCTGGCCCTTACGGCGCTTTCGCCGAGCACGAGACCGCCATACTCGGCCTGCTGTGCCAGGCCTCGGGCGTGGCCACGGGGGCCGCCCGCTGCCGGCTCGCCGCCGGTGAGAAACCTGTGGTCTCTTTTGGCGCGCGCAGGATGCACCCTGCCATCACACCCATGATCGAACGCGCCGCCTACCTCGGCGGATGCGACATGGTCGCCGTGGACCTCGCCGTCGAACGCCTCGGCATCCCGGCCACGGGGACGACCCCCCACGCCCTCGTCCTGATCCTCGGCTCGACCGGGGAAGCGGCCCGCGCTTTCGACGAGGTCATAGAACCGGACGCGCCGCGCACGATAATCATAGATACCTTCGACGACGAAAAGTTCGGCGCGCTGCTCGCCGCCAGGGCTATACCGGATTCGATCTACGCGATCCGGATGGATACACCGGGCAACCGCCGCGGCGACTTTCTGGACCTCATGCGCGAGGTCCGCTGGGAGCTCGACCGCAACGGCTTCGAGCACGTGAAGATCTTCGCCTCAGGCGGCATCGACGTCGAGTACATCCTCCACCTCGACCCGGTCTGCGACGCCTACGGTGTCGGCGGCGCGATCGCTGATGCCCCCATGGTCGACTACTCGCTCGATATAGTGGAGGTAAGCGGCGAAGACCGCTCGAAACGCGGCAAGCGCGGCGGGCGTAAGCGCCTCCTGAGACTGCAGGATGGTAGCCGCAAGATCCTGCCCGAGTCCGCCCCGGTCCCGGACGACGCCACCGAAGTCTTGAGCCCACTACAGGACCTGTATTCCCCACCGCCCGACGTTAGCGCCCTGCGCCAGCGCGTCCTGGACCAACTGCAAACCGGCGACTTCGAACCCTGAAATCCCTCTCCAAAACCTAGACCAAATTGGCTAGTGATAAATCACCCATTTAGGCGATGCCGGATTGTATCCACTGCTCCATGATTAATGGTGTGAGCAAAGCGGACGAGAAGGGAGGTAGCATGGACGACTCTAACGGCGGATACAGGACTCCGACCTGCCCCTTCTGCTCGGAGGCGGAACTGCGCTCTTTCGGCCGCAACTCCCTCCGCTGTGACGAGTGCGGAGGCGTCCTCGGCGGGGCGCTTCTGGAGACGCTCAACAGGATAATCTCCCTTCCCGACGCGGCCGGTGGTCACGCCTGCGAGTGCGGCCACCCCGAGATG
>DATFPF010000090.1:0-8398 GCA_035264945.1 Rubrobacter sp.
AGCAGCGCTGATCCCGCGCCCAGCTCCCCGCACCCTTCCTGGACTGCCCCCGAGCGATCCAGGAAGGGTGCGGGCGTTACCGACCGTGCCCCGTCGCGCCCCTCCGAAAGAACAGACCCACCTATGACGGGGCTGGTTCTCCGCGCCTTGCTCACGGACCCGGCCGTCGCTGCGCTCCCGGCGCCGCAGTCCGCACCGCCGCGGGACGCGCCCGTCTAGGAGTCGCTTCAGGAGGCGATGCCCGCTACCGATTACTTCAGGCCCTCACGGCGCAGGGAGGAACTCCTGCTGTATCTCCCTGTCTGGCGACGCGGGTGATCGGCGCCTGCTACCTCTCTGCCGCCCCATCGGCGGCGGGGAGATAGGCGACCCGCCGACAAGTACCCCGCCTCGACCGGCCGCTACGCCGTCCCCGAAATGCTTCGTTCCCGGGTTCGGGGCAGATCCCTTGGAGGGGGTAAACTGCGGTAAGGCACCGCGATACCGAGGAGGTCCCTTTGGCCCGCACCGTCGAGGTTCCCGAGTACGAGGTCCACGGAGGCGTCAGGCTAGACCCGGCGCGGACGGCCCTAGTTGTGGTGGACATGCAGAACGACTTCGTCAAGGAGGGCGGCTCGCTCGTCGTCCCTGACGCCGAGGGCACGATCCCGGCGATCCGCGGCCTGTTGGACGGCGCCCGCCGCTCGGGGGCGAAGGTAGTCTTTACCCAGGACACGCACACCGGGGGAGATCCCGAATGGGACATCTGGCCCGAGCACGCCCGCGAGGGCTCGTGGGGCTGGCGGATAGTGGACGAGCTCGCGCCGCGCGAGGACGAGGCGGTGATCCGGAAGGTCCGCTACGACGCGTTCTACGGCACCCACCTCGACCACTTCCTTCGCCTCTGGGGCACGGGTACGCTGCTCCTGTGCGGCACGGTCGCGAACATCTGCGTCCATTACACGGCGGCGAGCGCGGCCCTGCGATGGTACGACGTCGTGATCCCCAAGGACGCCACCTCGGCCCTCGATCCGTTCGACCTCGAGTCTTCCCTGCGCCAGACGGCTTTCCTGTTCGGCGGGAGGATCACCACCGTTGACGCCGTGCGCCTGGAGGGGGACGACCCGGGGGCCTACCGGAGCATGATCGAGGAGGCCGCGCGCGAGGGCTAGCCGTCCCCTTGGGCTCTGGTAGCATTCGTTCTCGTACACGGACTGGAGGAAGCTATGTCGCTGGCGCGGAGGCGGGCCGAGGTCGGTTGGAAGGGGACACTCGAAGAGGGCCGGGGCAGCTTCACCGTGGGCAGTTGGATGGTGGGTGAGATCCCCGTCACCTGGTCCTCCCGCACTAGCCCGGAAGAGGAGAGCACGAGCCCAGAGGAGCTGATGGCCGCCGCACACGCGAGCTGCTACGCGATGGCCCTCTCGCTGGTCCTGGCCGAGCGCGGCACGCCACCCGAGAACATAGACGTCCAGGCCGCCTGCACCCTTGACGCGGTCTCCGAGGGGTTCAGGATCACCACGATGGACCTCGACGTCAGCGGCCGCGTCCCCGACCTCGACGCCGACGGCTTCCGGAGCGCCGCCGAGGACGCGCACCAGATCTGCCCCGTCTCGATCGCCCTCAAAGACAACGTCGAGGTGAGGGTAAACACCACGCTGGAAGATTAGATCGCGCTCCTCGTGGGTAGGATTGACGGCGTAGTATCCGAGAAAACAGATAGGAGAGCAGCATGCCCACTGCGGAACGGCGCGCGGAAGTGGTCTGGAACGGGGACCTGCAGAGCGGGTCCGGCACCTTCGACCTGGCGAGCAGCGGCGCCTGGTCCGGGGCGAACGTAAGCTTCGCCACGCGGACCGAGAACCCGAACGGCAACACCTCGCCAGAGGAGCTGATAGCGGCGGCCCACGCGAGCTGCTACGCGATGGCGCTCTCCAACGTGCTCCACGAGGGCGGCAACGACCCGGAGGAGCTGAGGATAACCGCCACCTGCGTGCTCGACATGGGCAGCCTCAAGATCACCACCGAGACCCTCGAGGTCCACGGTCGCGTACCCGGCATCGACGCCGACGGCTTCCAGCAGGCCGTTGAGCAGGCCGACCAGGTCTGCCCCGTCACCAACGCCCTGCGCGGCAACGTCGACGTCCAGGTGAACGCCTCGCTCGACTAGGGTCCGTCCTTTAGACGGGCCATGGAGTAGGCATCGACGAACCCACCGTCGCGGAAGGCGTAGCGGCGGTGGGTTCCTTCTATCTCGAAGCCGAACTTCTCGTAGAGGGCTATGCCTGCGGCGTTGTCCGTATAGACTTCTAGCTGGACTCTGGAGAGGTCGAGCCAGTTGTCCGTGAGGTCGAGCGCTGCCCGCATCAGCTCCGTCCCGACGCCCTTTCCCTGCCAATCGTCGCGCACGGCCATACCTATGCTTCCGGCATGCCGTACGCGTGGTCGGTTGGGTAAGGTCTCGAGGCCGAGGTTTCCGATCACCTCTCCCCCCACGCAAGCCACCAACAAGAATAGCCCGTCGGGTGGCTCCGCGAGCCGCCCGCGCCACGCCTCCGCCGACTGCAGCGGCAGCTGAAGCGTGCCCGCGGGCCGCTCATGATGCGGTGCATGGCCTTATAGTCTGTCGGCTCTGCGTGACGGACCGTTATCTCCACGCTCTCCTCTCCGCTCTCAAGACGAGCATACAAGAAGAGCCCCAGCCGGTAAGAGGCGGGGGCTCCGGTTGCACGGCGCCTGAGCGGTCAGGTCTGCTGCCTGGCCTGTTCCTGCAGGCCCACGACGGAGTCCGGGTCGGCCAGGGTCGAGGTGTCCCCTAGATCCTCGTCACCTTCGGCTACCGCCCTCAGGACCCGGCGCATGATCTTGCCGCTCCTGGTCTTCGGGAGGTCGTCGGTGAAGACCATGCCGTCCGGGCTGGCAAGGGCTCCGATCTGCTTGCGGACGTGCTGACGCAGGGTTTGCTTGAGTTCTTGCGAGCCCTCTCTCTCGCCTTCGAGGGTCACGTAGGCGAAGACGGCCTGGCCCTTGTCTTCGTCCTTCCTGCCTATCACCGCGGCTTCGGCGACGGCCTCGTGGGAGACGAGCGCGCTCTCGACCTCGGCGGTCGAGATACGGTGCCCCGAGACGTTCATCACGTCGTCTATCCGGCCCATGATCCAGAAATAACCGTCCTCGTCGCGGCGGGCGCCGTCCCCGACGAAGTACACCCCCTCGTAGACGTTCCAGTAGGTGTCTTCGTATCGTTGCGGGTCTTTGTAGATGGTGCGGAGCATGCCAGGCCACGGCCTCTCCACGACCAGGTATCCGGTGTCGGTGCCTTCCACGGGCCGGCCGTCCTCGTCGTAGATCGCCGCTTTGATGCCTGGGAACGGTCGGGTGGCGCTGCCGGGCTTGGTCGGCGTGAGGCCGGGCAGGGGGGCTATCATGATCCCGCCCGTCTCCGTCTGCCACCAGGTGTCAACGACCGGACAACGGCCGCCGCCGATGACCTCGCGATACCATTCCCAGGCCCTCGGATTAATGGGCTCGCCCACGGTCCCGAGTAGCCTCAGGGAGGAGAGATCGTGCCGGTCCGGGTATTCTCTCCCCAGCTTCAGGAGGGCCCGGATGGCCGTGGGCGCCGTGTAGAAGATGTTTGCCTCGTGCTCCTCGACTATCTCCCACATGCGGTCTTTACCGGGATAGGTAGGGGTGCCCTCGTACATCAGACTCGTCGCGCCGTTGCTCAAGGGGCCGTAGACGATGTAGGAGTGCCCCGTGACCCAGCCTATGTCCGCCGTACACCAGTAGACGTCGTCTTCTTTAATGTCGAAGACCCACTTGGTGGTGGCGTAGACGTGGGTGAGGTAGCCGCCGGTGGTGTGTACGACGCCCTTGGGTTTGCCCGTGGACCCTGAGGTGTAGAGTATGAAGAGGATGTCCTCGGCGTCCATCTCTTCGGCCGGGCACTCGTCTTCGGCCTCGGCCACAAGCTCATGAAACCAGAGATCCCGACCCTCATGGAAAGGCACGTCCTCCCCCGTACGCCGGACGACTATGGAGTTCTGGATCGAGGGGGTGTCCTCGAGGGCCTCGTCGGCGTTCTGCTTGAGCGGCACGATCTTCCCGCCTCGCGGGCCGCCGTCGGCCGTTATGAGGACCTTCGCCTCGCAGTCGTTGATCCTGTCTCGCAGGCTCTGGGCGGAGAACCCGCCGAAGACCACCGAGTGGGGCGCCCCGATGCGGGCGCACGCCAGCATGGCTATCGGTAGCTCTGGGACCATGCCGAGGTAGATCGCCACGGGATCTCCCTTGCCGACCCCGAGCCCCTTGAGCGCGTTGGCGAACCTCGACACCTCCGTTCTCAACTCGGAGAAGGTAAGCGTTCTGGAGTCGTCCGGCTCGTCGCCGACCCACAAAATGGCGGTCTTGTCGCCCCGGCCCTGCTCTATCTGGTAATCCAGGCAGTTGTAGGACACGTTGAGCTTTCCACCGACGAACCACTCGGCGTACGGCCGGTTCCAGTTGAGGACCTTGTCCCACCCCTTGAACCAGTGCAGCTCGCGGGCGAAGCCTTCCCAGAACCCCTCGAAGTCCTGCTCGGCTCTCTCGTAGATCGAGGGATCGCTAGCGTTCGCCCCCGAAGCGAAGTCCTCGGGCGGCTCGTAGGTGCGGATTCCTCCGTCTTGTTCTTCGCTCATCTTCTCTCCAGCCTCCTCTCTAGCCGGGCGCCCCGACAGGCAAGACCGTCCGGCCAAAATTGGTGTTGATGACCACGGCCGCCGAGGCGTACCACGCGGCGATCGCGGTCGCGATACCGACGTAGCCGCCGATCGTGCCGATCGCGGTGGCGCCCAGGAGATCCCCCAAGCCCAACAGGAAGAACGTCGCGGTCAGGAGCAGGAACACCACCATCACGGCCGTGTTGACCTTGAAGGAGCCGATCCACATGTACGCCGTAAAGATGCCCCAGGCGATAAGGAACCACCCGACGACCGGGCCAACCTGCGCCTCGGGTATATCGCCGAGGTAGAACTGCTGCAATCCCCAGAAGGCGAGCCAGAACGCGCCGTAAGAGGAGAACGCCGTCGCGCCGAAGGTGTTCTTGTTCTTGAACTCCCACATCCCGGCCGCAAACTGCGCGAGCCCTCCGTAGAAGAGTGCCAGGGAGAAGACTATGGACTCGCCCGCCTCGTTCAGGAGGCCCGCGTTGAAGAGGCTCAAAAGGAAGGTCGTCAGGGCAAAAGCGGCAAGCCCGAGCGGAGCGGGGTCCGCTATGCCGGGCTCGGCGGGCACCTCTCCCGCCCCCTGGGTCTCTGCCCTTACGATCCGGCGAATGTCGTCTTCTTGCAAGCTGCGCTCGCTCACTGCATCCTCCTCCGCTTTGTTTTCGTCATCCTGGCCCCGACGAACCGGTGCGCGCGATCCCCGCACCCCTTTTGTGCCACGCTCGGTAGCACGATCATCTAATACTTAAATGGTCCACACTCCTTCACCCCTTGATGGTGGCAACTATACTTCTTCGCCCACCTATGGGTCAAACGGACAAGAGCGATGCTCGCCTACCTCCCTTGGTAAGCATGCGCGTTTGGCGCCAAAAAGGAGAGCCCCCTATACGGCGGCTCTCCTCTACGTAGTTCGTGGCTCTCGGTAATGACTAGGCTCTTGCGCCCTCCGCTTGCGGGGCGGTCTCCGGGCCGCGCGTCGGCGGCCTTACGATATAGGCGACGAACGCGCTGGCGACCATGATCCCGGCGAGGATGTAGAAAGCAAGGGTGTAGCTGTCGGTGGAGTCCAGGATCGACGAGATCAGGAGCGGCCCGAGCACGCCGCCGAAGCTCCACGCGGTAAGGAGCAGGCCGTAGACCTTGCCGACGTTGGTCGGGCCGAAGTAGTCGGCCGTGAACGCCGGCATAGTGCCGAAGCCCCCGCCGTAGCAGGAGACGATCACGAAGGTGAGGATGGCGAGCAGCACGAACGACGCCGCGCCGAGGAACGGCAGCAGCACGAGGAGCACCGCCTGCAAGAGGAACATGGTGAAGAAGACCCACTTGCGGCCTATGGCGTCCGACAACCAGGCCCAGAAGAACCTGCCCAGGGCGTTGCCGACGGAGATGATGCTTACCAGGCCCGCGGCCACCGTGGCGCTGACACCCGCGATGGTGGACGCCATCGGCGCGGCCTCCGTGATGATGGCGATGCCAGCCGTGACGTTGAGGAACAGCAGCGCCCACAGCGCGAACCACTGCCACGTCTTGAGGGCCCCGCCCAGGTCGTAGTCCGCGCCGGAGCCGTCGCCGCTCCCGCCCGTGTCTGGCTCCCAGCCCGGGGGGCGGTACCCTTCGGGGGGGTTCTTCATGAACAGCCCCCCGCCCACGACCATCACCAGGTAGATGATGCCGAGGATGGAGAAGGCCGAGAACACGCCAGAGGAGGCGACGAGGCTCTTGGCGACCAGCGCCGTCGCGAAAGCGCCGCCACCGAAGCCGGCCACGGCGATGCCAGTGATAAAGCCGCGCTTGTCCGGGAACCACTTTATGAGCGTGGCGACCGGCACGATGTAGCCGAGCCCGATGCCCGCGCCGGCGATCAGGCCGTAGGTCAGGTAGAGCAGCGTGAGGCTACTCTCGGCGAAGCTCGCCAGGAAGATCCCTAGCCCGTAAAGCACACCTGCCGTGAGCGCCACGATGCGCGGACCCGATCTCGCCATCCACAGCCCCCCGGCGAACGCCGCGAACCCGAGCGTGAAGATGGTGATGCTGAACGTGAAGTTGACCGCGGAGACAGAGGCGCCGTACTGCTCCGTCAACGCCTCGCGGAACACGCTCCAGGCGTAGACCGCCCCGAGCGCGACCTGCATGACCACGCCCGCTATCGCTATGATTACCCTGTTACCCGTCCCCGAACTGCTTGCCGCCTGGCTTGCCATTGAACTCCTCCCTCGTCGTCGAAATACCGTAGACGAACACGACCGCGAACGCTCTCTCTGGAAGCCTCCCCTTTATCCCCGCCGGCTGTTCTGCCGCCAGCCTATCTGGCGCCCTCTGTACCCTTTTCGACGCGAATCCTATCAAAACCGGCGTACGTGTTGAACCGCCCGCCGCGCAGGAACCCGACGAGCGTCATGCCGAACTCCCTGGCGACGTCCACGGCGAGGCTGCTCGGCGCGGAGACGGCGCAGACGACGGGCACCCCGGCCGTCAGGCATTTCTGCAGGATCTCGAACGAGCTCCGACCGCTGACCATCACGACGTTCTCCGAGAGCGGCAGCGTTCCTTCGAGCAGCGCCCACCCGACCAGCTTGTCCGTGGCGTTGTGCCTTCCCACGTCCTCGCGCAGCGCCCGCAGGCCGCCTTCCGCGTCGAAGAGCGCCGCCGCGTGCAGCCCGCCCGTCGCCTCGAAGAGGCCCTGCGCCTCCCTGAGCTTGGCCGGCAACGAGTAGATAGTCTCTGCGGAGACCTCGGGCCCGGGCCCCACGACCGGGCAGCCGCGCAGCTCCAGCTGCTCCAGGCTCGCCTTGCCGCACACGCCGCAGGCGCTCGTGGTGTAGAAGTGTCGCTCCAGGGGGCGCAGGTCGTACTCGCGGTTGGCCCAGAGCTCGACGTTCACTATGTTGTAGCGCTGCTCGGCGTCGACGTCGGCATCCACGCAGTAGCTGATCTTCTTTATCTCCTCCCGCGAGGAGATGATGCCTTCCCCGTACAGGAACCCCGCCGCCAGCTCGAAGTCAGCCCCGGGGGTACGCATGGTCACGGCGACGGTCTGCCTTCTCTCTCTCGTAATGAGCCTGATCTCCATGGGCTCCTCGGTCGCTAGGTAGTCAGACTTCACGCGCGCCCGGCCGTCCTCGACGACCCGCACCCGCGTATTGGTCTTGCTCCCGCGCCTGGCCTTGCCGGTCTTCTCTAGCATCCGTCGCTCCGTATCCGACCCACGCCGCAAAGTTTAGCAGGGGGCAGATGCTACTATGCCCGCCATGCTCTACGAGTGGACGAGGCGTTGAGGCTCACCGGACTGCCGAACGTCGCCCGCTACCCGGAGGCGAAGGTCTCCCGCGACGCGGAGACCATAACCATCCGCTTCGGCGGCCTCGACGACGAGCAGGCCATGAGCGTGCCCCTGAAGTACGTCGGCGGGGATGAGGAGGCGGCCGAGTTGTGGCTCATGGCGCGGCTGCAGGAGGTCGGCTATGAGGTCAGGCGCGGGACAACCTCTTAATCTGAGGGATGGGTGTGGTTCCGTGCCCACTCGCGCACCCCGCGCGTCCAGGCCGCGCTGCCAAGGGTTTTGCTCGCCTCGGCGAAGCGCGAGAGGACCGGGCCCGAGAGGGGCGGCAGCACCTCGCTCTCGGCGACCTCCGCATACTTGCCCTCCCGCAGAGCAAAGACCGACACTCGCTCCCCATCATGGCGCCAGATCTCGGGAACCCCGATCCGCG
>DATFPF010000091.1:0-14242 GCA_035264945.1 Rubrobacter sp.
CACCGAGCGGACCGAGGGCATCCTGCGCAGGACCGAGCAGACCACCCGCGAGGCCGATCTCAGGACCGCCGTCTTTGGCGCGCTCGGGACCACCGACTACGACGCGCTGAGCGTGGACGAGGTCGCCAGGAGGATAGACGGCCTCCCCGCGGAGCAGCTCGAGAAGGTTCGGGAGTTCGAGAAGAACAACAAGGACCGCCAGACCCTCGTCGGGCAGATCGACCGCAAGATAAGGGCCAACTCCTAAGGCGCTAGCCCTTCAGAACGCGACGTTGAGGGCCGGGACCAACCCCCCGGCCCTCTTTTTGTGCGCGGTCCCGCCCCGTTCCTCGTACCGGCGGACTTCGGAGAATCTTCCTCCCGCGCACTCCGGTGAATAGCAACTGTCTTCTATGTCAAGTAGGATCGAGCGGTTTTGCCAACTCTTTTGCTCCTTCCAGGGCCCCGGCGGGCGCGTTCGGCTGCTCCTAGGAGTCCGGTAGCAACCGCGGCTGCCAAGGGGTCCGGTTCCGCAAGATCGCGGCCAAGATGGTCAACAGCTTCCTCATACGGGCCGTGAGCGCTACCTTTTTCGGCTTGCCGGAGGCCACCAGGCATCCATAGAACTCGCGGATCGCGGGGTTGTGGCGGGTGGAGCACAGGGTGGCCATGTAAAGGGTCGTCCTCACCCCCGAGCGGCCGCCCCACACCGTGCGTATCCCGCGTAGGGTACCGGAGTCCCGGTTGAGGGGCGCCACCCCGACCAGCGCGGCGAGCCGCCTGCGGTCGAGGTGCTCCAGTTCGGGCAGCTCCGCCAGCAGCGTTGCCGAGAGCGTGGGACCGACCCCGGGGACGCTCATGAGGAGGGCCGCCCTCTCCTGCCGCACCAGGCTCTCCTCCACCACCCGCTTCAGCTCGCCGTCGACCCGCGCCAGTTCCTTCCTCGGCCAGCGCAGGCGCGCCTCGATCCTCTTTTTCACGGCCTTCGGGGCCGTGCGCGCCCTGTTGGCCTCGGCGGTCGTCATGACGAGGATCTGGCGCCCCCTGAGCACCACGGCCGAGAGTTCGCGGGTGTGCTCGTCGGCCAAGGGGCGTGGCTGTGGCCTCACCGCCTCGGCGAAGTGGGCGAGCGCCGCGGCGTCGAGCCGGTCGGTCTTGCCGAGCTTGCCCGTAGCCTTGGCGAAGTCCCTGACCTGCCTGGGGTTGACGACCGCCACCGGCACTCCGGCGAGAGCGAGGGCCGCGGCGGCGGGCTGCTCGAGCCCCCCGGTGGCTTCGAGTACCAAGAGCGCCACGTCATACTTACGCAGACGGCGCACCACCGACCCGATGCCCCGCTCGTCGTTGGTGGCCTCCACGTATTCCCCGCTCGGCCGGAGCGCCACGTCCAAGCGGTCCTTGGCCACGTCGATACCCGCGTAGGTGGGCGTTCCCGTCATCTTCCTGCTCCCCTCCATTGGTGGCCCTGCCTTGCCGATGCGGGCTCGCCAGCGAAGCTGGCGTCCCGGGCAACTGTTCGGGCTCTGTCGGTAAGAGGGGCGCGACGACCCTCGCTATTCGACGGTCTCTGAGTGGAGCTGGACCATGGGGCAGTCGGTCTGTCGCGCCCTCACAGCCGATTCTACGGCCACGCACACCATACAAGGGTCGAAGATGGTTCGTTTGGGGGATACGTCGCTCTGTCCAAGAGACGTAGGCTGACCATGACCCCGACAAGGGGCCAAAAATCTAAGAAGGGGAGTTTTTGCCAATGCCCGCACAGAACGCCACAAACTGGATGCGTGTAGGGTTGTTCGCGCTGCCCGTCTCCGGAGCGCTGATCGCCTGGTCCAGCCTCGACCCCCAGCCCGACCAGGCCGAGCACCCCGAGGCCTGGGCCCGCTTCGTCGGCTCCAACCACTACCTGCTCACCCACGTGTTCGGGTCCATGGGCAGCGCGCTCCTCGCGATCTTGGGCGTGTTCGCCCTCGGGGCCTACCTCGCCAACGGTCGTGCCGGACGCCTGGGGTTGGCGGCCATGGTCGTGACGGTGGTGGGACAGGCCTTAAGCCTGGTTATAGGCGGGGTCTCCACCTTCGCCTTGAACGCCATCGGGCGGGCCTACCTGGCGGGCGTACAGGGCGTCATGCGGCTGGAGTTTTCCTCCGCTATGTCGGTGCTCTTCGGGCTGGCCATCCTGCTCCTGGTTGTGGGCAACGTGCTTTTGGGCGTGGCCGTATGGCGCTCCGGGACGCTGCCGAGGTGGGCCGGGGCCGCCTGGGTGGCTTCGGCCCTTGTGTTCTACGTGTTTGGCGCCGTGCTCGGGATGGCCACGACCGGGGCCAGCCTGCCGACGCAGCCCTTGGGAGGGTTGCTGATGGTGGCAGGCGGGGGCTGGATGGCTTGGAGTGTCCTGCGTCGGCCCTCCGCCGAAGCTGTGGGCGTCCAAGCCCAGCCGAGCGTGCCATAACCCCCACGTCTCCGGACCTCCCAGGCGCCGTGCGCGGGTACGCGCTGCCCGGGCTGCAGCGGCGGCACGGCCCGCTGGCGGGCAGCGGCGTCCTCGGGGCTCTGTGGCACGAAGAAGATCTTAGGCCTTTGCTGGGGGGCCGTGCTTGCTACCGGAGGACCAGCAGCAGGAGCAGGACGGAAAACACGACGGTCTGGGAGCTGTGCACGATGATCCCGATCAGCGCGCTGCGGTAGCGCCGCGATAGGTAGGCCTCTGCGAAGGTGTCCACGAGCAGGGTCTGCGGGATCACCCACGGCACGTGCAGGTGGTAGAAGGCGAACAGGACGCCGTTGGCGAGCCAGTCCCACCGCCCGAACGCGCCCCGCATCCGCGGCAGCAGCAGGCCGCGGAACAGCAGCTCCTCCCCGAGGGCGGTGTTGAACACCATCAGGGCGGCGATGAGGGCGAACCAGCCCCAGTTGCCCGACAGGAACGCCTGACCCGCGCCGGACCCGACGAAGGCGGAGAAGTCGTGGCCGGCAACCGGCGGGAACGAGGGGAGGAGTTCCTCGGCGGCTAGGAGGAGCACGGCCGGAACCAAGACGAGCCAGAGCCGGCCGCCGGCGTGCCCGGTCGTGGGGCTCTGCGGCGCCCGCAGCCATAGGGCGTCCTTGAGGACCGCCCAGCGCAGCGAGCCACGCTCCCGGCGAACCAGGAC
Organism: Rubrobacter sp.; assembly: GCA_035264945.1. Taxonomy (GTDB): domain Bacteria; phylum Actinomycetota; class Rubrobacteria; order Rubrobacterales; family Rubrobacteraceae; genus Rubrobacter_D. The sequence goes on from DATFPF010000091.1 coordinate 3,129, forward strand.
CATCACCAGCAAGAACTGCCAGACCAGGCCGACCGTCAGGCTCACGATGAGGGCGCGCGGCAGGGCGACGGGCCCGCCGAGCCTGCCCGCGATCAACGGGGCGACGACCCAGGCAAGAGCCGCCATCGGCAGCGCCGCAGCCGCCCAGACGCCCAGGATCTTCGCCGGGGAGTACTGCCCGATTTCCCCCTCGATCGGCTGCCTTTGCACCGCGGGTCCTGCGAGCCCGCCGCGCGCGTTCTGACCTTCCGCACTCATCCTTGTGGGTCCTCCTTCTGGCTGGTGCAGCAACGGTACCAAGCGCCGAGGGCCAACCGCATCACGCAAACGAGCCAGATCGAGGATCTATCTTGACGAGTCGTCGGGAGGGACTATGGCGCCCGGAAGGAGGGGGCGCATCGTCAGAACGCTCTAGGCGGGGTACCTAACTTTTCGGGGGGCGCCTAGGCGAAGGCCGGTCTTGGAGGCTATCTCTTGGCCAACGTCCGAGAACCCTCTCAGCCAGAAGTTCCGGGAACGATCCTTCCGCGCGCTCGGGCGAATAGGGGCAAGAAGTAGGCGTCTGTGTGTCGGGGTAGGATAGACTGCTGGCGTGGCTAGGAGGGCTTGGCTCACGGACCGACTGAACCGCCGCCTGGCGCGGCTCGCGCGGGAGAAGGGCCTCACCTGCCCCGACTGCGGCTCCTCGGGGCCCGTGCCCAAGGAGGGCGGCGAGCTCGGGGCTCGCCCGGACGGCGGCGCGGACGTCCCGATGCGCTGCGAGGAGTGCGAGGGCGCCTCCGAGATGGCCCTCGTCCTTTCTCCCGAGGAGGCCGAGGCCCTAGGCCTGCACTCGCTGGGGGAGCACCCGGGATCCCCTGACGTCCCCTTGAGGCACGGCGCGAGTTTCGCGGGTAACCGGCGGCGTGACCGAACCGGTACACGGGCCTCACGGCTCCTCATCGTGGCCGACCCATAATGCTAGGAAGCCCCCGGCGAAGTGGAGGACCTCCCTCCGCTTGCACGACACGCCGGGGGTGCCCTCCTGCCCATATCGACTTCCGGGAATTGCCCTTCTGCGCACTCCGGTGAATAAAGATTCGAGGGATCTGTTGCGTGCGTTAGGCCTCTAGCGGCGTCGTCCTGTAGAACAGGACTGTCAGCAGAGCCGCCAGGACTGGGAACACCCCCACGTAGCCGACTATGCCGATGTTCCGCAGCCGCATGTCGCCGACCACGACCCCGCTCAACCCGGCGAGCGAAAGCGCCCCGCTGGCGATCATCAGCACGCGGATCCATGCGGCCAGGCGACTACCCCGAAAGACCGGGGCGGCGAACAACATAGAGAGCGCGAAGAAGACGTCCCAGGCGAGGATGTCCAGCGCGTACGTGACCGAGGGCCACTCGAACGAGAGGACCAACGGCAGCCACGGCTGTCCGGCGAACGCGGGCTGGCGGCTCAGGGTCAAGATGCAGAAGTGCACGACGCACGTCAGCCCGGCGAGCAACCCCATGAAGACCACGGCGGTAAGACCGAGTGTCTTGGCGTGCCTCGGCGCCCAAGCATACACCGCCACCATGAGCGCGACCATCGCCGGCATCATAATGATGATCAATACCTCGAGGATCGTGAACATCGGGTCGCCGATGGGCTCCTGCGAAGACTGCAGAGACAATAGCCCCACGGTGAGCGTTACCGCATACGCGACTACCAGGATAACGGTCGCCACGGTCGAGAAGATCCCGAGACGACGAGCCGTCGCGGTAAAGTCCATCCCATCTCCCATCTACGCCTGAATGAAGAGACTTACCTCTAGAAGTATGCCGTAAGCCGTGAGCGGGAGTGCTAGTCCTCCTCTACGTGCACAACCTCCGAGAATCCCCTCGGCGCGAAGTTCGCGGAACAACCCTTCCTCGCGCTCCGGTGAATAAGCCTTCGGCACAAGCACGAGAGCCCGTTGGGGATTAACCTTAGCGTGGTGAGCAACAGTACGCCCAGAAGGATCATGCGGAGGATCGGGAAGGCGCTCCTGGGGTTGGTCGTCGCCCTCTTGGCCCTCGCCGTCGTCGGGGCGATCTACCAAGCCATCGCCACGGAGCGTGCCGAGCGAGCCTATCCCCCGCCCGGCGAGATGGTCGACGTGGGAGGCTACCGCTTACACATCAACTGCGTGGGCCAGGGAAGCCCGACCGTCGTCTTGGATGCGGGATCGGGGGGGTTCTCGGCCCAATGGGTCAGGGTGCAGCGGGAGGTCTCCGGTACCACTCGCGTGTGCGCCTACGACCGCGCGGGGATGGGTTGGAGCGAGATGGGTCCCGACCCCCGCGACGCCAAGCAGGTCTCTAGCGAACTGCACGCCTTGCTCGAGGGCGCTGGCATCGAAGGCCCTTACGTGCTGGTGGGCCACTCGTTCGGCGGCCTGTACATGCAAACGTACGCCGCCCGGTATCCGGACGAGGTGGCAGGCGTGACCTTGGTCGATTCCTCTACCGATCCGGGTCAGTTCGGCCAGCGCTCGGAAGCACGGGATAGCAACGAACCACAAAAGCAGGCATCCGCCGTGGGTCCCAAGCTGGTGCGGCTCGGGGTTTCCCTGCCGGCGCGGCTCGGGGTTGTCCGCTTGTTGTCCGAGCTCGATCCGGCCTCCCCCGACCTGCCGCAGCAGCAGCGCGCGCAGATAGACGCGCTCACCCCCTCGACGCGACAATGGAGTACCAGCGTACTAGAGCTTCTTGCCCCCACCCAAACGCTCAGACTGGGGAGTCCGGGGAGCCTTGGGAACAAACCGCTTGCGGTGGTCACCGCGGGCACATCGGAGCCCGGTTGGCTCGGGCTGCAGGACGAGTTGGCCACCCTCTCGTCCACCAGCATCCACCGTGTCGTGGAGGGGGCGACGCACACGTCCCTGCTGTACGATCGGAGCGACTCGCGAGCGACCAGCGCGGCCATCGTCGAGGTGGTGGCCGCCGTGCGAAACGATCGGCCGCTGGCGCGCTAAACTCCTAACCCCCTCAAGCCGAAGTTCGCAGAATTACCACAAGAAACTGTCTGAAAAGTCCCAGGGACACGGACGCATGGTCTTCGGAAAGGTCCAAATGCTCCTGTTTCGAGCTCTCCAGCCTTCGTACACCGGTCAAATTCACTGCCGAGATGCTACTCGAACCACTTTCCAGACAGTTTCAAGGCGAAGTTCGGAGAACGCCCCTTCCGAGACTGTCCGAAAAGGGGTAGTTGCGTGCTGACTCGCTACTCTAGCACGCATGAGAAAGACTTGTCCGACCGACCTATCCGACGCCGAGTGGTCCTATATAGAGCCCCACATCCCGACCCCCAGGGCGCCTGGGCGGCCCAGGGTACATAGCCTGCGCGAGATCCTCGACGCCGTCTTCTACCTCCTCAAGAGCGGCTGCCAGTGGCGCATGCTCCCGCGTGAGTTCCCGCCCTGGAAGATCGTCCACCACTACTTCAGGATCTGGCGCATCGATGGCACCTGGGAGGGGCTGCACGCCGCTCTGCGCCATCGCCTGCGGGTACGCCTAAAGAGGGGCCCCCAGCCGAGCGCGGGCATAGTGGATTCCCAGTCGGTGAAGACCACCGGAGTAGGAGGAGACCGGGGCTACGATGGGGGCAAGAAGGTGAAGGGGCGGAAACGTCACCTGCTGGTGGACACCGAGGGCCTGGTGCTCAAAGCCAAGGTCCACGTGGCCAATGTGGTGGACCAGGAGGGGATCAAGGAGCTGCTCGAGCATGCCAATGAGTCATTCCCGCGTCTCAAGCACCTGTGGCTGGATGCCGGCTACAGGGGCGAAGAGAAGGGCAAAGGTTGGGTAGAGAAGGTCTTGGGGTGGAGCGTGGACCTCGTCGAACGTCCACGTAAACCTGCCCCCAAGGAGGTCCTGAAGCGGTGGGCTGCCGAGTGGGCCAAGGAAGGCGAAACGGTCGACTGGCAGAAGCTGTTGCCGCCCAAAGGTTTCCACGTCCTGCCGCGCCGCTGGGTGGTGGAGCGGACGTTTTCTTGGATCTCCCACAACCGGCGCATGAGCAAGGATTACGAGAGGCTGGCAGAGACCGGCGAGGCGTTCATCTACGCGGCGATGAGCCGCCTGATGGTGAGACGGTTGGCTCGCTCATGAGGCTTTTCGGACAGTCTCTCCACGCTCGGCTTTAGCCGTTAGGCTGCATAACAAACCGCGTCGGTTAGTCGTTCTATGAAGGAAGTCCCGCGGATTATCGTGTCGCCCTGTGCGGGCAACCCGAAAAAAGTCTGCTCTTGGGTCCACAGCTCCTTTCGCACCAACGCGAGCGCGTCGGCGAAGGTCGGATGAGTCGTCGAGTTTCTACCTCGGATCAGGACAACGACCGCCAGGAGCGGGACCTCAGGGAGTATGCTGAGAGGGCCGACTTCAAGATAGTCGGGGTGTTCAGGGAGACGCTCTCTGGCATCCGGAAAGCGAAGGGCAAACAGCCTATCGAGCGCAAGAAAGTGATGTCGCTCGCGCAGGATCGCAGGATGGATGCGGTGCTGGTGACGGAGCTGACCAGGTGGGGCCGTTCGACTCAGGACCTGATGGACACGCTGGGGCAACTCGCCTCCTGGGACGTGTCCCTGATCGCGCAGACGGGGCTGACGTTCGACCTCTCCACGCCGCAAGGCAAGCTGATCGCCAACCTGATGGCATCTCTAGCGGAGTTCGAGCACGACCTTCTTCGGGAGCGGGTCAGGAGCAGGATCGCGGCTGCGAAGGCCCGGGGGCAGAGCTTCGGGCGCAGGGCCGGCTACAGGCCCTCCGACAGTCACGCGGACGAGGTAATCCGTCTGTCGGATTCGGAGAAGCTCTCGCAGAGGAAGATAGCCGACAAGCTCGGGATCTCGAAGACCACGGTAAACGAGATCCTCAAGCGTTATCGAACGGAGCACCGAGCGGGGACAACTGAGAAGGTCGAGAACTAGGAACCGGCTTCGACCGGCTCGTAACGGAGTACTAGCAGTTGATGGGCCCTTAGAGCGACGGAAGCGTACGCACGCCCGTCGTCATCCGAGAACTCGACCTCGAGGACCCCGGGTCCCAGGGCCTCTACTACCGTCCCGACCTGCCCCCTGTAGAGGCCCCGCTCAGGAAGATCCTCCTTGAGGGCCACCACGTCCAGGATGTCCACGCCGTCTTTCATGTTCCTCCTAGAGCACCCAACAACTGGTGAACCTCGGGAAGTCCTCACCGGAGCGGACGATCCATCCGCTGCGCACGGTGGCACTACCTGCCTCGGTGCTCATTTCAAAGTCTAGCATGTACCTCTGACCGTACTCGTCCTCTTCGGCCAGAGTCGCCACCCCCGAAACGGCTGCAGAGAGCAGAGCCTGGCGAAGCTCCTCAGAGTCCTCGCCAGTGAGGCCGAGGGAGGAAGTGAAGACCCTAGCCTTGTGCTTTCCCCTCGGATGCTCCGGGCTCAGGCAGTAGTCGCGGAGCTTTTGCATCTCCACAACGGCATTCTCGGGATTCGGTAGCTGCGCCATCGCCACAGAGTAGCGGGCTGCGTATAACTCAGCAGGGAGTCGTAGATCTTATCGTACGTTTTCGCTCCGATGCTACTCATAGTCCCTTCCCTGCTCCTCGGCGCCCTCGCCCTCGTGGCCTTCGTCGCGCGTGAGCGGCGCGCCCGGGGGCCGATGATGCCCCTCACGCTGTTCCGCTCCAGGAACTTCACGGGGGCGAACCTGCTGACGCTGCTGCTCTACGCCGGGCTCGGCGGGGCGCTGTACATCTTCCCGTTCGTGCTGATACAGGTCCACGGCTACTCGGCGACGGCCGCCGGGGCCGCCTTCCTGCCGTTCGTCGTCATCACGTTCCTGATGTCCCGGTGGGCCGGGGGGTTGGTCGCGCGGTACGGGGCGAGGCCACCGCTCACCATGGACCCGCGCGGCGCTCGACCGGACGGTACGCGACCTCTGCCGACCGAAAAAACGAGCCCACGGCCTGGTCGTTGGGGCACGGTAGAGCCCGCGGCGCGGGCGGTTCAGGCGAGGCCCAGGGAGCGGGCGGCCTGCCGCAGGTCTTCAGGGACCTGCGCCCCGAACTCCAGCTGCTCGCCGGTGACAGGGTGCCGAAAAGTGAGCCTCTCGGCGTGGAGCCAGAGCCGATGCTCGGGTACTGGGGTACCGTAGAGCGGGTCTGCGTAGACGGGGTGGCCGATGGCCGAGAGGTGGACCCGGATCTGGTGCGTCCTCCCCGTCTCGAGCCGCACCCGCAGCATCGTGTGCCCTTCGGCCTCCGCGAGCTTCTCGAAGTGCGTGACGGCCTCCTTGCCGACCCCGGCCGCCATCAGCGTAGGGTTGTCCGGGTCCCGCCCGACCGGGGATTCGATGGTCCCCGTCTCGGGCAGCCCCATCCCAACCGCGACGGCCCGGTAGACCCGGCCCACCTCCCGCCGGGACATCATGCCGACGAGCCGCGAGTAGGCCGGCTCGCCTTTGGCGAGGACCATCAACCCGGAGGTGTCCCTGTCGAGGCGGTGCACGACGCCGGGTCGGCTGGGATCCCCGCCGCCCGAGATCCCCCTCTCCAACATCGCGTTCACCAGGGTGCCGGAAGGGTTGCCCGCGCCCGGATGCACGACGAGGCCGGCCGGCTTGTCCACGACGACGAGGTGCTCGTCCTCGAAAACCACGGGGACGGGGATCTCCTCCGGCGCCAGCCCCTCTTCCGGCACGTCGGCCTCGACGAGCTCCCCGTCCCGCACCTTGTACGATGGGCTCTCCCGCCTGCCGGCCACGAGCAGCAGCCCGTCGTCCAGCAGTCGCCGCACGGCGCTGCGGCTGAGGTCCAGCCTGCGGGCGGCGAGCCGGTCCAGCCTCTCCCCGGCCTCGCCCTGGCCCACCTCGAAGCTCTTCTGTGGCACGCGGCTACCGGGGACGCGGGGCGAGAACCTCCCGCACCCTCTCCGCGCCGACGCCGTCCACGAACACGGTCTTGTCCCTACCCGAGAGGCCCCTTACAACCCGCACCAGCGAGGGCGAAGCGCCGGTCTTTTCGGCAAGGAAAAGCTCCACCTCGGCGTTTGCCTTGCCGTCGACGGGAGGGGCCGCGTCCCCGTGGAGGCCATGCGGCCCCGTGCTCTTCGCGTTGGGCGAGACGCGCAACCTTACCAGGGCGCCTTCGCCCTTCGGGACGACGGGGTCGCTTGCCTCTCTAGTCACGCCTGCGCAGGAAACGGCTGGCGCGGGAGATCCTGCTGTCCTTCTGCTCCTCCTTGTCCTCCCGGTCGAAGAACTCGTGCGAGCGGCTCTCCTCGGCGAGCGTCGGCTCCTCCCGCTCAACCTCGTCTGCGGCCCCTGGCTCGTCTGTCGTCGCGGACGGACCGTCGGACGGGCCGGCGGCCGCGCCTGACGCCGTCGACGGCTCGGCCTCAGGCTCGGTCACGACGGGCTCTCCGTCCACGGGCTCCTCGTCCACGGGCTCCCCGGCCGGCGCCTCCGCCGCCGCGGGCGCCGTCTGCGGCCCGTCTGTGTCTGACCCGAAGGTCACGCTCTGGCCCTGGCCGAGTACCTGGGTCTCCTGGTCCAACTCCCGCGGCTCGTCGCCGAGCGGTCCCGTCTCTTGCGCCCCTTCGTCCGATGACGCCACGGTCTCGATGGGCCTGGTGGCGCCGGGGTCGTCAAGGTCGGCCGCGTCCGCGCCCGCCGTCGCTTCGAAGGCCGGCCGTTCTGGCTCGGCCTGCCGGTCCTCTGCAGTTTCGTCCGGCTCCTGCTGGGCGGCGGCCTCGCGGACCACGGCTATGGACTCCGTGTCCAGCCGCTCGCGCAGGGCGGCCTCTATCTCCCTGGCGGAGGAGACCTCCATGTTCTCCATCATGTCCATGTAGGTCTTCAGCAGGTGGCGGAAGTCGTTGGCGAAGCCCCGCTTGGCCTCCTGAAGTGCCTCGTAGGAGTCCTGGACCCGCTCTATACGGGAGGCCGAGTCGGCGAGCATCTGGTGGGAGCGGCTCTGGGCGTCCTTGATCGTGAACTCCGCCTCCCGGCGCGCGCTCTGGCGGACGTCCTCCGCCTCCTGGTTCGCGCTGCGCCTGAGGTCGTTCGCCGCCTGCTCGGCGTGGACGAGGGCTGCCCGGATGGAGCCCTCGAGATCCTCGAACTGCTGCAGGCGCTCCCGGAGGCTGTTCGTCTCCTCGCGCATGCGCTGGTTCTCGTTGTAGTTGCGCTCGAACTCGTCGGCGACCGTGTCCAGGAAGTCGTCCACCTGGTTCGAGTCGTAGCCGCGGAAGCCGTTGCGGAACTCTTTGCGCCTGATGTCTATCGGTCGTATCGGCATCTCACATCACCCCACTACTGGTCCAATGAACTGTTCAATAACAATCGTGAGCAACGTCCGGGCGATCGAGAGCCCGAAGATAGCGATGATCGGGGACAGGTCGATCCCGAACCCCCCGAGCTGGAGCATGGGCACCCGGCTTCTTATGGGCATGAGTATAGGGTTCGCGACGGCCCTTACCGCGTCGTAGACGGCCTGCATGAACGAGCTGGACGGGTAGCCGGGGAACCAGGAGAAGAGGATGGACGCGATGATGAACCCGAAAAGGATCCAGTACGCGTAGTCCACGAGGGTCACGAGGAGGGCCACGACGTCGTACCCGAACTGCTGGAGCAAGAGCAAAAGCTATCCCCCGAGTCCCCGCGCCTGCTCTGTCGCGGCCTCGACCCCGTCGTGGACGGCCCCGACGAAGCCAGCCTTCTCCATCGCGACGAACGCCGCGGCCGTTGTCCCCCCAGGCGTCATCACCTCGTCGCGCACCTGGTGGGCGCTTCTGTCCTTGAGCAGCACCGCCGTCCCCCCGATGGTCTCGACGACGAGCCTCCTTGCCACGTCGCGCGGGATGCCCTGGCGCACGCCGGCCTGGATGAGCGCGTCTGCGAAGAGGGCGACGTAGGCCGGTCCCGAGCCGTGCAGGGCGGTGGCGGCGTCGAAGAGGCGCTCCGGCAGCTCCATAACGTCGCCGACGTGGCGGAAGATCTCGACCACGTCCCCGAGCATCAGTCTTCCCGCCTCGTTTGCCGTCACCACGGCCGACCCGAGCCCGACCGAGGCGCACACGTTGGGCATCACCCGCAGCACGGCGGCGCCTTCCGGAAGCTTCTCGGAGATGTTGGCGATGGTCACGCCGGCGGCCACGCTCGTAACCGCCTTTCCGCCCTCGGGACGCATCGCGGGCGAGATCTCCTCCATCACGGCCCCAACGTCCCAGGGCTTGACGGCGACGAAGACGAGGTCGCTCCGTTCGGCGACCTCCAGGTTCGACGGCGTGGTGCTGACCCCCGCCTTCTCGTAGAAGGCAAGTTGCTCGGCGTGGACGTCGCTGGCCGAGAGGTCGAAGTCGCCCGACTCGGCGAGCCTTACCAGTAGGGAGCCCCCGATCTTGCCGACCCCTATGATGCCGACCTTCTGCAAGTCCCCCCTCACGGAAGCCTAGAGGATAGCCCTAGAGCTGGTTGAAGAACGCCCGCTCGGCGATGCGCTTGCGCTCCTCGGCGCTAACCTCGACGTCGCGCGGGGTCAAGAGGAAGACCCTGTTGGCGACGGACTGGATGTTCCCGTCCATCGCGTAGGTTAGCCCCGAGCAGAAGTCGACCATCCGCCTGGACAGGTCCCCGTCCACGTTCTGGAGGTTCAGGATCACGGGCTGCTGGCGTTTGTAGCGGTCCGCGAGGTTCTGGGCGTCGTTGAAGCTGGCGGGCTCCACCACGCTCACGCGGGTGGGCCGCTGGTCAGGGACGGGGCGCAGGTGCGAGGGCTGGTTCTGGCCGGCGTAGCGGTCGGCGCCGCCGCGCGGCCCCTCGCTGCCGAAGAGGTCGCCTAAAGAGGTTCCGAAGGCAGAGGAGCGCTCCGACCGACCGAGGCGGCGGACCGTGGGCCCGGGCTCCCCGCCCGCCCGCGAACCATTGGCGTAGGCGTCGTTCACCTGGCGGCGGTCCTCTTCCTCTTCTTCGTCGTAGTAGTCGTCCTCGTCGACACCGAAGCCGAACCAGGCTGCGATCCGGTCCAGACGGTCCCTAACTCCCATCCTGCCTCCTTACGGGCCCATCCTCCTCGATTAGCATCCGCCCGATCCTGATCACGGTGGCCCCTTCTTCGACCGCCACCTCGTAGTCGCTGCTCATTCCCATCGAAAGCTCGGAGAGATCGAAGTGCGGGCTCCAGCTTCCGCGTAGCCTATCACGGATGGACCTGAGTTTCGCGAAAACATAGCGCACGCGTTCGGCCTCTTCAACTAACGGCGCCAGCGTCATGAAACCCCTGGCCCGCACCCGCCCCCCCGTGGCGGCGGCCGCCTCGAGCAACTCCTCGACGCCGGCTTCGGAGACCCCGTACTTGCTCTCCTCCCCCGAGACGTTTACCTGGAAGAGGACCTCCACGCCGCCCTCGGGCGCCCGCCGCCGGAGCTCTTCCACGAGCTTGACGGAGTCGACGGAGTGGATGAGGCTGACCCTCGGGGCAACGATCTTCGCCTTCCGCCGCTGCACGTGCCCTATAAAGTGCCACTCGAAGGCGTCCCCGAACCGCTCCTGCTTCTCGACGAGGTCCTCGGCCCTGTTCTCCCCGACGAGGTCAACCCCCACGGCCGAGAGCGCGCCTATCTGCTCGGGCGCGTAGTACTTGCTCGCCACGAGCACCCGCACCTCCCCGGGCCCACGCCCCGACCTCTCCACGGCCCCGGCTACGTTCTCCCGCACCCGGGCGAGCCTCTCCCTGATGCCGGCCTCGGTCACGTACGTCGTCAACGCGGCGCCTTGACGACCGCGGCGAGGCTCCGCCCTGTCACCGGCTTCTGCTTGCGGTGAGAGAAGTAGAGGTCGGGCCTGCACCCCGTGCACAGTCCGAGGTCAACCACTTCGACCCCAGCCCTTTCGAGGTCGACCCGTATCGCCCCGGGCAACGACAGGTGGCGCCCCGAGACCACGCCCTCCCCGAACTCCCCGGCGAAGGCGTCGGCGAGCTCCCGGGAGACCTCGTAGCAACACCCCCGGATGCACGGCCCTATATAGGCCCGCTTCGCCTCCCCGGGCATCAGGCCGGCTGCCTTGCCTGAGATGCCGGAGAGGGTGCCCCGCCAGCCGGAGTGGACCATCGCGACCTCCTCCCCCCCG
>DATFPF010000092.1:0-17306 GCA_035264945.1 Rubrobacter sp.
AAGAGGTAGGGGTCCGGTCGCTTACCAATTTTGGGAGCTTGCGCGATGCTAGAGAAGGTCCTTGTCGCCAACCGCGGGGAGATCGCCATCCGGGCCTTCCGCGCGGCCTACGAGCTCGGCATCCGCACGGTCGCCGTCTACCCCGGCTACGGCTTTCTCTCCGAGAGCCCGGCTTCTCCCTGGCCTGCCGGGAGGCGGGCCTGGTGTTCGTCGGCCCGCCACCCGAGGTGCTCTCCCTGACCGGGGACAAGGTGCGCGCCCGCAAGGCCGCCAGGGAGGCTGGCGTCCGGGTGCTGCGGGCCTCGGAGGCCGTCGCGGGGCCAGAGGAGGCAATGGCCGCCGCAGAGGAGATAGGCTACCCGGTCTTCGTGAAGGCCGCCGGCGGCGGCGGCAGGGGCCTCAGACGGATCGGGCGGCCCGAGGACCTCGCCGGCGCGGTCCGCGCCGCGATTAACGAGGCGAGGAGCGCGTTCGGCGACCCGACGGTCTTTGTGGAAGAGGCCCTTACCAGTCCGCGGCACATCGAGGTGCAGGTGCTCGCGGACGGGGAAGGCGAGGTAGTCCACCTCTACGAGCGGGACTGCTCCGTGCAGCGGCGCCACCAGAAGGTTCTCGAGATGGCGCCGGCCCCAAACCTGGACCCAGGCCTGCGCGACAGGCTCTGCGAGGACGCGGTCCGTTTCGCGCGGCGGGTCGGCTACCTGAACGCGGGCACCGTGGAGTTTCTGGTCGAGGGGGGCGGACCGGACGCGCGCTACGCCTTTATCGAGATGCACCCCAGGATCCAGGTCGAGCACACCGTCACGGAGGAGACCACCGATGTCGACCTCGTCCACGCCCAGCTGATGATCGCCGGCGGCGAGACGCTCTCTGGCCTCGGCCTCTCCCAGGCGGGCATCCGGCAGCGCGGGGTGGCTTTGCAGTGCCGCGTCACCACAGAGGACCCGGCGCAGGACTTCCGTCCTGATACCGGCAGGATCTCGGTCTACCGCCAGCCAGGCGGGGCCGGCATTCGGCTCGACGGCGGCACCGCCTACGCAGGGGCCGAGGTCAGCCCCTACTTCGACTCGCTCCTCGTGAAGCTCACCGCCCGCGGCCAGGACTTGCCCTCCGCGGCCCGCCGCGCCCGAAGGGCGCTCGCCGAGTTCCGGATACGCGGCGTGGCGAACAACACCACATTTCTGAGGGCCGTGCTCGCCGACGGGGACTTTCTCGCCGGGAAAGCGACGACGTCATTTATCGACGAGAGGCCGCGCCTCACCGCCGCGGCCACCGGGCGCGACCGCGCCAGCCGCCTCCTCGACCTCCTCGCCGACGTCACCGTCAACCGCCGGCACGAGCGGCCCCCTCGGCGCCGGACCCACGCCTCAAGCTCCCACACCTGCCGGAAGGTGATCCCCCCAGGCTCCCGCCAGAAGCTGCTGGAACTCGGCCCGGAAGGCTTCGCCCGTCGGCTGCGCGAGAGCGCCGCCCTCGGGGTAACCGATACAACGATGCGCGACGCCCACCAGTCGCTCCTCGCCACCCGGATGCGGACCCTCGACATGCTCGCCGTCGCCCCGTACCTGGCGCGCACCTTGCACCAACTCCTCTCCGCGGAGGTGTGGGGCGGGGCCACCTTCGACGTGGCCCTACGCTTCCTGCACGAAGAGCCGTGGGAGCGGCTCTCCCGCATCAGGGAAGCACTGCCCAACGTCTGCCTGCAGATGCTCCTGCGCGGCCAGAACGTCCTCGGCTACACGACCTACCCGCCCGAGGTCGTCTCCGCCTTCGTAAAAGAGGCGCACGCAGCAGGCCTCGACATCTTCCGCATCTTCGACGCCAACAACGACGTCGACCGGATGCGCACCGCCATCACGGCGACCCTGGAAGCCGGCGCCCTGGCAGAGGGCGCACTCTGCTACACCGGCGACCTCTCCGACCCACGGGAGTGCTTCTACACCCTGGACTACTACCTGCGCCTCGCGGAAGGGCTGGTGGGGGCAGGCGCCCACGTGTTGTGCATAAAAGATATGGCGGGCCTCCTGCGGGCACCGGCCGCGCGCGCCCTCGTCGACGCCTTGCGGCGGGAGTTCGACCCCCCGGTGCACCTGCACACCCACGACACCGGCGGGGGCCAACTCGCGACCTATCTGGCGGCCGTGCAGGCCAGCGTGGACGCGGTGGGCGGCGCCGCCGCGCCCATGTCGGGCATGACGAGCCAGCCGTCCCTGGCCGCCATCGTGGCGGCGACGGACCACACAGTTCGCGAAACGGGCCTCCCGCTCGACGCCCTGGGGGACCTGGAACCCTACTGGGAGGCGGTGAGACGGCTGTACGCACCTTTCGAGTCCGGGCTGCGCTCCCCGACTGGGACGGTGTACCGGCACGAGATCCCCGGCGGCCAACTCTCCAACCTAAGGCAGCAATCAATCGACCAGGGGCTCGCCGGGCGCTTCGAAGAGATAGAGCGCCTCTACGCCCGCTGCGACGAACTGCTGGGCCATCTGGTAAAGATCACACCCACGAGCAAGGTGGTAGGCGACCTCGCCCTGTACCCGCTCTCCGCCGGAATAGACCCCGACGACCTCGAGTCGGACCCCGGCTCCCGCGACCTCCCGGACAGCGTCATCGGCTTCCTGCGCGGCGAACTGGGCACACCGCCCCGTGGATGGCCGGAGCCGTTCCGTTCCCGGGCGCTCGAAGGACGTGAGGAACGCCAGGCCGACGGGCGCATCCCGGAGGAAGACGACACCGTCGACGAAGACCGCCGGGGGCGATTGAACCGGCTCATGCTCCCAGGCCCCACATCGGAGCGGGCGGCGGCCGAGGAGCGCTGGGGCGACGTCTCGGTCGTCCCGACGAGGGCGTTCCTCTACGGCCTGGAGAAAGGCGAGGAGGTAGCCCTCGACCTCGAGCCAGGGGTCCGGCTCTACGTCAGGCTGGAGGCGATCACGGACGCGGACGAACGGGGCATCCGGACGTTGCTGATCCTGCTCAACGGCCAGCAGCGCCCGATCGACGTCCGCGACCACTCGCTCGAGCCGGAAACCTCCGTACGGGAGAAGGCTGACCCCGCAGACGACGGCCGCATCGCCGCCCCTATGACCGGGATCGTGACGCTCACGGTCGACGAGGGTGCGAGCGTCGACGCGGGACAGCAGATCGCCACCATAGAGGCGATGAAGATGGAGTCCACCATCAGCGCCCCGACCGACGGCACCGTCGCCCGGCTCGCCGTCCCCTCTGGCACGAACGTCGAGCCGGGCGACCTGCTCGCCGTCCTCGGACCCGGATGAACCCCGGATTCGACGCACCGCCCGGCGACTAAAGGGCACCAAGAGCAGAGCAACCCCGGCGGGAAGACGGGCGTGAGATGCACGTGGCCGAGTAGTTTCTGGAGAGGACGGGGATCATGGCGCCAAGAGAGGGCCACCGGACGAAGCCGATGGGTTCCAAAATTGTTGGAATTTCCCCCTACCTCTTGTACGCCCCCGTAAATCCCAACACGCGAGGAATTGGTTGGCACAATTTTGACGTGTCCCCCCTGCGTGTATACGATCCTGGTTCACAGGGGATTTAGGAGCGTACACCACAAAATCATGCATAAAAGGGGTTGAGGGGCTGCATTATGGGAGAAAAGCACAAGGTTCACTTTGAGCCGGTTGGCATCGAGATCGAGGTAGACGAAGAAGAGACCGTCCTCGATGCGGCGTTCCGGCAAGGCGTTATGTTGATGCATGGTTGTAGGCAGGGGCAGTGCGCGGCGTGCAAGGCGTTCCTGTTGGACGGCGATATGGAGATGGACCCATTCTCCACTTTCGCGCTCAACGAGACCGAGGAAGAGGAGGGCTTTGTCCTCCTGTGCAAGTCTTACGCCTACGGCGATCTGGAAGTCGAGCTCATCGCCTACCACGAAGACATGCTGGAGACGGGAGTCCCGATCCAGATGATCCACGCCGAGGTCCAGGAGGTCGAGGCGCTCACGCACGACATAAAGCGTCTCGTGCTCAACCTGGTGGATCCTCCGGAGATGAACTTTATCCCGGGGCAGTACGCCGAGCTCTACCTTCCGGGTAGCAACGAGCACCGAGCCTACTCCATGGCCAACACCACGTCCTCCGCCGAGCGGGCCGAGTTCATCATCAAAATCTATCCGGGCGGGATGTTCTCGAGTTACCTGGACGAGGAGCTCAAGGTCGGGGACAAGATGAAGGTGAAGGTGCCCTTCGGGATGTTCATGCTGCACGAGAAATCCGAGGGAGACATCATCTTCCTCGGGGGCGGCTCGGGGATGGCCCCGATCTGGTCCATCCTCAACCACATGGCCGAGAAGGGCATCGAGCGGAAGGCCACCTACTACTACGGGGCCAGGACCAAGAAAGACCTCTTCTACCTCGACGAGTTGGCGGCGTTGGAGAAGAAGCTGCCCGGTTTCCGGTTCGTGCCGGCGCTCTCGGAGCCGGATCCCGAGGACGAGTGGGACGGGGAGACGGGTTTGATCACGGACGTCCTCGACCGCCTGGAAGGAGACTTGGGCGAGACGGAGGCGTATCTGGCCGGCCCGCCCCCAATGATCGACGCCGCCATCCCCGTAATCGAGGCGAAGGGCGTCGAGCGGGAGAGCATCTACTTCGACAAGTTCACCACCACGGGGGAAGCGGAAGGGTCCAAGA
Organism: Rubrobacter sp.; assembly: GCA_035264945.1. GTDB lineage: Bacteria > Actinomycetota > Rubrobacteria > Rubrobacterales > Rubrobacteraceae > Rubrobacter_D. The sequence continues at coordinate 4,656 of DATFPF010000092.1, forward strand.
AGAAAGAAGTGAAAGGCCCGGAGACCCCCGAACGACTCGGATAGAGAGAGGAGACGCCTATGCCTTGACGGGCAGAACACCAAATCCAAAGACCAGCGTGCGGACAGCAAGATCAATTGGGAAAGGATGGTTGACTGTCTGTGAGTGAAGAAAAGGCAATCACCGAAGCAGCGGGACGGGGGACGAGGAGCATACCCCCCATCCGGTTGACGGACGCGGAAGCCGGGGCGGCCGAGTTCGCGGGGTCCGGCAGCCGGACCTACAACTACTTCGAGCCCAAGGGGCGTCGCGCCACCAAGTACGAGGACGTGACCGTTGACGTCCAGCCCGACCCCGACAAGTACCTGACGCAGGGTTGGATCCTCGGTTGGCCCAACGGAGATCTGGGCTACGACGCGAATTGGACGGGCATAAAGTCGTCCAATTGGCACGAGTTCCGCGACCCCAACGAGGAGTGGGAGAAGACGTACTACGTCAACAACTCGAACTCCGTACGCCAGATCATGCAGAGCATCGAGAACGCCAAGTCCGAGAACGTGTTCCAGTATTGGAACAAGAGCTGGCTCCCGATAGTCGCCAAGCACGTCAGCGCCTGGTCGCACGTAGATCACGGCCTCGGGATGTACGTCTTCATGCCGGCGCAGCGGGCCGCCATGAGCAACATGCTCAACAACGCCATCGCCGTCAACTGCATGCACAAGCTGCGCACCGCCCAGGACATAATCCTCTACAACCTGGAGATCAGCGAGATCTTCCCCGAGGACGAGTTCGACCCGACCATCCATCAGGAGGTCTGGATGAACGATCCGTCCTGGCAAGGCGTGCGCGAGAACGTGGAGCGCATAATCAACGCCAAGGACTGGGCCGAAACCACCTTCGCTGCGAACATTATCCTGGAGCCGCTCGTCGGCGAGTTGTTCCGCAGCCAGTTCGTGATGCGGTTCGCCCCCCTGCACGGCGACTCTCTTACCGGCTCGGTGATCGGCGTGAGCGAGAGGGAGTTCAACGAGCGCGACCTCCGCTACACCAAGGAGATGTTCCGGGTCATGGGCGAGGACGAAGTCCACGGCGAGGAGAACCGCCAGCTCATGCAAGAATGGCTCGCCCGCTGGACACCCTACAGCGTCGCCGCCGCCAAGGGACTCGCGCCCATCTGGTCCGAGCCCGAGGTCAATCCGGTCAGCTTCGAGGATTCCTACGACCAGGTCAAGAGCCGGTTCGAGGAAATCCTCTCCGATCTCCAACTAGAGCTGCCAAGGGAGGTGACCCTGTGAGCGAAAGGCCCACCGAAGAACGGTTCGAGAACCACCGCACCTCGTCCAACAGGTGCGGCGTCACTATGAGCGCCAGCGTCGAAGGCAACATCATCGCCGAGGTAATGGGCGAGAAGCCGGGGGTCGAGGTCAGCAAGTATCCGGCCATGATCCGGATCGATTCCGACGACAAACTCGAGTTCGACATGGACGAGATAGCCGAGGCCCTGGGCGTGGAGGAGTTCACCCCGGAAGACTTCGAGATCGAGACCTCAACCCACTACGGGCGGATGGTCAAACAGGATGATCGAGTCCTCCTGTTCGCCAACCCTGAGGATGCCGCCGAGGCTATCGGTTTCGAGCTACCGGAGGTAAAGCAATAGCCTCTCGCTGAACCAAAGCTTTTCCCTGAGAGGGTGGCAGGTCCGCTAACGCGGACCGCGCCGCCCTCTTAAGGCGTCGACCCGCGAACAGAAGAGACGGCCTGTGCCCACGAGTGCACTCCCATCGACGGTTTCGACCTTGCCGCCCGACGAGTGGGACCGGCCGGCCTCCTGGACTTTCCGCAGTAAGTCCAGGGAAGCGCTAAGGTCGCCTTACTGCTGGTGGGAGAGCGCCCGGACGACCTTTTGGGGCGTCGGGAGGCGTTCCACACCGGGCCAGCCGCGGCTGAGTAGCCCGCCTCCGCCCCCGACGTAGGAGATGATCACGGACGTTGGGCCGTCGTCCCCGAAGCTGACCATCAGATAGTATTTGCCGTACCCCCCGATGACCTCGCCGGGCGACGTGTCCTCCGCCTGAACCTCCCATCCCAGCCGGGCGAGCGCCCCGCGTACCTCCGCCCTACTCTCCACATGAGACGCCACACAGCCCCCTGTGCCCGGACGTCCGTCGGGCCCGGCTAACCCCGCTCCTTGAGCTTCAACAGCCCGTCCCGGAATTCCTCCGGGGAGGCGGCTCTCTCGAAGAGACCGGCGATATCCTCTATGTCACGGCGGTTCATCAGGAGGTACTCCCAACCGTCCTTGGTGTGCAGGCCCTCGAAGGCGCAGACCGCCATCGCCACGGTGTTCCACGGGTCCTCCGTCCCGTTCTCGTGGCACATGTGGAGCATCCTGCCTGCTTTGAGGGTGCGCTCCCCGAACTCCCTGGGCTTAGTGTGCCTGTTCGCGTGATCCCCGAGCATCCCGGACTCCTTTCGCGGATGGGCGGCGAAAGACCTTCGCGTTCCCCGGCGGACGTCCCTCGCTTGCAACAGTCTATACAGGGTGGAGGACCGCGTCCCCGCCCCCCGGCTATTTTCTTACATTGTCGGAAAGCGAAGGGCGTTGTTGCCCCGGGTTCTGGGTTGACCCTATAATTGTGACTGTCTCAACCTTGGGAAAGGAGAGAATCGGTTCGAGGATTCGCGCAACCTCTAAGGCCCGGGTAAGCACTTTGTCTTGTCCGGTGTATGCGTAGTTATTGGGGATACGTTTAGCTGGGGAGCGGCGTATCCGATAGGGAGAGGAGATCTCTTGTACGAGAAAGACGGCGAGAAGTATTTCGTGGTGGACGGGCACGTCCACTTCTGGGACGCGAGCCCGGAGAACACCACTAACAAGTACGGCGAGGGCTTCATAAGCTGCTTCTACGACTACCACAAGAACCTCAGCCCCGAAGAATACGTCTGGGACTACGCCAAGTACCGCAAGTACACCGAAGAGGACATCATGCACGACCTCTTCGAGATCGGCTACGTGGACAAGGCCATCCTCCAGCCTACCTACCTGACGGACTTCTACACCAACGGCTTCAACACCACCGAGAGCGACGGGCAACTGAGGGACAAGCACCCGGACAAGTTCGTCCTCAACAGCTCCTTCGACCCGCGCTACGAGCAGAAGGGGCTCGAAGATTTCGAGCGGAAGATCGAGAAGTACGGTTCGACCGGCGTCAAGCTCTACACCGCCGAGTGGCGGGGTGAGTCCAGGGGCTGGCACCTCGACGACGAGTGGTCCCTGAAGCACCTCGAAAAGTGCATAGAGCTCGGCGTAAAGAACATACACGTCCACAAGGGCCCGACGATCTGGCCGCTCAACCGCGACTCCTTCGACGTGGCTGACGTGGACCGGGTCGCGTCGATGTACCCCGAGCTCAACTTTATAGTCGAGCACGTGGGCCTTCCGCGGCTCGAGGACTTCTGCTGGATAGGTACCCAGGAGCCCAACGTCTACGGCGGGCTCGCGGTGGCTATGCCGTTTATTCACGCCAAGCCCAGGTACTTCGCCCAGATTATCGGCGAGCTCCTGTACTGGCTCGGCGAGGACCGGCTCCTCTTCTCCAGCGACTACGCCCTCTGGCAGCCGAAGTGGCTCGTCGAGATGTTCGCGGACTTTGAGTACCCCGCGGACCCGGAGTTCGACGACTACGCCGAGATCACCCCAGACGTCAAGCGCAAGATCCTCGGCCTCAACGCCGCGAAGCTCTACGACATCCAGGTCCCCGAAGAGCTGCAGCTGGTCACCGCGGGCCAGGACACCGGCTTCGACGTCGACGAGAAGCCGGCCGTCGAGAGATGATTGACCACAACGAGGTCCTGGACGCCCTCTCGGGCGTCCGGGACCCCGAGCTAGACGAACCGATAACAGACCTGGACTTCGTCTCCTCGCTCGAGATAGAGGGCGAGGTCGCCACCATCCGGCTGCGCCTGCCTACGTACTTCTGCGCCCCGAACTTCGCCTACCTGATGGTCGCGGACGCGCAGGCGGCGGCCCTCTCCGTGCCTGGCGTGGAGCGCGCGACGGTGTTCCTTGAGGACCACTACGCCTCGGGCGAGATCAACGGCGGCGTCAACGAGCAGCACGGCTTCGACGGCGCCTTCCCGAAGGAGACCGAGAGCCCTGACCTCGAAGAGCTACGCACCATCTTCAGGCGCAAGAGCTTCGTCTCCCGCCAGGAGCAACTCTGCCGGACCTTGCGCGCCGCCGGCCACTCCTCCGAGGCGCTCGCCCGTATGAGCCTCGAAGACATCCCCCCCTCCGACGAGTTCGAGAAGTACCTCGAGCGCAGGGCCGAGCTCGGCCTCGACGTCTCGGCCGAGGCGCCGCTCGTCGTTGACCCGGACGGCAACAGGGTGCCAGAGGAGGCGGTCGTACAGCACCTGCGGTTCGCCAAGACGGTTCGGGTCAGCATCGAGGGGAACGCGAGCCTCTGCCGCGGCCTCCTCTCCACGCGCTACGGCATACCCGAGAGAGAGGAGAAGACGGCATGAAGGCTGCCCGGCTGCACCGCTACGACGACAGCATCCCCAAGGACAGCCTCAAGGTCGAGGAGATAGAAGAGCCGAAGATACAAGGCCCCCTCGACGTCATAGTGAAGGTAGGTGCGGCGGGGCTCTGCCGGACGGACATACACGTCGTCGAGGGCCAGTGGGCTCCCATCCAGGACCCAGACGGGACGCTGCTGCCCTACGTGCTCGGGCACGAGAACTCGGGGTGGGTGGAGGAGGTCGGGCCGGCGGTCACGAACGTGCAGCCGGGCGACACGGTGATCTGCCACCCGCTCATGACGTGTGGGCTGTGCCACTACTGCCGCGCCGGGCGCGACATGCAGTGCGAGAACGGCGCCTTCCCCGGCATCTCCCAAGACGGCGGCTTCGCGCAGCTCCTGAGGACGAGCGCAAGGAGCGTCGTGAAGCTCGACCCTATCCTGCAACCCAAGGACATCGCAGCGCTCGCGGACGCGGGCCTTACAGCCCACCATGCTGTCAGGAAGGCCGTGCCAGAACTCTACGCCGGCACCAACGCCGTCGTTATCGGCGCCGGGGGCCTCGGTCACATCGGTATCCAGTGCCTCAGGGCGATGACGCCGACGAACATAATCGTGGTCGACCCGAGCGAGGAGGCCCTGGCGCTCGCCAGGGATTGGGGCGCGGACGAGACCGTGCAGGTCCAGGAGGGCTACGCGGACACGGTGATCGAGATGACCAACGGAGGTGCTGAGGTCGTCTTCGACTACGTCGGCGAGCGGGGCGCCCAAGACGAGGCCTGGAAGATGACCCGTCCGGCGGGCTTCCACTACGTCATCGGCTACGGCGGCAAGATCGAGATACCCACCATAGACATCATCTCCACCGAGCGGAGCGTCATCGGCAACCTGGTCGGCACTTACAACGACCTCGCCGAGCTGATGAACCTGACGGCCCGCGGCCTCGTCACGCTCCACACCTCAACCTACCCGCTGGACGCCGTCAACGACGCGATGCAGGACCTCAACAACGGCAACCTGCGCGGGCGCGGGATCCTCGTACCCGAGGGCGCCGCGGCCTAACCGGGAAGCCCTAGCACCAGCCGCGCGGGCGGCCACACCGCCGCCCGCGCTCACCACCGACACAGCCGTTCCACCACGGGGCGGCGGAGAGGCTCGCCGTGGCCCACAAGAAGCTGAAGTTCGACACCGACGCCCGCAGGGCGCTGGAGAGGGGCGTCAACAAGCTGGCGGGCGCCGTGAGGGTAACGCTCGGCCCCAAGGGGCAGTACGTGGTGCTAGACCAGGCGTTCGGCACGCCAACGATCACGAACGACGGCGTAACCATCGCCCGCCAGGTGGAGCTCGAAGACGTCTTCGAGAACCAGGGCGCCCAACTTGTGCTCGAGGTGGCCACCAAGACCAACGACGTGGCTGGCGACGGGACGACGACCGCCCTCGTGCTGGCCCAGAAGATCGTGGGCGAGGGCCTCAAGAACGTCGCCGCAGGCGCCAACCCGGTCATCCTGCGGGGCGGCATCGAGAAGGCCCTCGAGGCCGCGGTAGGCTCGATCCGGGGCCAGGCGCGTGAAATCTCCGGACGTGAGGAGATCTCCCGCGTCGGCGCCATCTCCGCCCGCTCACAGGAGGTAGGCTCCGTCATCGCCGACGCCATCGACAGGGTCGGCAAGGACGGCGTCGTGAACGTCGAGCAGGGACAGACCCTCGGCATGGAGCTCGAGTTCACGGAAGGGATGCAGTTCGACAAGGGCTACGTCTCCCCCTACTTCGTCACCGACCAGGAGACGATGGAGGCGGTGCTCGACGAGCCCTACATCCTTCTCGCGAGCCAGAAGATCGGCAACGTCCAGGACCTCCTTCCGGTACTCAACGTCGCGGTCCAGTCAGGTAAACCGCTCCTCATAATCTGCGACGACCTCGAAGGAGAGGCCCTCTCGGCCCTTATCGTCAACAAGGTGCGCGGGACCTTCTCCGTGGCCGCCGTGAGGGCGCCGAGCTTCGGCGACCGCAGGAAGAGGATGCTCGAGGACATCGCGATCCTGACCGGTGGCGAGGTCATCACGGCAGACCTCGGCCTCACGCTGGAGAACACCCAGATCAGCCAGCTCGGCCGCGCGAGGCGCGTCTACATCACCAAGGACGACACCGTCATCATCGACGGCACGGGCAACCCCGAGGAGATCGCCGGCCGCACGCACCAGATCCGAAACGAGCTGGAGATGACCGAGTCGGACTTCGACCGCGAGAAGCTCCAGGAGCGTCTCGCGAGGCTCGCCGGCGGCGTCGCGATCATCAAGGTCGGCGCTGCCACCGAGACGGAGCTCAAGGAGAAAAAGCACCGCGTGGAGGACGCCCTCTCGGCGACCAGGGCTGCCCTGGAGGAGGGCATCGTCCCCGGCGGGGGCGTCGCGTTCCTGCGCGCCCAGGATGCCGTCGCCGGGATGCTCGACGCGCTCGAAGACGACGAGAGGACGGGGGCGAAGATCGTGCACAGGGCCCTCGAAGAGCCCCTGCGCCAGATCGCCGCGAACGCCGGCGCCGACGCGTCGATAGTGCTAAACAGGGTGAGGGAGCGGGGCGGCGACGTCGGCTTCAACGCGCTCACCGGCGAGTACGAGGACCTGATCTCCGCCGGCGTGGCCGACCCGGCGATGGTCTCCCGCTCTGCCCTGGAGAACGCGGCCTCGATCGGGGCCCTGATCCTGACCACCGAAGCGGTCGTCGCGGAACCCCCACCGGAGACCGGGGGCGCATCGGCCGTCTCCCGCACCGGCCACAGTATGGACTTCATGTAGGCGGCTCTCCGGGTTCGGGACCGCCGGCCGCCTCGGGGTTTCGGGTTGTCAAGATGAGGGGGGTTCGTTATGGAGGCAGTCGGGCCGGTAGAGATATTGGTCTTTCTCCTGGCAGGAGCGCTGCTGGTCTTCCTCGCGGCCCGCAAGCGGGTCAGCCCCGCGGTGCTCGTCTTGCTCGTGATCCTGCTGGCGCCGTTCGTCGCGGTGAGCCTCGCGTTTTTTACGGGTACGGTCCTTGATGTATTCGCGCCTGCTTAGGGCGCGATCTCAGAGGGTTCGACGCTTGCGCGGATCGCCCTAGCGGGCGTGCCGGTCCGGAAGCTCGGAGACCGCTAGGAGACCGGCCACGCCTTCGGCGGAACGGACCGCCCGCAAGATGGCCTCCTGCATGACGCGGGCGCCCCAGACGCCGACGATGTCCGTCGCGACCTCGACCTTGCCCGCGGAGGCGGCGAAGACGACGTCGCCGTCAACGGTGGTGTGGACGGGATGGACGGCGCGGGCGAGGCCGTCGTGGGCCATCTGGGCCACTTTTACCGCCTGCGGTTTGCTCAGGCGTGCGTTGGTCGCCACGACGCCTAGAGTGGTGTTCTCCCCCCACCGGAGACGGGAGGCCGCCTCCGGTAACAGATAGGCCGTGTCGCCTGGCGTGCCGTCTTTCAGGCGGGGGCCCGCGAGGGTCGTGTTCGTCTCGGGGTCGCGGACGTCTCCGAAGGCGTTTACGGCGGCTACAGCGCCGACCACGAGGCCGTCCTCAAGATCCACCGAGGCGCTCCCGACGCCGCCCTTCATCGCCCGGTCCATGCCGAGCGCCTTCCCGACGCTCGCGCCGGTCCCGGCCCCCACGCTCCCCTGATCGAAATCCCAGGCCTTTGCCGAGGCAGCCGCCTCGTAGCCCATCGCGGCATCGGGGCGCGCGGCCGGGTCGCCCACCACGAGGTCGAAGAGGACGGCCGCGGAGACGAGCGGGATACGGGCGACGCCGATGTCGAGGCCCACCCCCCTCTCCTCCAGGAAGCGGACGACGCCGTCGGCGGCGGCGAGGCCGAAGGCGCTGCCGCCTGTCAGCAGGAGGCCGTGGGTGCCCCTGACGGCCCCTATGGGCCCGAGGCGGTCCGTCTCGCGGGTGCCCGGCGAGGAGCCCCGCACGTCCACGCCCACGACCGCGCCCTCCGGGTCTTCGAACAGGACCACCGTGCAGCCGGTGAGGCCCTCCCCGTCGGTGGCGTGGCCGACGAGCACGCCCGGCACGTCGCACAGGTTGTCCGGCACGGGCCTAGTCTTCCCGGGCTTCGTCCGTGCCGTCCGTCTCAGGCAGGTCCCAGTCTTCCGGGTCCGCGGGCTCGACGCCGGGGTTGTCGCGGGCGAGGCGGCCGAGGGGCACTATCTCCTGGTCCGAGCGCTTGGGGCCAATCTGGACGACCACCGCGTCCCTTACCATCGAGTAGTCCACCACCTTGCCTTCCCTCTCCCCGAGCTTGACGATGGAGTTGCGGAACGGCGCGCGCTCCTTGAACTCCTTGTAGGCGTCGTGCTCGTAGCGCATACAGCACTTCACCTCGCCGCAGCAGCCGATGATCTTCTCGTTCGGCGTTACTCCCTGCTGTTTGGCGAGCCTTACGTTGACCGGGCCCATGTCCCTGGCCCCGCTCCAGGTGGCGCAGCACAGCGGCAGCCCGCAGGTGTCGCACCCCCCGGCGTCGCCAGACCGGTCCAGAAAACCGAAGCGGCGGAGCGTTACCTGGGCCCGGTAGGCGCGCTGGAGACCGTCCCTGACCGGACGCAGGTCCAGCTGCTTCTCGTCCGCCTGGTACTTGACCTCGACGTACTCGCCGTCGAGAGAGACGTCGCACCCTATAAACTCGACGCCCCGGATGCGGTGGTCGCGGGCGAGCTTGCGTGCCTCCTCGCGGATCTCGCGCCCAAGCTCCCTGTTTCGGTCCTCCTCGCGCTCGTCCTCCTCGGTAACGACGCGCACTATGTCGTAGGGGTCCGCGTAGGCTTCCCTGCGGCGGGGCGTGAGCGCCACCCGCCCCACGAAGTCCCCGACCTCTGTCGAGACGACGACCCTGTGGCCAACCCTGAGGTCGAGGTCGCGGGCGTAGCAGAGCCTGGCTACGCCCCAGCCCGGGATGCGGACGTCGACGAGCCTGGGAAGGGTTCTAGTACTTTCCGCCGTATCCGCGATAGCGCCACCTCCAGGATCGCCTCCGGGGAGACATTATACGCAAGCGCAGCCCTGGCTTCCCCCAAGGCCAGCGCCGCCCCGGCCCAGTCGGCGCCGGGGTGCTCGTCCACCCTGGCCCGCAGATCCTCCACCCGGTCCACGTTGGCCACCAGCTCCTCGGCCCCGGCCGCCACGGCAGCCGCGTCCCTGTACGTAAGGGCAAGAAGGTCGATTGCCTCGCGCACGGCCGCGTCCCTAGCGGCCCTGCCGGCCCGCTTCGCCCCGTCCTTCGCCCTCCGGTCGGGCTCCTCGACGGCGTCAAGGACCTCCTTCTCCCTGGCCGCGCCAAGGGCCTCGGCCCGGCCCACGATCCCCTCGACAGCCCCGTAACGCCCCTCGAAGTCCTCCGAGACGGAGAACCCTGCCGCGAAGACCGCAAGGCGCAGCTCCCCGATCTCGGGGTCCTCCGCGTAGCGAAGCGCCAGCCCGACGCTGCCCCTGCCGAGCGCCGCAGCCAGCGCGGGCTCCTCCACCCCTCGGGCGCGCAGGAACTCCTCGACCTCCGCCGCGGGAACGGGGTTGAACCTTACGGCCCGGGCGCGGGAGAGGATCGTGGGCAGCACCCCCTCGCGGGAGCCCGCGAGCAGCACGAAGACGGCCTCCCCCTCCGGCTCCTCCAGCGTCTTCAACAGCGCGTTCGCCGCCTGCACGTTCAGCGTGTCGGCCTCCAGGATAAAGACCCGGCGGGCGCCCTCGAAGGGCCGGCCGGAGGCGAGGCGAAGGATCTCCCGCACCTGCCCGATCGTCGTGAAGGCGCCCTCGGGCCGGATCTCCGCGAGGTCCGGGTGCAACCCGCGCAGCGCCCGGTCTTCGGCGGTCGCGTCCCCCCCGGCGACGAGCGCCGCCCCGAAGCGCCGCGCCACCGTCCGCTTGCCGACCCCGGCTGGCCCGAAGAACAGGTAGGCGTGCGTCACCTGCCCGCCGGCCAGCCCACCTTCCAGGAGTCGGATGGCCCCCGAGTTGCCGACGATGCCGTCGAACGTGTCAGCCAACCTCGTCCCGCCGCGCCACAAACGCCCCGCCGATGCCGGCCCCGACGGCTGTCCCGGTACCAACGCCGGGCGCCAGGTTGCCAAGCGTCACCCCGAGGCCCGCGCCGACGCCGGCTCCGCCCCCGATGCCCATGTACTGGCCGATCCCGTCCGGTTCGCGGTCCATGCTCCTCCTCAGAGAGCCTCGCCGCCCCGAGTGTAGTGCAGCATCCTCATCCTCTCCACCACCAACCCCGCGAGCTCCCCCGGCGGGCGCGTGGCGTCGAGGACCTCGATGCGCCCCGGCTCCCTGTTCGTCAGCTCGTCGAAGCCTTCCTCCACGCGCCGCATAAAGTCCGCGCCGACGGCCTCGATTCTGTCGAGCGGGGCCCCGAGCGTCGCCGCACGCCTCTCGCGCTCCCCGGGCCCGAGGCGCAGGTAGAAGGTCCTGTCTGGCATCACGGCCCCGACGGCGTAGGAGTTGAGCCCGCGCACGGCGTCGAGCCCGAGCCCCCTCCCGAGCCCCTGGTAGGCGAGGCTGGAGTCGAGGTAGCGTTCGCAGACCACGTCCTGCCCGCGCTCGAGGCGGGGCAGTATCTCCGCCCGCGCGTGGTCGGCCCGCGCCGCGGCGTAGAGGTAGGCCTCAGTCCACGCCTCCATCTCCGCGCCCGGGTCGAGAACGATGTCCCGGATCCTCTCGGCTACCGGCGTGCCGCCGGGCTCCCTGGTGAAGTACGTGTTCGTGCCGCCCAGAGAGTCCTTGAGGGCGCGCACAAGCGTGGACTTGCCCGAGAAATCCAGCCCCTCGATGGTAACGAAGAGCCCCCGGGCGGGGGCGACTCTGGGGGGCTCCGGCGCGGCCCCGCCTATGCCGCTGCCTGGCGCCTGGCGTGGTGCTCGGCGGCGGAGACGTGGGCCTCGAAGAGGGCGCGCTGCTGCCGGCTGGCCCCGCGCATCGCCTCGGCGTGCCACTGGACGCCTACGAGCCAGCAGTTCGGGAGGTCCGTCCCCTCGATGGCCTCGACGACCCCGTCCGAAGAGCGGGCCGAGACTACAAGGCCGTCGGCGAGGTCCTTGATCCCCTGGTGGTGGTACGAGTTGACCTTCACCGCCCCCCGGCCCGCGACCTCGGCCAGGTAGGAGCCGTCCCTCACCTCGACCTCGTGGGTTGCCTGCCACTTGGGCGTGGTCTGGCGGTGCTTGAGCACCTCCCCGCCGACCTGCGAGGGAAGGTCCTGGTAGAGCGTCCCCCCGAGAACCACGTTCAGGACCTGGAGGCCCCGGCAGATCCCGAACACCGGTATCCCTCGCGCCAGCGCCGCCTCGAGCAGCGCCACCTCGAAGGCGTCACGCTCGGGGATGGTGGGGCCAAGCTCCGGCAGCGGCCCCTCGCCGTAGTAGCCAGGGTCCAGGTCGCTCCCGCCGCTCAGAAGGAGGCCGTCGAGGCCCCCGATCACGGCCTCCGCCATCCTGCGCTCGCCCAAAGGCGGCAACACCACCGGCGCCCCGCCGGCCTCTGCCACCCCCGCCACGTAGTCCAGGTCGGCCCGCACGAAATGCCCGAGGGGGCGCTCCGCTACCTTGTCTACGTCCTCTTTCAATGTGGCTGTTACGCCGATTATGGGGGTCAATGCCTACTCACTTTTTAACGCTTTCTTCGTATACCTTAACTAAAGAGCGGCAGAATAGCAAACCAAGGCCGCGATGACTATCGGGAGGAGGTAGCCGGCGAGCCTCGTCAGGGGTGACGGGGCTCGGGATGGGCTTTCTTCCTGGGAGGCGAGGTCGAGCCCGTCGCCTACGTGGTGGACTTCACCGGCTCTTTGGCACTCTCCTCGGATGGGTCGCCACCCTCCTGCTGTTCCTTCGCGGCTCTCTCCGCCGCCTCCTTCTGGGCGATCTTCTTTGGGCAGTCCATGTTGATGCACGTCACCCAGGGGCGCTTGCCGCCTAGCACCTTTATCTCGGGGGAGCCGCAGGCGTCGCAGGTAGTGCCTAGAGGTATGATCTCGCCGCGCTGCGGCAGCGGGTAGGTAACGTTGCATTCGGGGTAGCCCGAGCAGCCGACGAAGCGCTTGCGGCTCTTGCGGCTGCGGCGGACTATGAGGTCGTGCCCGCTCACCGGGCACTTGCCCAAAGTCTCGTCCGTGCGGATG
>DATFPF010000093.1:0-10600 GCA_035264945.1 Rubrobacter sp.
AACCATTAGCATCTGTGGGCACGAAAAAGTCGTGATTCGGGGGCTTACCGGTCCTTCTTGGGAACGGTTCGCTTCTGACGAGCGGGAACCCGGCTCGCGTCTTCCCCGTTCTGGGGGCGGCCTCCCTCCCGGCCGCGCCCACAAACGGGCCTGATACCTGGAACCTGAAGCCTAGAGCCTTATACCTCTAAGCCCTCTGATACAGGTCCAGATCCGCCTTCACTACCATGTCCTCCATATCGCGGTGGAGGTGGAAGCCGAGGCGTTCGCTTATAAGTTGCATGGGGCGATTGTCGAGCAGGATCTCGGCGGTGATGCGGCGGAGGCCTTCGTCCCGGCCCACCTCGAGAAGACGCTCGACGAGGAGGGTGCCGACGCCCCTGCGCTGGAAGCGGTCGCTGACGAGGACGGAGAACTCGGCCTCCGTGGGGTCTGCCCCGTTGCGGGAGAGGCGGGCGACGCCCATGATCTCGCGCTCCCCGGACTCGGGGTCGGTGTGCTCGGCGACGAGGGCCATCTCGCGGTCGTAGTCTATAAAGCAGATGCGGGTCAGGCGCTCGTGGGCCGTTCGCTGGTCGAGCTTCATCATGTGGAAGTAGCGCATGTAGACGCTCTGTTCGGAGAGCGTCTCGTGGAACTTGACCATAAGCGGCTCGTCCTCCGGGCGGATAGGGCGGACCATTATCCGCTCGCCGTCTGGGGTCTCCTCGTCGGAGACGTACTGGATCGGGTACGGGCGGATGGCCGTCTGGGGGAGGTCCTCCTCGGCGGTCTCGGGGTCGTGGAGGACGACGCGGGCGTCGAGGGCGACGAGGCGCTCGGGGGAGGCGAGCAGGGGGTTTATGTCGAGCTCCTTGATCCGGGGCTGCTCCACGACTAGCTGGGAGAAGCGCACGAGCAGCTTCTCGAGCGCCACCACGTCGACCGGCGCCCGGCCGCGCACGCCGCCCAAAGCCTCGAAGATGCGGGTTCCCTCCATCATCCTGCGGGCGAGGGTGGTCGTCAGCGGCGGCAGCGCCAGCGCCCTGTCCCTGTACACCTCGACGAGCGAGCCGCCCGAGCCGAAGAGCAGCACAGGCCCGAACTGCGGGTCCAGGCTGCTGCCGACTATTAGCTCGTAGCCGTCGAGGTCGACCATCGGCTGCACCGCGGCCCCGCCGAAGTCCTCGGGCCCGAAGTTATCGAGGATGGAGGCGCGCATCCCCTCGAAGGCGTCCCTTACCTCGCCGGCACCTTGCAGGTTCAGGCGGACGCCGCCGACGTCGGTCTTGTGGGTGATGGTCTCGGAGTCGAGCTTGAGGACGACGGGGTATCCCATGCCTTCGGCGAGGTTTACGGCCTCCTCGGCGCTGCGGGCGACCTCCGTCTCGACGGTTGGGATGCCGTAGGCGGCGAGGACCTTCTTCGCCTCGAACTCGGTGAGGATGCTGCGGCCCGAGTCCCGGACGTTGGCGATGAGGTCTTCGACCGCCTCGCGGTCGGCGTCCGTCTCGTCGGTCGGTTCCGGGGTCTCGTAGATGCCGCGCAGGTTGTAGGTGTAGCGCCACATGTTGGTAAAAGCGCGGGCTGCGGCGTCCGGGAACTCGAAGGTCGGGATGCCGGCTCCGTTCAGGACGGACTCTCCGGCGGAGATCTCGGCCCCGCCCATCCAGCTCGCGAGGACGGGCTTGCCGGTCTTGTTCGCGTAGGGGACGAGGCGCTCGGCGGTGGCGGTCGGGTCCGTCATGTCCTGCGGGGTAAGGATGACAAGCAGGCCGTCGCTCTCGGGGTCGTCCGCGGCGGTCTCCAGCGTCTTCGCGTAGCGCTCCGGGTCTGCGTCGCCCAGGACGTCGACGGGGTTACCGCGGCTCCAGGGGGCCGGGAGGAAGGCGTTGAGCTTCTCCATGGTCTCTTCGGAGATCTCCGTGAGCTCGCCGCCGCCGTTTATCAGGGCGTCCGTGGCGAGGACGCCGGGGCCGCCCGCGTTGGTGATGATCGTCAGGCGCGGGCCGCGGGGGCGGGGCTGCTTGCCGAGGACCTCTGCCATGGCGAAGAGCTCGGAGATCTCACCCACCCGAAGCACGCCGCTGCGGGCGAAGGCCGCGTCGAGCACCTCGTCTGAGCCCGTGAGGGAGCCCGTGTGGGAGGCGGCGGCCTTGCCGGCGGCCTCCGTGCGGCCCGCCTTGATGACTATTATCGGTTTGGTGAGGGCGACCTCGCGGGCGGCCGAGAGGAACGAGCGGGCGTCGCCCACGGACTCCATGTAGACGACTATGCTCTTCGTCTTCGGGTCGTCGCCGAGGTGGTAGATCAAATCTCCCCAGCCAACGTCCATCATGGTGCCGACGGAGACGATGCTCGAGAAGCCGATGTTCTCCCTGAAGCTCCTGTCGAGGATGGCCGTGAGCAGGGCCCCGCTCTGGCTCAGGAGCCCGACGCTCCCCGGGCGGGCCATGGCGCCAGCGAAGGTGGCGTTGAGGCCCGTGGTCGGGTTCATCACCCCTAGGCAGTTTGGGCCGATGATCCTCATCCGGCCCCGCCTGGCCTCGGCCAGGACCCTCTCCTCTAGCTCGATCCCCTCCGGCCCCGTCTCCCTGAAGCCCGCGGAGATGATGATGGCCCCCTCGACGCCTGCCTCCACGCACTCGGTGATGATGTCCGGCACCGCCGGGGCGGGGGCCACGATCACCGCGAGGTCTACCTTTTGCGGCACGTCGGAGACCGAAGGGTAGGCCTTGATGCCGAGCACGTTAGGGCGCCGCGAGTTGACGGGGAACACCGTCCCGCCGAACGGGCTTGAGACGAGGTTCCACATTATCGTGCGCCCCACGCTCCCCGGCCGCTCGGTCGCCCCGATCACCGCAACCGTCTCCGGGCGGAAGATCGCCTCCAGAGACCCCCCCTCGTACCCAAGAACGTCGTGCGCCGGGTCTCCGCTTCTGGTCCCTCTCTTCACCACGTGCGCCTCCCTCTGGTCTTGGCACGCCGCGCCTGCGCCCTGCGGGCTATGTTCCTTGCGCACCTATTTTTGTAACACCGGTCTGGGCCCGGGGGCGTGAAAGAGGGTACCGGCGCGGGCCGGTAGCCGTTTAGAAAAAGTTAGCCCATTTACGGGATGTTGCGCCCAACCCGGAGGTTTATGGTCTCTGTGTACGGTCCGGCGGGCATCCGCCGGCGGAGAGGGGGCTTGGCACCGTGATCACCTCGAAGGCAGCGAAGGGTTTGCGAGACGGCGTGGCCGTAGTTGTCGTGCTTACCTTCGCCCTGGCGCTGGCCCTGGCGTCTCTGGCCGCGCCGGCGAAGGCGCAGGACTCGGAGCCGCCACCGCCGGACACCACCCCGCCCACGGTGGTGGCCGTATCTCCTGCCGACGGCGCCGCGACCGTCGACCCTGCGGACAACGTAACGGCGACCTTCTCCGAGCCCATGGACCCCGCCACGGTGGACGCCACCACGTTCACCTTGACGAAGGAAGGCTCCGCGCAGCCCGTCGAGGCCGCCGTGACCTACCAGGATTCCCCGGCGAGCAGGGCGACCCTCTCCCCGGACTCGCCGCTCTCCGAGGGCGCCGCCTACACGGCCCGCATCGAGACCGGGGCCACGGACGTCGCCGGCAACCAACTCGACGCGAACCCCGACGAGGCGGACAGCCAGCCGAAGGTCTGGAGCTTCACCGTCGCCGACGTCACGGACCCCACCGTCACGCTCGACGTGCCCGCGCCAGGCGTCGAGGTCGGAAACACCATGCGGGTCGAGGCCACCGCCACGGACAACCTCGGGGTCGACCGCGTTGAGTTCGTCGTCGACGGTACCACGCGGGCTTCGGACACCACCGCCCCCTACTCAGCCGAGATCGACATGAGCGGCTACGCCCAGGGCACTTCGCACGCCGTGTTCGCGCGCGCGGTAGACGCCTCCGGCAACGAGGCCTCCTCTTCGGCCTCGACGGTCACGCTGGACCGCGAGGTCTCGCTCTCGCTCGGCCCCTCGCCGGCGGCCGACGGTCTCACCAACGACTCCCCGGCCGAACTCTCGTTCACGACCGACGCCGACGTCGTGAAGCGCGAGTGCCGCGCGGACTCCGGCGCTTTCGCCCCCTGCTCTTCGCCCTACGCCCCGACGCTCACACAGGACGGGCCCCACACCTACGAGGTCAGGGTCACGGACGACGCGGGCAACGAGAAGACCCTCTCCCGGTCCTTCACCCTCGACCGGACCGCCCCCGACCTCACCATCGGCGGCGGACCCGACGGCGGGACGTTCGGCCCGAACACGACCCAGACCTGGAGCTTCCAGGCACCGGACACGACGAGCGGTCCCGCGGGCTTCCAGTGCAGCGTGACGGCGGCCGGGGCGCCGCAACCGAACTACGCGAACTGCTCGGCCGCGGGCGCCCACTCCGTCTCGAACCTCTCCGGCGGCCCATACGAGTTCAAGGTCAAGGCTACGGACCGGGCCGGCAACGAGAGCGTGCTCACCCGACGCTTCACCATCGACGCGACCGCGCCGACCGTCTCCCTGACGAGTCCCGAGGCCGGCCAGAGGGTCAGGAACTCCGTGGACGCCGCCGCGACCGTCGCCGACGGCGACGTGGCGGAGGTCGAGTTCCTGGTCGACGGCGCGGTCCGGGCGACGGACACGACTGCCCCGTACTCGGCGCCGCTCGACGTCTCGGGCCTCGTCCACGGCGCGACGCCTTCGATCTCCGCCCGCGCCACCGACAACGTCGGGAACGCCGCGACATCCGACGCCAGGTCCGTCACCGTCGACCGCGACGTCTCGCTCTCGCTGGGCGAGGCGCCCCGGCAGGGCGGCCTCACCAACGCCCCCCGCGTCCCGCTCACGTTCGCGACCGATAGCGACGTGCCGGCCGCCAACCAGCAGTGCCGGGCATACCGGACCGGGGCGACGGCGCCAGGGCCCTTCGGCGTCTGCGCCTCCCCCTTCGATCCGACGCTCTCGGACGACGGCGGATACACCTACGAGGTGCGGGTCGCCGACGACCTCGGCAACACCCGGACCCTCTCGCGCTCGTTCACCCTCGACCGCACCCAGCCGAACCTCGCCGTCAGCGCTGGGCCGGCGGGCCAGACCTTCGGGCCCAACACGACGCAGAGGTGGACCTTCTCGGCGACGGACGTGACGAGCGAGCCGGCCACGGTCGAGTGCAGCGTCGTCGCCCAGAACGCGGCACCGAGCTACGGGCCGTGCTCGACGGGTACCTCCCACTCGGTCTCCAACAAGCCAGACGGGTCCTATGTCTTCGGCCTGCGGGCCACGGACGGCGCGGGCAACACGCGGGAGCTGACCCGCTCCTTCCGCATCGACGCCGTCGCACCGACCGCTTCCCTGACGGCGCCGGGCGCGGGCGCGAAGGTCGGCGCCTCGATGGAGGTCGCGGCCACGGCCTCCGACGCCGTCTCCGCCGCGCCCCGGGTCGAGTTCCTGGTCGACGGCGCGGTTCGGGCGACGGCTAACGCCGCGCCCTACGCGGCGACGGTGAACATGGCGGCCCTGGCCCACGGGTCGGAGCACACCGTCGCGGTCAGGGCGACGGACGACGTCGGCAACCGCTCGGTCCTCTCCGAGCGGACCGTGACCGTTGACCTCCGGACGGACGTTGTTCTCGGGGATACGCCCGCTCCCGACGGCTTCACCAGAGCCCCCTCCGCCCCCCTCTCCTTCACTACCGACGCCGACGTGGCGGAGCGCGAATGCCGGGCGACGCGGTCCGGGTCCCCGGCGGAGGCCTTCGCCCCGTGCACCTCGCCCTT
This sequence comes from Rubrobacter sp., assembly GCA_035264945.1. Taxonomy (GTDB): domain Bacteria; phylum Actinomycetota; class Rubrobacteria; order Rubrobacterales; family Rubrobacteraceae; genus Rubrobacter_D. The sequence goes on from DATFPF010000093.1 coordinate 5,754, forward strand.
CGCGCCCGACCTCGCCCAGGACGGCCGCTACGCCTACGAGGTTCGGGTGACGGACGACGTCGGGAACACGGACACGAAGACCCGCGCCTTCACCATCGACCGCACGAACCCGACGCTGAGCCTGACGGGTGGCCCCGACGGCGGGACCTTCGGCCCGAACACGAGGCAGGCGTGGACCTTCGCCTCCGGCGACGCGACCAGCGGGCCCGCGACGGTCGAGTGCGCCGTCGCCGTAAGGACCGCGGAAGGGACCCCGAACTTCGCGTACGGTCCTTGCGAGGCCGCCGGCTCGCACTCCGTCACGAACGGTCCCGACGACAGGACCTACCTGTTTAGCGTGAGGGCCACGGACAAGGCCGACAACCAGACCGTCGTGACGACGGCCCCGATCCGGATCGACGCCACCAGGCCGACCGTGGACCTCACGGCGCCCGCCAACGGCGCGAGTTTCGGCAGTTCCATGAGGGTAAGCGCCACAGCCGCCGACGATCTCAACGTCCAGAGGGTGCAGTTTATGGTCGACGGGACGGTGCGGCGCGAGGTCACTGCTGCCCCGTACGCGGCCGATCTGAACGTGCAGACGCTCACGGAAGGCCGGCACACGGTGTCCGCCAGGGCTGTGGACGGGGTCGGAAACACCTCGACGCTCTCCGAGGTCGTCGTGATCGTGGATAGGCAAATCTCCTTGACGCTGGGTAGTACGCCGGCGCATGGCAGCCTCACCAACGCCCCCCGCGTCCCGCTCGCGTTCGCGACCGATAGCGACGTGCCGGCCGCCAACCAGCGGTGCCAGATCAGGCTGGGAGGCGCCGTCGTCCGCCCCTTCGAGGTTTGCGCCTCGCCCTTCGACCCGGACCTTACGGATGATGGCACGTACACCTACGACGTCCAGGTGAGGGACGAGGCCGGCAACCCCCTCACCCGGTCGCGTACCTTCACCCTCGACCGGACGGCACCCACGCTCACCGTGAACGGTCCGGAAGACGACGTGGTCGTCGGTCCCGACAGCAGCATGACCTGGGCGTTGATCGAGGACGACGCCACTACCGGGGTCTCCAGGGTCGAGTGCGGTGTCGCGAGGGCGGGCACCCGGCCGACCTTCGCGGTGTGCGACGTCCGCAATGCCCCGTACACCATCTCGAACGCGCAGAGGGCCGACGGCGATTACGCGTTCACGGCGCGGGCCGTGGACGGGGTGGGCAACACGACCGAGGTCGTGCGCCGGTTCACCGTCGACCGGACGCCGCCGGTCGTCGAGATCACCTCCGGCCCGGCCGATGGCGCCAGCACCAACGGCGGCAGCGCCGCCTGGAGTTTCTCCTCCACCGAGCCGGACGCGACGTTCGAGTGCCGCGTCTACGGCGAGAACACCACGCCAGGACCGTTCGGGGCCTGCTCCGGCGCCGACCAGCACGCGGTGGACGGGCTTGCGCCGGGCACGCATGTCTTCGAGGTCCGCGGCGTCGACGCTTTCGGCAACCGCCTGGACGGCCCCTCGGTCCGGCGGACCCTCACCGTGGACGTCGAGGCCCCGAGGGTCCTCGCCTTCACCCCGAAGGACCGCGCCGTCAACGTCTCGGCCTCAGCCAACGTGGTGGTCAACTTCTCCGAGGGCATGGACGCCGCGAGCCTCGACCGGACGAACTTTAGGCTGACCCGCGCGGGCAGTGCTGCCCCGGTGCTGGCGAAACTGAGTCTCAACCCGTCCGCCGACAAGGCGACCCTCAACCCCGTCCAACCTCTGCGGCGCGGCACCACTTACAAGGTGACCGTCGCCGCCGGCGCCAGGGACCTGGCCGGCAACGCGCTCGGCGTCGGCAGGGCTTGGACGTTCAAAGTCAAGGGCTAGCCCGCCCCCGACCGGCGGGGGAGGGCCTGAAAGGATCCCCGAAGGGCGAAGCGCGGTCCCTAACTACTCTTACGGACCACGTTCTCCAAGAGCGTCTTGTTCGGGATGCGGTAGAGGTTGCCGTCCTCGGAGCGGACGGTGATGGAGGCGTAGCCGAGCTCTTCCACGGTGCCTTCCACGTCCGCCACAGAGATCACGTCGCCCACTTCTGTGCCGTCCTGTACGTAGCGGCCGGCGGCGATGTTGCCCGAGAGCAGGGCGAGGCCCTGGCCGAGGGCGAGGGCTGTGACGAGGCCGATGGTGGAGAGGACGACGACGGCGAGCAGGACCACGACGTAGGTCTCCAGGCCGAGCTGGCTTGCGGCTATGAGGGCCGAGACGGCGAGCACGGTCGAGAAGACGGCGCGCCTGAAGGCGTTCTGGCCGCGCAGGCCCGAGCGCTCGGCCTCGCGGGCGACGAGCTCGGCGAGCCAGCCGGCGCTCATGGTGCCGGCTATGAGGATTACGAGGGCGACCAGCGCGCGGCCGGAGAGGTTGACTATCAGGTCCATCGTGCTCTCCAGCGAGGAGAGGCCTAGGACGCTGAGGGAGCCGGCCACGCCGGTCAGGATCACGCCCCAGAAGAGGACCGTGCCGAGCAGGCTCGATGGGCCGCCCTCGTAGCCGAGCTGCCAGAGGGAGTTGGCGGCGCCCGTCCTGTCGAAGAGGTCGTCCAGGCCGAGGCTCTCCAGAAACCGGGCGAGGAGGCGCTTGAGTAGCAGGGCCACGACGAGCGCCCCGAGCAGGACGACCACGGCGCCCACGAGCCGCGGGACGAACTCGGCCAGCGTGCCCAAAAAGTCGTTTGTCGCTCCCGACACTAGATCCCTCCTCCGTAGCCCTCGCGCGCCGGCTTCGGGCGCAGCCCCAAATAATAGACGAAGGCGTCGAGGTACGAACGGCCCAGAGCGCCTACGAAGACCTCGGCGCTGCGCATGAACGCGGAGACGTAGGCCCGCCTGAGGGCGAAGTTGACGACGGCCTCAGGGACCTCGACGGTCTCGCTGCCGAAGGTGTCAAGCATGACGAGCATGCGGGCGTAGGACTCGGCCAGACGCCGGTAGTCCGGGCGCTCGAAGATGAGCCTCTCGGCCTCGCTGGCCTCCTCGCCCTCGAGCTCTCCGGCGGCGTAGGCCCCGATCTTCTCCAGCACCTCCCAGCGCTCCTGCTCGGCCGTCGGCATCATGGGCCGGCCCCTCCGGCGCCGTCGTGGCCGTTCTCCTTGGAGAGCGCGAGGAGCATGGCGGCGCGGCCCCGGCTGACCCAGCCCTTGGCCGTCCCGTCGGGGACGCCGAGCACCTCGGCTATCTCGGCGTAGGAGAGGCCCTCCATGTGGCGCAGCACCAGGGCGGCCCTATGCTCGGCCCTTACGTGCTCGAGGGCCGCCTCGATCTCGACGCGGCGCTCGGAGTTCAGGGTCGCGGCCTCCGGATCGGCGTCGCCGCCGGGGGGCTCGGCAAGGAACGGCACCTCGCCCGAGTACTGGCGCTCGCCGCGGCGGGACTCCTTCTGACGCACGCTCAGGCAGGTGTTCATCGTGATCCTGTACAGCCAGGTCGTGAAGGCGCTATCCCCCCTGAAACTCTTTATGTTGCGCCAGACCCTGATCCAGACCTCCTGGCTAGCGTCCTGGGCGTCCCTGGCTCCGAGTACACGCAGGGCCATCCTGTATACGAGGCCGGAGTGTTCCTGGACCAGGCTGCTGAAGGCGCCGACGTCTCCCCGGGCGGCGCGCAGGGCGAGGTTCCGGTCCGCGGCACTCACTATTCTGACCTCCCCGGCGGCCGATCGGATACGGGCAGCCCCGTGCGCGGTCCCATAACCCGGTACATTAACAAACCCGATCCCCCGGAGACACGCCTTGCGGTACCGGATGTCCCAGTCCCCGTGTAACCGTTCGCGGCCCCGGCCGGTCTTAGGTTTGCGGTCGGGAAACGTTCGAGAGGGGAGCACCTTGTACGGCATCCAGGCGGAGGTCTTCGGGTCGGGGGTAACGGTAGGCATGCGTGGGGAGTTCGACGCGTACTCCCTGCCTGACATGCGAAGGATGCTGGATCGCGCCTGCCAGTTCGGCAGGCCCGTCGTGGTCGACCTCTCGGGGGTGACGTTCCTCGACCTGCAGTCCGCCCGCGAGCTAGTGGTGAGGTCCCTGATACAGGCCCACCAAATCGCCTTCGAGAACCCCTCGCCCGGCGTCCTGGCCAGCGTCCGGGCACTCGGCATGGACGATGGATCCCGCATCCGCGCCGGCCGCGAGGAGCCTTCGGTCTTCTCCGAAGCCTGACCAACCGCTTTCTACCACGAACGCCCCAAAGCCGGGGCAACGCCCCCGCGCCGAGACCGGCCCGGCCCCCGGTGTCGCCCCCGAACGACCGCCCGAAGGTGGTTCGCCTGACGTGGTGCGGGCTTTCCAAACCGTGTAGGATGCAGCCGCATCGCCGCGAGGCGCGCGGCCGGTCCCCGTGCGGGGCAAGAGGTCGCCAAGCAAGCACACGCGAGCCTGCAAGAAAGGGGGGTCTTGAGGATGATGGTTCCCGTACCGGCCATGATGGCCGCGGCGTCGCCGAGAGAGGTCCCCCGGGCGGTCGAGGCGAAGGCCCGAGCATGCGGCGTGCGCCCATGAAGACCGCCACGTCGCAGGCGCGCGTCGTGCTCGCCGCGATGATCCTAACCGCCCTACTCGTCGTGCTCGCGTGGACGCTCGCGGCCCCGGCGAACGCCCAGGAAGAGGCCGCCTCGGAGGATAAAGACGCTTCCGACAAAAGCGAACAATCCTTGCAGGGGAGTGGCCAAAAGGCAGAGGGTGGCGATGCGCAGGCCGCGGCAACCGCGACCGAATCATTGCAAGGCGCCGACGCACTTATAATCGAGGACGATTCCAATGCGGATCGAACGGTGGACCGCATCGAAATAGATGCCGCCGGTTGCGAAGTAGAAAAAGGCGCCGACGTCACGGTGG